>NZ_CP139986.1:4200000-4500000 GCF_034424175.1 Kluyvera intermedia
CCTTTCCAGCGCTCCTCTTTACGATCAAAACTGCCTGACAGTGCCAGTTGGCCGGAAACCGGCTCGCCCTGCACCTGCAATTGCAGCGAGTGCTGTTTTTCACTGCCTTTTGCTGACAGATGAACCAGACCGATATTGACGCTCGGCTGCACAATGCGCTCCACGCGCACATCGAGATTACCGGCAATCTGGTCGGTCGATTTCACATCGCCATCGACGCGTACCTGACCAATCGACAGTTCCTGCCAGCGCAGGCCGCGGGCGGTGATATCTGCCAGCAACTGCGGTGCGTCCACGGTGCCGCGGATATGCACCAGACCTTTAGCGGTACCGCCAAGCCCTGGTAGCATATTGTCGAGTTTCGGCGCATCAATATTGGCGTCGAGGTTGAGATCTTTTACCCCCAGCTCGCCCTTAATATCGGCGGTGTTATTCCCTAAGGCCACGTGCAGCCCCGGAATAGTCCACTGCAAATAGCTGTTGCCACGCAGCGAACCATCGACCTTCACCTTGTTCTGCTTAACGTTACCGGTGATTTTCATCTCCGGAACGTTCATCTGCCAGGTGCCGCCGTAGAGGCTGCCGTTGGTTTTGATCAACCCGTCGATTTTCGAAGGCCAATCTGGCGCAACCTTCGCGGTATTAATGCCCCGCAGCGCCAGTTCACCGCGCCAGCTAATCGCCTGCTGCCAGTCGAGTAGCGCGGTCAGCTCCGTTTTACCTTCCAGCGCCGCCACGGTGAGTTTATCCAGGTTCACCTGCCGCTCGTTGCCTTTGGCATCAATCGTAATATCCGCAGGCGGCACGCCCTCGCCCTTCACGCTGGTGCTAAAGGAGAGGGTGTAGTCGGTCATCTTGCCGCCCAGTTTTAGCTTGAGCTTATCGGCCTGGAACTGTTTTTCGCCGGTAAACGGCCAGTACAACTGCTTGCTGTCAATCGCGACATTAAACGGCAAACCGGCCTCCGCCAGCTGCGCCTGCGCCCGCAGATTCATGTCTACCTGGCCGGAGAGGTTCACGCCCACTTCCAGCTGTTTGCGCACATCGCCGGCAATTTTCAGCTTTATCTTCTCGCCCTTTAGCGGATCGATATTCAGCGTACTGTTAAGGGTCATGTCGACCGGCCAGTCATTCATGAGCTGCGCGGTACCGCTGGCGTTCACCGTCCCCTGGCTGGAATCGATATCCAGCGTGTCGAGCTTCATGTTGCCGTCAATACTGCTCACCTTCAGCAGCATTTTATAGATCGTCAGATCGGTATCGCCGGTGATGCGCAGCTGTTCGCCGCTAAAGGATTGGATATTGAGGTTCAGCGGCAGATGGACATCGGTCATCTCCGGGAGCACCGGTTTAGAGAACAGCTCGGTTAGAGTTTCGCCCAGCGGTTTTTCCTGCGGCTGCGGGTTATTGATCTTCGGTTCAACCACCTCTTTTTGCGCCACGTCCGCCACTTTCGGCAGTGCTATCAAAAGCCCCTGCAACGCGGTTGGCGTCAGCGTCAGGTTTTTCTCCTGCCACTGAAGGCCGCTGCTGAAGTCCATTACGGACACCGTGGTGTCATCAATCTTGATATTAATGTTATTCAGCGCAACCCGGCTTAGGGTGATGGGATACGGTGTGGAAAGATTCAGCGGGCCGCTATCTTCTTCCTCAACCTTCGCGGCAGGCGGCATTTTGCTGCTATCGATAGCCACGTTGATATCACGCAGCGCAATATCGTTGACGCACAGATTACTGTGCCACAGGCAGCTTAGGTTAACCGCCAGGTGGAATTCACCGGCATCCACCGCCACGCCCGGCTGGGTGTAGCGCACTTTTTTCAGCGTCAGATCTCGCCAGCCGCCGGTCACTTGACCGATTTCCAGACCCGGCACCCAGCGGTTCGCCGCATTAAACAGCAGATGTAACCCCGTCGTGGTGCCTATCAGGAAGCCGACAGCCCCCACCAGCACCACGAGGAAAAGCAAAACACCGAGGCTTATTTTCTTCCATAACGTCATAGTTCAGGCCCCAGACCGATATAAAACTGCAATCCATGTTCATCTTTGTCGCCGACCGGAACGGCGAAATCGAGCTTGATTGGCCCAACAGGAGACTGCCAGCGCACGCCGACACCGGCCCCCATTTTCCAGTCGCTTTGGCGGATATCACTCACCGCTTCACCGCCATCAACAAACATCGCGCCCCACCATTTTCCGGTGACGTTGTACTGATATTCCATCGAGCCGGTCGCCAGTTTTGATGCACCAATCAGTTTGCCTTTGGAATCTCTCGGAGCAATGGATTTGTATTTATAGCCACGAATACTGCGGTCGCCACCGGCGAAGAAGCGCAGGTCTGGCGGCACACGATCGAAGTCGCCGGTTTCAATCCAGCCGAGATTACCGCGCATCACGAAACGATGGCTGTCATACAGTGTACGGATCCAGACGTTCTGGGCCTGGAAGACGGAGAAATCAACGTCAGAGCCCCAGGCAGTATTGGAGTAATCAATGGAGTAACGCTGTGAATCGCCCCAGGTCGGCATCAGGCCACCGCGCGAGCGGGTACGGCTGATGGAAACACCAGGATAGAACAGCATGGTGGTATTGGTGACATCGGCCTGAGTAAAGTGGTCGAGGCTCCAGCGCAGGTTAATCGCGCGCTGCCAGCCGCTGGAGAGGTCCCAGAAGCGTGACACGGCAAGCGTCGTGGAGTCGGCTTTGGTATCGTTCAGGTCGGTGCTTTTAAAGCCGCCCTGCACCAGATAATACTGCTCCAGCGGATTTTTCAGCAGCGGCATCTTATAGCTGAAATCAAGCTGTTGTTCCGGTGCCGAGACGCTAAGGCTGGTCGTCAGACTGTGACCGTAAGAGTTCACCCATGGTTTCCTCCATGACCCTTTCACGCGAGGGCCGACATCGGTCGAGTACCCCCCACCGACCTCAACGGTATTTTCACTGCGCGGCGATACCACGCCATGCAGCGGTAATACTTTGGTTTTGCGGGATTTTTCAAACTCAGGTGCGACCACGACAGAATTAAACCACCCCGTCGCGGACAACCGACGGTTCAATTCAGCCAGATCGCTGGACTGGTAATAGTCGCCCTTATGAAACGGCACCAGATGCTGTAAATACTCTTCGCGGATCTGCGAGCCTTCAAAAGTGACGTCGCCAAACCGATAGCGCTCGCCGCTATCGTAATCGATATCCCAGAAGGCCTGATGGCGGTCAAGCGAGACACCAAGCTGGCTCTTTTTAAACTCGCTATCGAAGTAGCCTTTACGCAGCGCGACGCTGGTCAGAGAGCCTTTGAAGCTATCGTAATCGCCGTGATCCAGCACCGTACCAATCTTTGGACGGGTTTTGAGCAGCTTAAGATAATCACTGTCGTCGCGTGCGCCACCGCGCAGAATCACATCAGTGCCACCAATACGCACCGGCTCGCCCGGCGTCACTTTCGCCAGCAGCACCTGGCGACCTTTGGCCGGCGGTGGCTTGAGTTCGAAATCAATCGTCGGTTCGTAATAGCCAAGGGCCTTTAACCCTTCGCGAATAGCATCGTCCACGCGCGCGCGAAAACGACGATCTGGCGTCACTTCGTCACCATCAATCGTCGAAAGCTGCGCCCTGACGTTCTTTTGTAGTTCGCCTGAGAGGCCTTCAACCTGTAGACGGATGTTTGCTGCACTGGCAACACCGCTGGTCAGCAGCAAGCTCACCAAACATAACTGGCGGATTTGTCGCACATTTTCTCCTGAATATCCTTGTTTCCACCCCAAAAAAGGAAACGAAAGTCCGCTCCGCGGTCATGGCTGATTTTGGCCATTTTGCGCACTTACGGCGCACGGCTTATAACACCAATTTAAAAAACCCACTCTTTGTCGGGTTGAAATACAGACAGAGCCCCTAATTATTCTTATGTTTAAATCTAGACGTATTCGGCGTGGTTATTGTGTTAAAAGACGCGCCAGGTTACAACCTTAACGAAAATTACTGTTTCCCGGAGATCAATCCCATGAGTCTAGTTGATAAAAAACACCTTGTATCTCAATCGGATGCGTTGTCCGGAAGAAATACACCTATGCCGGTCGCCACGCTCAATGTTGTGACAGAACACTCAATGACGCACGTTCCTGATGGAATGGAGGTCGCGATTTTCGCGATGGGCTGCTTCTGGGGCGTTGAACGTCTCTACTGGCAAATGCCCGGCGTTTACAGTACCGCAGCAGGTTATACCGGCGGATTTACGCCGAATCCAACCTATCGGGAAGTGTGTTCTGGTGAGACCGGGCACGCAGAAGCGGTGCGCGTCGTTTTCGATCCAGCAGTAGTCAGCTACGGCGATTTACTGAAAACGTTCTGGGAAAATCACGACCCGGCGCAGGGTATGCGTCAGGGTAACGACCACGGCATCCAGTACCGTTCGGCCATCTACCCTACGACACCTGAGCAAGAAGTGGAGGCGCACGCCAGTCTGAAGCAATTCCAGGACGCCATGCGCACGGCAGGCGATGAACGCGCGATCACCACCGAAATTGAAGCCGCAAAACCGTTCTATTACGCGGAAGATGAGCACCAGCAGTATCTGCACAAAAATCCGTACGGCTACTGCGGTATCGGCGGGATTGGGGTTTGTCTGCCGCCACAGTTACAGAACTAACCGTCGAGTGCCACGCGCGCCGCATGCCGCGTGGCGTTAGCTACGGACCCGAAATCCATTACATTCCCCTGCAATAAGAGATTGTAAACCGGCGATTGTGGCCGGTTTAGCCGCGTTTGCAGCAAATGCACCGCTTCAATCCCCAAATCGCGGCATGGCACGCGAATACCGGTAATCGGCATCGTCAGGCTGTTTTCCAGATTCCACGTAAAATCAGTGGTGATAATAGAGATGTCTTCCGGTACGCGTAGCCCATAACGCTGCAACACGTTCATCACCCCTTCGGTCATGTTCGTGCTGTTAGGGAAGATAACATCTGGCCACAGCGTACGATCGTGCTCTTTCAGCCACTTATCCAGCGCTCGCTCTGCCTCTTGCGCCGTAAACCACTCGGTGACCAGTAAATCATGCTGAGGGTTGAAGGGAATGTGGTAGTAGCGATAGGCCTCTTTAATGCCATCCAGCCGGGCATACAGCGTTTCACGACGCAGGCAGGTCATCGTCAGCACGCGCCGATGACCTTGTTCAAAGAGATAGCGCATCGCGGTAAACCCGATGGCCCGGTGGTCGGGCGAGACGCAGTCCAACGCCATATCCCTGTCGATAGAATTAATGAGCACACAGGGTTTATTCAGGGTGCTGGCAAGCTTGAGAATCGTCGGGTCGTCCGTGCCGATGATGACCACGGCGTTGATATTCTTCTGGTTGGCTTTCTCGAGAAATAATTTGACGTCGGCTCGCTGCTCTTCCAGCGCGCAATGGCTTATCCAGACATCGTGCGGCGCACTGGCTTCGGCAATGCCTTTTGTCACCTCCAGATAAAAAGTATCGCCCCGCCCCTGGAATGTCCGTTCCGGCGCAAATACCGCAATACCGTTAATCAACAGCCGCCCATTTGCCAATGAGTCGAGCACCCCGAGCTGGCGAGCGCATTTCACAATCGCCTCACGCGCCTTCTCGCTGGTGTAGGATTTGCCGCTCAGTACCCGGGAAACCGTGCTGATGGAGTAGCCAGTCCGGGCGGCTATTTCATCCATTTTTAGCTTACCTGACATTGTGTGACCTCGCTCGCAATCATCTTTTGCAAATTTTTGCAGATGCAGTGAGCTGATTTTAAAACCCATTTTCAATTTCTCGCCCATATTCCTTTCCCGCCTGCGAGCATTCTCACAAATTCCATTTGTTCGCCTTCACCACCTTGCCTATTTTCAGGCATCAGACATTCCTATCACGTAAGGTGCAACATGGAAAAGGTGCGATTTGGCATTATCGGCGTGGGTAATATCGGGACCGTTCACGCCCGTTACCTGCTGGCGGGGACGGTGAAAGAAGCCTGTCTGACGGCAGTGTGCGACAACAATCTCGATAAACATGCGGCCATTCGCCAGCTTGTCGGCGCAGAGATTGAAATATTCAGCGACGCCGAGGCAATGCTGAAAAGCGGGCTGATTGATGCGGTGATTGTCTCCACGCCGCACTATGACCACCCAGGCCTGTCAATGCTGGCCATGCGCCACGGAATCCATACGTTGTGCGAGAAACCGGCGGGCGTTTACACCGCGCAGGTGCGCGAGATGAACGAATTTGCCCGTGGCTGCAACGTGGTGTTCGGCATGATGTTCAACCAGCGCCCGAACCCGCTGTATCAGAAAGTGAAAGATCTGATCGACAGCGGCGAGTTGGGCGAACTGCGCCGTTCAAACTGGATTATCACCAACTGGTATCGCTCACAGAGTTACTACAACTCCGGCGGCTGGCGCGCGACGTGGAAAGGCGAAGGCGGCGGCGTGCTCTTAAACCAGGACCCGCATCAACTCGACCTGTGGCAGTGGCTGGTTGGGATGCCGGTGCGGATGCGCGCCTTCTGCCAGGAAGGTAAGCATCGCCAGATTGAAGTGGAAAACGAAGTCACCGCTTACGCCGAATACGCCAATGGCGCGACCGGGGTGTTTATCACCACTACCGCCGAAGCGCCGGGCACCAATCGCCTGGAGATCGCAGGCGATCGCGGAAAAGTGGTGGTCGAGGACGGCAAGCTGCGCTTCTGGCGGCTGCGGGAATCTGAAACCGAATTTAACGCCCGCTGGCAAAACGGCTTTGGCGAGCCGGAGTGCTGGGAAGTCACTCTGCCGGTGGCCCCGGAATCCAGTGAACACTACGTGGTCACCGCCAACTTTGCCGCCGCCGTGCTGCACGGTACGCCGCTTATCGCCCCCGGCACCGACGGTATTCACGGTCTGACGCTCTCTAACGCCATGCACTTGTCCACCTGGACCGACGGCTGGGTTGACCTGCCGTTTGACGAGGCGCTGTTTAAAAAATTACTCGACGAACGCATCGCGCGCTCGGTGGATAAGCAGGTTGAAAGCAAGACCCTGGATGCCTCCGGCACCTGGTAAACCGCAGCAGGAGAGACGTATGTTACGCATTGCCATCGTGGGAACCGGGAATATTTCCCATAACCATATTCAGGGATATCAGGAGTTTGCCGATCGCTGCCAGATTGTGGCGTTAGTCGATATCTATCCCGAAAAAGCACTAGAGAAAAAAGAGCGCTACGGACTCACGCAAGCGACGGTATTCAGCAGCCATCAGGCAATGCTGGCGTCGGGCATTGAGGTCGACATCGTCGATGTCTGCACCCCGCCGTATGTGCATGCAGAAATCAGCGTCGATGCCCTTAACGCCGGGAAGCACGTGCTGTGCGAAAAACCGATGGCGGCGTCGCTTGAAGAGTGCGATGCGATGATCGCCGCCCAGCGCGCCAGCGGCAAAATTCTCTCGATTATCGCCCAGAACCGCTTTACCGATGCCTTCTGGCGTTTGAAGCAGGTTGTCGATTCCGGCGAGCTGGGAAAAATTTGTCACGCGCAGGTGGATTCGTTCTGGTGGCGCGGCCACTGCTATTACGACCTGTGGTGGCGCGGTACGTGGGAAAAAGAAGGCGGCGGCTGCACCCTCAACCATGCGGTTCACCATATCGATGCCATTCAATGGATGCTCGGCTTCCCGACTGAAGTGGTGGCGATGATGACCAACGTTGCTCACGACAACGCCGAAGTGGAAGACCTCTCAGCCGCAATTTTCCGCTATAGCAGCGGCGCGCTAACACAGTTGACCGCCTCGGTGGTGCATCACGGCGAAGATCAGAAGATCGTCATTCAAGGCGATAAAGCACGGATTTCCGCGCCGTGGGACATGTGGGCCAGCGTTTCCGCCGATAACGGCTTCCCGCAAGAACAGCATGATGATGAACGCGAAGCGCGGCTGGACGCCCTATTCCGCAATACGCCGAAGCTGAAATATACCCTGCATACCGGGCAGATTAACGATCTGCTTAACGCGGTTGAACAGCACGGCGCACCGCTGATTGACGGTGTGCAGGGCAAACGCTCGCTGGAGCTTATCACCGCTATTTATCAATCCTCGATTACCGGACGGGTGGTTACCCTGCCCGTCAATCCTGATGAGCCCTGGTATAAAACCGGTGGCCTGGTTTCCCTCGCCCCACACTTCTACGAGAAAGCCGCCTCGGTGGAAAACTTCAGTGAAGTTGGCGCAATCCCGTTGGGCAAAGATTTGGACAAAGGAGCATAAACATGAGCATCAAAGACGGTATGAACTACGCCCCAGTGGGCAAACCACAGCCGGTTGTCGGCGCGGGTGAGTTTGTTATTGCCGCCGCCGCACTCGACCACGGCCATATTTACGGGATGTGTAACGGCCTGATTGAAGCCGGCGCCACGCTGAAATGGGTTTATGATCCTGACCCAGCGAAGGTCGATAAATTCGTGCAGCAGTACCCGCAGGTACAGGTTGCACCAACGCTGGAAACTATCCTCAACGACGAGAGCGTGCAATTGGTTACCGGTGCCGCTATTCCGTCCGAGCGTTGCGCACTGGGGCTGAAGGTGATGGACGCAGGTAAAGACTATTTCACCGATAAAGCGCCGTTAACCACGCTAGCTCAACTGGATGCGGCCAAACGTAAAGTGGCGCAAACCGGGCGCAAATATGCGGTCTACTACAGCGAACGCCTGCACGTTGAAAGCGCGGTGTTTGCCGGGCAGTTAGTGCAACAAGGCGCGATTGGCCGCGTGATGCAAACGCTGGGCGTCGGCCCGCACCGTGAAGGCGAAGGTCGCCCGGACTGGTTCTACGAGAAGGAATTTTTCGGCGGCATCCTGTGCGATATCGGCAGCCACCAGATTGAACAGTTTTTGTTCTACACCGGCAACAGCGACGCTCACGTGGTAGCAAGCCAGGTACGTAACGTGAATCACCCGCAGTATCCGCAGTTTGAAGATTTTGGCGACGCGATGCTAGCAGGAGACAACGGCGCAACCGGCTACTTCCGCTGCGACTGGTTCACACCTGATGGCCTTTCCAGCTGGGGCGACGGTCGCCTGACGCTTTTAGGCACCGACGGCTATATCGAAATCCGTAAATACGTCGATATCACCCGCGGCGAGCAGGACGTGGTTTATCTGGTCAACAAAGAGGGTGAGTTCCGCTATCCGGTTGCCGGACAGGTGGGCTTCCCGTACTTCGGCCAACTGATTCTGGACTGCCTGAATCGTACGGAAAACGCGATGACCCAGGAACACACCTTTAAAGCCGCCGAGCTGTGCGTGAAAGCGCAAATGCTGGCGAACGCCGTAGCGTAACGAGAGGCGGTGATGAAAACACGTCATGTGGCGATTATCGGCGGCGGGGCTATCCATACCTGTCATGTGGAAGCCCTGAGCCAGCTCCCTAATGTGGCCTTACGTGCCCTTGTCGATATCGACGGGGATAAGGGAAGCCAGCTGGCGGCGAGCTACGGCTGCCAGTTTTACCTGGATTACCGCGAGATGCTGCGCGATGACGCCATTGACGTGGTACACATCTGCACGCCGCACTTCCTGCATAAGCCAATGATCCTGGCAGCGCTGGCGGCGGGGAAACAGGTGTTCTGCGAGAAACCGATGGTCATGAATCCGCAAGAGGTGGCGGAGATTCAGGCCGCTGCCACGGTGGCCCAGCGCCACGTCGGGATCTGTTATCAAAACCGCCTTAACCCAACCAGCCTGGCTATCCAGCGCTGTATTGAGGAAGGATCGCTTGGTGCCATGCGCGCGATTAAAGCCGTGCTCACCTGGTCGCGTGCCGGGCGCTATTACAGCGCCAGCCCGTGGCGGGGCAGTTTCGCCACCGAAGGCGGCAGCTTGCTGATTAATCAGGCCATTCATACGCTGGATTTGATGCAGTGGTTTGGCGAAGGCGTCAGCCGCTTAAAAGGGGTGGTCGACAGCACGTTGCTGGCAGATGAGATCGAGACCGAAGATAGCGCGATGGCGACGATGTGCTTTAACAACGGCGCGCGCGGGCTATTTTACGCCAGCAACTGTCACGCCAGCGACTCACCGCTGCTGCTGGAGTTGGAATTCGAGCACGGGATGCTGCGTCTTGCGGACAACGTGCTGTGGCAAATCCGTGGCGATGAGCATACCAGTCTTGCCAGCGACGCGTCCCCGGATGGGGTGGGCAAAAGCTATTGGGGCATCGGCCATCAGCAGGCTATTCACCATTTTTATCAAGGACTCGATAATAATACTGCCGTGAATTATTGCGGTATCCATGAAGCGGCAAAATCATTACAGATAGTTAATGCCATTTACCAATCGTCACTATTGAGGAAGTGGGTGAATATAATAGAGTGATCGTCATCCACTATTTCCTGCTGTCAATAATATAAGGTGCAGAGCTGACTCTGCACTGAAACACCCTACCAGTACAGGAATAATAATATTATGGTAAAACCAACCGAACGCCGCGTTGGCTATGGCATCGCTATAGGCTACGGGGTAACCGATCTTTTTGGCGGCGGCGCCTTTGCCGTTATAGGAACATGGCTTTTATTTTTTTACACCACCTATTGTGGTTTAACCGTATTAGAAGCCGGGTCAATATTTGCTATCGCACGTATTATTGATGCGATATTAAGTCCGGTGATGGGCTACATCACCGATAACTTTGGTAACACCTGGCTTGGGCGTAAGTTTGGCCGACGCCGCTTCTTCTTGTTGATAAGCTCACCGCTGATGTTCCTCTACGCGCTGGTGTGGGTTACCGACATGAATTACTGGTACTACCTGGGAACCTATCTGTCGATTGAACTGCTGTCCGCCATGGTGCTGGTGCCGTGGGAAACGCTGGCCGCAGAGATGACCAACCGTTTTAGCGAACGTACCAGGTTGTCGGGCGTGCGTATGATGTGCTCGGCGCTTGGCGGTTTTCTGGCGGTCTCCATTCCCGGTATCATTATGCAATATACCGGTAAGGATAACTCACTAACCTACACGCTCACCGGTATGGTCTTTGCAGTTATTTACTGTGTCGCGGTATTTACCACCTGGGCCTGCACCTGGGAAGCCAAAGATGTTCGTGAAGAATATGAATTCCAACCGGATAATCAACGCAGCAGCGGTCTTTTAAACCATTTAAAATATCTGGTGCTCGATCTTATTTCTTCATTCAAGATAAAAATATTTCGTCAACATATTCTGATTTATATCTGCTCATTTACCGCCATGGATGTGTTTGGGTCAGTATTTGCTTATTACGTGGTGTACGCGTTACATCATGATACTGATATGGTTTCCGGCTTATTAAGCATTGCCGCCTTTGTTTTAATTCCCGGCACCTTCGGTTTTATGATGTTAATGAATAAGTTTAATCTCACACCATCGGGCGCACTGAGGCTCTCATACGGCAGTATTTTTGTGGTGCTGGCATTCCTGTTTATCGCTTATATCGGCAACTTGCAGGTACCCACGCTGCTGTTCTCCGCCGTCTTTGTCCTGTTAGGGCTGGCAAAAGCCGGGCTTTACTACATTCCATGGAACATCTACAGCTTTATCCCGGACGTCGATGAGATCGTGACCCGCCAACGCCGCGAAGGCATTTTCGCCGGTGTGATGGTGTTAACGCGAAAAAGCACCGTGGCGCTGGCAATCATGCTGATTGGTATCGTGCTGGAAGAAAGTGGCTTTGTGAAAGGTGGCGGTTCTCAGCCTGCTAGCGCCCTTCACGCGATCATCGGCCTGATGGTATTTGCCACCGCAGCGCTGCTGGCGGTGAGCTTCTACATGACTTACCGCTTCAAGCTTACGCAGAAAACACACAACCTGCTGGTGAAGGAAGTCGCGCGCCGTAAGCTTGGGGGTAATTCGGAAGACTGCGATCAGGAGACTCGCGAGGTGATTCTGGCGCTGACGGGCTACCCTTATGATAAGGTTTGGGATGCGGTGCCAAATGGCAATGCTAAAACCAAGCCGCTGGTGACAAACGGTTAACCTCTGGCAGCTTTACAGTCCCTTACGCTATACTAGCTTCTGAAAATGCCGGCCCATCTTCTTCGGGCCGGTTTTCAATATGTATTTCACACAGATTTATCAACTTCCCCTTCCGAGGATCTGGCCAGACGGGCCGGATAAGATATGTTAAACAGTATACTCATCATACTTTGTCTGATCGCAGTAAGTGCGTTCTTCTCAATCTCTGAGATTTCACTTGCCGCATCGCGCAAAATTAAACTGAAACTGCTTGCCGATGAAGGCAACATCAACGCCCAACGTGTTCTAAAAATGCAGGAAAACCCCGGGATGTTTTTCACCGTGGTGCAAATTGGCCTGAATGCCGTTGCCATCCTCGGTGGTATCGTCGGTGATGCCGCATTTTCTCCTGTATTTAACTCTCTGTTTTCCCAATACGTGTCTGCGGAACTCTCCGAACAGTTGAGCTTTATTCTCTCCTTCTCGCTGGTTACCGGTCTGTTTATCCTGTTTGCAGACTTAACCCCGAAACGCATCGGTATGGTTGCGCCTGAAGTTGTGGCACTGCGCATCATCAACCCGATGCGCTTCTGCTTGTTCATCTTCCGTCCGCTGGTCTGGTTCTTTAACGGCATGGCCAATATCATCTTCCGTATCTTCAAGCTGCCGATGGTACGTAAAGACGATCTGACCTCTGATGATATTTATGCGGTCTTCGAAGCCGGTGCGCTGTCTGGCGTGCTGCGAAAGCAAGAACATGAGCTGATTGAAAACGTGTTCGAACTGGAATCCCGTACCGTACCGTCATCCATGACGCCGCGTGAGAATGTGATCTGGTTCGATCTGCACGAAGACGAGCAGAGCCTGAAAAATAAAGTCGCTGAACACCCGCACTCTAAGTTCCTGGTGTGTAATGAAGATATCGACCATATCATCGGCTACGTTGACTCAAAAGACCTGCTGAACCGCGTGCTGGCAAACCAAAGTATGGCGCTGAACAGTGGCGTGCAAATTCGCAATACGCTGATTGTGCCGGACACACTGACATTGTCTGAAGCGCTGGAAAGCTTCAAAGCGGCCGGTGAAGACTTCGCTATCATCATGAACGAATATGCGTTAGTGGTGGGGATCATCACCCTTAACGACGTGATGACCACGCTGATGGGCGACCTGGTTGGTCAGGGGCTGGAAGAGCAGATTGTCGCTCGTGATGAAAACTCATGGCTGATTGACGGCGGTACGCCGATTGATGACGTCATGCGCGTGCTGGATATCGATGATTTCCCGCAGTCAGACAACTACGAAACCATCGGCGGCTTTATGATGTTTATGCTGCGTAAGATCCCGAAACGCACCGACTCGGTGAAGTTCTCCGGCTATAAGTTTGAGGTGGTCGATATTGATAACTACCGCATCGATCAGCTTCTGGTGACGCGTATCGACAACAAACCAACGGTACTGGTACCGAAGCAGGCCGACATGATGGAAAGCGAGCAAAACAACGCGTAAGCCCTTTTCCACAGGCTAGAAACATCAACGGCTCCCATTGGGAGCCGTTTTCAATTCTACCGCATTAAGCTTTCAGGTTACGCCATCTCAGTTTGCAGACGTAACACCTGGCGGTTCACTTCAGACATCACAGATAGGTGCTGCTTGTCTTTAATTTTAGGGAGAACAATTTTCCCTTTATCAAATTCAAAAGCGCCAACGTCCTTGATATACAACCGTCCACGGAACAGGGTCTTCACATACTTAGCTACCTGAAACGGGTTGTAGCGTTGGAAAATTTTCATTCTAATCTCCTGCGAGTACTACGCCCTAGTTGATCCACATTTGGCTCAACGCTCCGGGGCGCAAAGTTAAATACTCGTTAACTATAGTCCATAAAAACTAAGGGCCTCCATCATAGGGGGCCTTATTTACCAATTTATTACAATAATTCAGAACTTTCTTTTCAGACATACGACGAAGACAGTATAAGTCTTCGTTTTTATACAATTGTGTGCGTTCCCCCACAAACTGGCACCGTCTTTGCGGGAAAAGTCCATAAATCGCACTTATGATTAAAACTATCGACCAAGTGGTCGGATCACCTGCATAAAAAAAGGAAAAACCATGACTCTACGTACGCTTCTCGCGGTTTCATGCCTGTTAATGCCGTT
The DNA here is from genome assembly GCF_034424175.1 of Kluyvera intermedia. NCBI lineage: Bacteria > Pseudomonadati > Pseudomonadota > Gammaproteobacteria > Enterobacterales > Enterobacteriaceae > Kluyvera > Kluyvera intermedia. Next base: position 4,214,123 of record NZ_CP139986.1, read on the forward strand.
AATGGCCTCCGCACATAACTTCACAACCGGGCAACGCGTTGCACCCATCGGCGTGGCGGATCGGGGCGAATTGATTCTCGATAGTGATAAGTTTAGCTACAAAAACTGGAATAGCGCGATGCTGCCTGGAAAAGTGCGGGTGGTGCAACATATTGCCGGACGCTCGTCGGCAAAAGAGAAAAATGCGGGGCTAATTGAAGCCATTAAGTCCGCCAAACTGCCTCATGACCGCTACCAGACCACTACCATTGTTAACACCGATGATGCCATTCCAGGCTCAGCGATGTTTGTCCGCAGCAGCCTTGAGAGCAATAAAAAGCTCTATCCATGGTCGCAGTTTGTGGTCGACAGCGATGGTGTAGTGCGTAAAGCCTGGCAGCTTGATGAAGAAAGCTCTGCGATTGTGGTGCTGGATAAAGACGGCAAGATACAGTGGGCAAAAGACGGCGCGCTGACGACGGCGGAAGTGCAGCAGGTGATTACCCTGCTGCATAAGCTGCTGAATTAAAAAATAGAGACGCGGAAACCGGGGTTTAAGAACGACTCACGCGGGGTATAATCCAGCGTTTTGCCCTGCCAGTCGTTCACGTGCGCCCCGGCGGCGGCGGCCACCGCGTGCCCCGCCGCGGTATCCCAGATATTGGTTGGCCCGAAGCGTGGATACAGCTGCGCTTCACCTTCCGCGACCAGACAGAATTTCAGTGACGATCCGATAGATGCCGTCTGGTGCTCGCCCAATTGCTGCAAGTACTCTTTCAGCTCATCATCGTTCGCATAATGGGAACGACTGACCACCACTCGTGGCGGGTTCGCATCACGTACCTGAATTTGCCGACTCACGCCGCCCTCTTCCTTCCATGCTTTGCCGTTAGCCGCGCTGTACATCACTTTCAACACCGGCGCATACACAACGCCCAGCACCGCTTTGCCATTTTCTATCAACGCAATATTCACGGTGAACTCGCCGTTACGTTTGATGAACTCTTTGGTGCCGTCCAGTGGGTCGACCAGCCAATAACGCTGCCAGTGCTGGCGAACATCCCAGCCAGGAGGGTCTTCTTCAGACAAAATTGGGATATCCGGCGTCATTGCCTTCAGGCCGTTAACAATCACATAGTGGGCCGCGATATCGGCCGCTGTGACCGGGGAATCATCTTTCTTGCTGGTCACGTCTAACGGCTGCTTACCCTCATACACCTGCATGATGGCATCACCCGCGTCACGCGCAAGTTGACTGACTTGTTCTAACATTCTCCACCTCGTTGAGATTACAGTGGCGTTAACTTATTGTTTTATTTATATCGCATTGCCGTTAATTCCGCTATTGCCATCATCGTTCCACAGACTGTGAACCGCTGCCGATTTCCCGTCATGATTTTCTGGCATGATTCACATCTTCATAAGTAACAGAAAACAAATACATTTAAATCTGTGTCTTAGATCTATAAAAGGATGCCTCTGATGATCAAGTTTAGCGCAACGCTGCTGGCTACGCTGATAGCAGCCAGCGTAAATGCCGCGACGGTGGACCTCCGCATAATGGAAACCACCGATCTGCATAGCAATATGATGGATTTTGATTACTACAAAGATACCGCTACCGAGAAATTCGGCCTGGTGCGCACGGCAAGCCTGATTAACGCCGCACGTGACGAGGTGAAGAACAGTGTGCTGGTCGATAATGGCGATGTGATTCAGGGCAGCCCGCTTGGCGATTATATGGCGGCGAAAGGCCTCAAGCAGGGTGATATTCACCCGGTCTACAAAGCGATGAATCTGCTCGACTATGCGGTAGGCAACCTCGGCAACCACGAATTTAACTACGGGCTAGACTATCTGCATAAAGCGCTGGCAGGAGCGAAATTCCCGTACGTTAACGCCAATATCATCGACGTTAAGACTAAAAAGCCGCTATTTACCCCTTATCTGATTAAAGAGACCGATGTCGTCGATAAAGACGGTAACAAGCATACCCTGAAAATCGGCTATATCGGCTTTGTGCCTCCGCAGATTATGACGTGGGATAAAGCGAATCTGAGCGGTAAAGTCACGGTCAACGACATCACCGAAACGGCGCGTAAATATGTGCCGGAGATGCGCGCCAACGGCGCAGATGTGGTTGTCGTGATAGCCCACTCTGGCCTTTCCGCCGCCCCGTATCAGGCGATGGCCGAAAACTCGGTCTACTACTTAAGCCAGGTGCCTGGCGTTAACGCCATTATGTTTGGTCACGCCCACGCGGTGTTCCCGGGCAAGGATTTTGCCAACATTAAAGGCGTGGATATCGCCAAAGGTACGCTCAACGGTATTCCCGCCGTGATGCCGGGGATGTGGGGCGATCACTTAGGGGTGGTCGATCTGGTGCTGAACAACGACAGCGGCAAATGGCAGGTCACAACCGCCGAGGCACAGGCGCGACCAATTTATGATGCGGCAGCGAAAAAATCACTGGCGGCGGAAGACAGTAAACTGGTTGCGGCGCTGAAGACCGACCACGATGCCACACGTGAGTTCGTCAGCAAGCCTATCGGTAAATCTTCCGACAACATGTACAGCTTCCTGTCGCTGGTACAGGACGACCCGACCGTACAGGTGGTCAACATGGCGCAGAAAGCCTACGTTGAGCACTATATTCAGGGCGATCCGGATTTAGCAAAACTGCCGGTACTCTCTGCCGCCGCGCCGTTTAAAGCCGGTGGTCGTAAGAACGATCCTGCAAGCTTTGTTGAAGTGGAAAAAGGTCAGCTCACCTTCCGTAACGCCGCCGACCTCTATCTCTACCCGAACACACTGGTGGTGGTGAAAGCCAGCGGTAAAGAGGTGAAAGAGTGGCTGGAATGTTCCGCTGGGCAGTTTAACCAGATTGATCCGCACAGCACTAAACCGCAGGGGCTGATTAACTGGGATGGCTTCCGCACCTATAACTTCGACGTTATAGACGGCGTGAATTATCAGGTGGATATCACTCAGCCAGCGCGCTACGACGGCGAATGCCAGAGCGTTAACCCGAAAGCGGAGCGCATTAAACATCTGACCTTTAACGGTAAGCCAATCGACCCGAACGCGACCTTCCTCGTCGCCACCAATAACTATCGCGCCTACGGTGGCAAGTTCGCGGGCACCGGCGACAGTCATATCGCTTTCGCCTCGCCGGACGAGAACCGCTCCGTGCTGGCGGCATGGATAAGCGCCGAGTCGAAGAAAGCCGGTGAGATTCATCCGGCAGCTGATAACAACTGGCGTCTGGCGCCGATCCACAGCGACACGAAGCTGGATATTCGCTTTGAAACCTCGCCTTCAGAGAAAGCGGCGACGTTTATTAAAGAGAAAGCCCAGTATCCGATGAAGCAGGTGACGACTGATGAGATTGGTTTTGCGATTTATCAGGTGGATTTGAGTCAGTAACATTTTGCGGGGTTCCCGGCGGCGCTGCGCTTGGCCGGGCTACGTGAGTGCATATTTGTAGCCCGGTCGAGGCGTTTACGCCGACACCGGGGTTTTCTGCGCCATCACATCCGGCAAATTGACCTCAATCCAGTCCGCCAGCGCGGCAACTTTCTCACTCACTGCCTCCCCCATCGGGGTCAGACTATACTCCACGCGCGGCGGTACGACCGGGTAAGAGATGCGATTGATAAAGCCATCTTGCTCCAGCGCCTGCAACGACTGGGCGAGCATTTTTTCGCTCACCCCACCCATCTTGCGGCGCAGGTCGCTAAAACGGTGTGTGCCTTCACGCAGCGCCACCAAAATCAATACGCCCCAACGGCTGGTCACGTGTTTGAGTACGTCACGCGAGGGGCAGCTTTCGGCGAACAAATTGCCGTTACGTAGCTTTTGCGTCAGCGTCGGATTTATTTCTTTCATACTTACCTTTTTGTACGTACTTACTAAAAGTTAGTTATGGTGTTAGCTTACCACAACACCATACGAACACGAAGGAGAACACCCATGATTGCGATTACAGGCGCCACCGGCCAACTTGGTCAACTCGTTCTTGATGACCTGCTAAACACCACCGCGGCGCAGCAATTGGCGGCGATAGTGCGTAACCCAGCAAAGGCGCAAGCGCTTAGCCAAAAAGGCGTGGCGGTTCGTCAGGCCGATTACAATGATGAAGCTGCACTCACTGCTGCATTACAAGACGTTGATAAACTCCTGATCATCTCTTCGAGCGAAGTGGGTCAGCGTGCGCCGCAGCACCGCAATATCATCAATGCCGCCAAAGCGGCGGGCGTGAAATTTATCGCCTACACCAGCCTGCTGCATGCGGATAAATCTCCGCTGGGCCTGGCAGATGAACATATTACTACCGAAAAAATGCTGGCCGATTCCGGCATTCCTTACGCACTGCTGCGTAACGGCTGGTATACCGAAAACTATCTGGCGAGCGCACCACCGGCTCTGGAACACGGCGTGTTTATCGGCGCTGCCGGTGAGGGTAAAATCGCCTCGGCAACCCGCGCCGACTACGCTGCCGCGGCGGCTCGTGTGATAAGTGAAGAGGGTCATGCAGGGAAAGTCTACGAACTGGCGGGCGATCATGGCTGGACGCTCTCCGAACTTGCCGCTGAACTGTCGAAACAGAGTGGTAAAAACGTGGTTTATCAGAACCTGAGCCAGGCGGATTTCGCCGCTGCGCTGAAGAGCGTTGGCCTGCCGGAAGGGTTAGCGGATATGCTGGCTGACTCCGACGTTGGCGCATCAAAAGGCGGGCTGTTCGATGACACTCATACGCTCAGTAAACTGATTGGCCGCCCAACCACGTCGCTTGCCGACAGCGTCAAAAGCATCCTGTAAGCGTTAAAAAACGGTTAAATGTGGTAGCGCCCCTGCGGGTCATCTCTGATAATAAAGAGAGGCCTCGGGGGAAATATCACGTGCAGGGTGTACCAGAACAGTTCAGCGATGAGAAAGACAGCGCGCGCTTTCGCCATCTGGCGCAGGTGCCGGGCGTTGAGCTGTATCACGCGCATATCTCGCGCTATGCCTTCGAACCTCATACCCATGAAGCGTTTGGTATCGGCATCATTGAAGCCGGTGCCGAGCGCTTTCGCTATCGCGGCAGCCAGTACGTCGCCCCCGTCCACTCCGTTGTCACCATGAATCCGGATGAGCTGCATACCGGTGAGGCCGAAACCGCCGACGGCTGGCGCTACCGGATGATTTATCTGGAGCCTGACCTGCTCGAAGACGTCACCGGTATCCGCCACTGGTGGTTTGCCGATGTGACTCGCCATGATCCACAGCGTTCACAGATGATTGGCCGCCAGATCCACGCGCTCTGGCATACCGACGATCCTCTGGCACAGAAAGGTCTGTTGTTAGATATGATCGACACCTTCCAGCCGCTGGCCCGCCATGCGCCGGTGTTAGCCGAGGCCAAACATCGTTTTTCCCGCGTGCGCGAATACCTTTACGACAACTATATGCACCCCATCACCCTTGATGAGCTGGCGAACGTCGCCGCCCTCAGCCCGTGGCATTTTCAGCGTCAGTTCAAAGTCCATTTCCACGTGACGCCCCATCAAATGTTGATGGCCGTCCGCCTGTGGCGGGCAAAAGAGTTTCTCACTCACGGGATGCCTGCGGCCGAAGTCGCAGCCGCCACCGGGCTGACCGACCAATCTCACCTGACTCGCGCCTTTACTCAACGCTACGGTATTACTCCGGTGCGCTATCAAAAACAGGTCGCCCGTCGCTAATCAGCAATCTCATACAATACTCAATAGCTTTCCCTTCCTACACTTGGCGCATGATAAATAGATCAGGATGTCATGATGATTAGCGGTGTGCTGTACGCTCTGTTAGCGGGGTTAATGTGGGGGCTGATTTTTGTCGGGCCGCTTATCGTACCGGAATACCCGGCGGTGTTGCAGTCTATGGGACGTTATCTGGCGCTGGGGCTGATTGCCCTGCCGCTGGCATGGCTGGGGCGTCAACGTTTACGTCAGCTCTCGCGGCAGGATTGGTGGACGGCGCTGGCGCTGACGATGGTCGGTAACGTTATCTATTATTTTTTCCTTGCCAGCGCTATTCAGCGTACCGGTGCGCCGGTCTCGACGATGATTATTGCCACCCTGCCGGTGGTGATCCCCATTTTCGCTAACCTGCTTTACAGTCAGCGAGACGGCAAGCTTTCCTGGCTTCGGCTGATGCCCGCGCTGGTGCTGATTGGCATCGGGCTAATGTGCGTTAACGTGGCAGAGCTTCGTCAGGGGTTGCCTGATTTCAGCGGCTGGCGTTACGGCTCGGGCATCGCACTGGCCTCCGTATCAGTGGTGTGCTGGGCATGGTATGCGCTGCGTAACGCCCGATGGCTGCGTGAGAACCCGGACAAACCACCGCTGATGTGGGCCACCGCGCAGGCGCTGGTGACATTACCCGTTTCCGTACTCGGCTACGGTTCGGCCTGCCTGTGGCTGCATGTGCGGACACCCGATTTCGCACTGCCTTTCGGCCCGCGCCCGGCGATGTTTATTGGATTGATGGTGGCAATTGCCGTGCTGTGTTCATGGGTAGGCGCGCTGTGCTGGAACGTGGCTAGCCAGCGGCTGCCGACGGTAATTTTAGGGCCGTTGATTGTCTTTGAAACGCTGGCGGGGTTGCTGTACACCTTCTTATTACGCCAGCAGATGCCACCAATGTTGACGCTGAGTGGGATTGCGCTGCTGGTGGTAGGCGTGGTGATTGCGGTGCGGTCTAAACCGCAGAAACCGGCGGTGGTGCCGGTATGAGGCTCAGTGCCTGTGTTGCCTGATGGCGCTGCGCTTATCAGGCCTACAAGGTCTGCACGATAAATGTAGACCGGATAAGGCGTTTACGCCGCCATCCGGCAATCAAAGACCGGCAGAAATGCCGGTCTTTGAAGCACAAGGCTTAGAAGGTTTCCCAGTTCGCTTCATTCATCGACGCGGTTTTCGCCGTTGGCACAATGGCCTTCTTCACCGGCGCTTTTTGCAGCTGCTGCTGGCGCGTGATTTTAAACACCGCCACCGTTTCATTCAGTCGGGCAGCCTGCTCTTCCAGCGCGGCGGCGGCCGTTGCCGACTCTTCCACCAGCGAGGCGTTCTGCTGCGTAACGCGATCCATCTCAGCGACCGCCTGCCCAACCTGGTCGATCCCACGGCTTTGCTCGTCAGAAGCGGAGGCGATTTCACCCATAATATCGCTCACACGGGTGACCGCATTGACGATTTCCGCCATCGTAGCCCCGGCTTCGTGAACCAGCGCGGAACCGGCGCTAACGCGATTGCCAGAATCATCAATCAACCCTTTGATCTCTTTTGCTGCCTGTGCGCTGCGCTGCGCCAGGGTGCGAACTTCTCCGGCGACCACCGCAAAACCACGCCCCTGTTCACCGGCACGGGCGGCTTCTACCGCGGCATTCAGCGCCAGAATGTTAGTCTGGAAGGCAATGCCATCAATCACGTTGGTGATCTGCGCAATCTTGCTGGAACTGGCGGCAATTTCATCCATAGTCCGCACGACTCCATCCACCACATTCCCGCCCTTCTGCGCCGTCGCCGACGCATTATGCGCCAGTTGGGTCGCCTGGCGAGCGTTGTCGGCGTTTTGCTTAACGGTAGCGGTTAACTGCTCCATGCTAGCGGCCGTTTCTTCCAGCGATGCCGCCTGCTGCTCGGTACGCGATGAAAGATCGTTGCTGCCCGCCGAGATTTCGCCCGCACCGGTGTAGATGGTGTCCGCACCCTCGCGCACCACACCGACGGTGTTCGCCAGTGACTGCTGCATCTCGTTGACGTTGCGCGCCAGCAGCGCCATTTCGTTGCTGCCTTCAGTATTGATGTTGTTGGTCAGGTCACCTTCAGCGATATGGCGGATATGCGCCATCACTAAATGCAGCGGCTTTAACAGCACACGCTGCATGGCTACCCAGCTCATGATGATGACGGCAACGACCATCAGCATGATCGCCGCCAGCGTCCACAGAATACGCGTGTAGTCGCTCTCATTTTGCTGGATACCGGCATTGGTTAATGACGCCTGCGCCGCACGCCAGTCCTGGTAAACCGCCTGCATAGCCTGCTGTTTCTGTTCGGCGTTCTGTTTAAACATCTCGTCCAGCTTGCCTTCCGCCAGCAGTTCGTTCATGCGGGCGAGCGTTGCCGAGTAAATACCGTACTGCTTCTCAAGATTGTCTGACAGGTGCTCATCTAACCCCGGTGTTTCAGGCAGCGCGTAGTATTTGTCGTAATGACGTTTTGCCTCGGCCAGCAGATTATTGGCAGTATCCACCAGCGTTTTCAATTCACCGCCGTTGATACTACTCGCCATGCTACCTTGCAGACGCAGCATGCCACGGTTAAGAGTGACGCGCGCCTGGTTGAGGCTTATCCACGCATCGGTAAACTCCGCCACGTTCTGGCTGGAGAGCTGTGAAACGGTAAAGTTCTGCTTATCATTGTTGACCGCACGCACGAATACGCCCGCTGAGATAAGCTGCATTGCGCCCAGCGCAAGCAACACGATAATCAATACGGTGATGACTTTTATTCTTTTAAACATCATTTGCCTTTCTAGTGCAGGTGATCTGAAGTCTCACTATCGGCAGTATGGCGGGGTTATTTAATCGATTCAGGTCTTACCAGAACCATTCTTAATAAGATTCAGCACCTTAAACATAAATAAATTTTTGTGACAGTCGTCACTTAAATCCGCTCCCTCTAAAGGGGTATATCTTTATTTAAAGATGTATTTAAAATACAACTTATACTATTGATGACGAGGTAACTGCTATGGCCTTCCGCGACCAACCCTTAGGCGAGCTTGCGCTCTCCATTCCACGCGCATCCGCGCTGTTCCGTAAATACGATATGGATTACTGCTGCGGCGGTAAGCAGACGCTCGCACGCGCGGCTGCAAGGAAAGAACTGGACGTAGAAGTGATTGAAGCGGAGCTTGCGAAATTGGCAGAAGAGCCGGTTGAGAAAGACTGGCGTATTGCCCCTCTGCCGGAAATCATCGACCACATCGTGGTGCGTTACCACGACCGTCACCGTGAACAACTACCAGAGCTGATTTTGCAGGCTACCAAGGTTGAACGCGTTCACGCCGACAAACCTAACGTGCCAAAAGGTCTGGCGAAATACCTGACCATGCTGCACCAGGAGCTTTCCAGCCACATGATGAAAGAGGAACAGATTCTGTTCCCGATGATAAAACAAGGCATGGGCAGCCAGGCGATGGGGCCAATCAGCGTGATGGAAAGCGAGCACGATGAAGCCGGTGAACTGCTGGAAGTGATTAAGCACACCACGCAGAACGTCACCATTCCGCCGGAAGCCTGCACTACCTGGAAGGCGATGTACAACGGCATTAACGAAATGATCGACGATCTGATGGAACACATCAGCCTCGAAAATAACGTCCTGTTCCCGCGCGCGTTAGCCGGAGAATAAGACCATAAGCCGCCTCCTGCTGGGGGCGGTTTTTTATTTACAGCAGTCCTTTCTGGCGGAACGTTTCCTGCGTCGCCACATTCAAATCCATGCCAGCCAACGCTTCGGGTTTCACCCAGGCAATTTCTTGAAACTCTTCATTGAAGGTCACGTCGCGGTTAGCGCTTACGCAATCGAAGATGAGATAAATCATGTAGATCTTTTCGGTTGTTCCGTCGGCATAGGTTTTCACCCGCACGTCGTCACGAAAGGCCCAGGGTTTCACTTCGGTGATATCTAACGCGTCACCAAGCTCTTCACGGATCTCTCGTCTGAGTGCCTCTTCCATTGTTTCGCCGGGTTCCATGCCGCCGCCGGATAGCGCCCATTGATTCGGGAAGACGCCACGGTCAACGGCCATTTTACACAGCAGGTATTCGCCCTCGTTTTGAATTACCGGGCAGACAATCGTTCTCTGACGCATTTCATCTCCATATGCTTTCAGGTGTGGCGGGGACGTTAGCATGTTGAAAGTCGGGGGGCTACGAGGTGGGGCGCAAAAATGAAGAAAGCGCCACGATGGGCGCTTTGTGCAGTTTCCCCTCACCTCGGCCCTCTCCCCAAAGGGGCGAGGGGGAAAATCGCATCGAGCAATCTTCTCTCCCGGAGAACAACGGTGAAAATCGCACCAGACTGTCCCCTCTCCCCCTAGGGGAGAGGGTTAGGGTGAGGGGGAAGTCTCTTACTTAGCTCGCTGATTCTTACGCAGGAACATCCAACCCAGTCCCAACACGATAAACCAAATAGGCGTCACCATCAGCGCTTCACGGGTATCGGCTTCCAGCGTCAGCAGCACCAGCACGAAAGCGAAGAACGCCATACATACCCAGCACATCACTTTGCCCAGCGGCATTTTGTATTTGGAAGATTCATGCAGATGTGGACGCTGTTTACGATAAACCAGGTAAGAGCACAGGATAATCGTCCAGACGAACATAAACAGAATTGCCGATACGGTGGTAATCATGGTGAACGCGGCGATCACGCTTGGGTTCACCATCAGCATCACCACGCCACCCAGCAGGCAGATACAGGAGAAGGTCAAGCCCTTCGCCGGTACTGCACGTTTGGAGAGCTTAGCGAACAGGCCAGGTGCTACGCCATCTTGCGCCAAACCAAACAGCATGCGGCTGGTTGAGAAGACGCCGCTGTTGGCGGACGAGGTGGCTGAGGTCAGCACCACAAAGTTGATGATACTGGCCGCGGCCGGCAGGCCTACCAGCATAAACAGTTCAACGAACGGGCTCTTATCCGGCACCACTGAACTCCACGGGGTCACGGACATGATGACGATCAGCGCGAACACGTAGAACATGATGATACGAATAGGAATGGAGTTAATCGCGCGCGGCAGCGATTTCTCTGGATCTTTAGTTTCAGCAGCGGTGGTACCCACCAGCTCAATACCTACGAAGGCGAATACCGCTATCTGGAAGCCTGCGAAGAAGCCGCTAATCCCTTTCGGGAACCAGCCGCCATCATTCCACAGGTGAGCAAAAGAAGCTTCAACACCGGTCGGTGATGTAAAGTGCGTCAGCACCATGACAAGACCAACGATAATCAGCCCCACGATGGCGACAATTTTGATCATCGCAAACCAGAATTCCATCTCTCCGAACATCTTAACCGTGGCAAGGTTAAGGCTCAGCAGCAGGACAACCACCGCTAGCGAAGCGACCCAATCAGAGAGTCCGGGGAACCAGAATTGGGCATAGGCGGTTATCGCCACCACATCGGCCATCCCGGTGACAACCCAGCAGAACCAATACGTCCAGCCGGTAAAATAGCCTGCCCACGGGCCCAACAGGTCGGCGGCAAAGTCACTGAACGACTTATATTCGAGGTTGGAGAGCAGCAGCTCGCCCATTGCACGCATCACGAAGAAAAGCATAAAACCGATGATCATATAAACGAAGATGATCGACGGCCCCGCGAGGCTGATTGTTTTCCCCGAGCCCATAAACAGACCTGTCCCGATGGCGCCGCCGATCGCGATAAGTTGAATATGTCGGTTAGTTAGGTTTCGCCGTAGCGTCTGTTCAGTCGGCTCCTGCCCATCGGCAGCAGCGACCTTGATCTGATCAACCATGTGATTTCTTCCTGTTGTTTCTGTCTGTGTTGTGCGGGCTCTACTGGCCCTTTATGTCGTCATGCAAGACGATCCTATCTATAGGATGCCTCGATATTAGGTAAGAATCGGAGGGATGAATACTATGATTTAAATATAATGTTAATTTTATGTTTAAAGTGAGTGTTATATCACCTCACCTATGGGAAACAGCTCACAAAAATACACGCAACAGCGGTATTTGCAAGATTAAATCCCAGGATATATCAAACTTCAGGAGTTTGTATCCCCTCCCCTTGCGGAGAGAGGATAAACGCGAGGATTACAGGATTTCCAGTAACTCGACGTCAAAGACCAGAGTGCTGAACGGAGGGATAGATGCACCCGCGCCACGCTCACCGTAGGCCAGTTCGTGAGGGATAGTCAGTTCCCATTTAGAGCCAACTGGCATCAGGGTCAGCGCTTCAATCCAGCCTGGAATCACGCCATTAACCGGGAATTCAGCCGGTTCGCCACGTGCAACAGAACTGTCAAAGACGGTGCCATCAATCAGTTTGCCGGTGTAATGCACGCGAACGTGGTCGGTACGTGCCGGGATTGCGCCTTCACCCTGGGTCAGAACGCGGAACTGCAGACCGGTTTCGGTGCTGTTTACGCCGTCTTTTTCACGGTTTTCTTCCAGGTATTTCACGCCATCTTCTGCCATTGAGGCAAAACGTTCGCGACGAACCGCGTCAGCACGTTCGTGGATTTCACGCAGCGCACGGTGAACAACGTCTACTGGTACAGCAGGCTGTTTGCCTTCCAGCGCGTCAGCAATACCGGCAACCAGTGCTTCCGGCAGTAAACCCTGCAAACCGGACTCGCTCAGCTGCTGTCCTACCTGCAGGCCAATACCGTAGCTTGCCTGTGCTTCAATGGTGTCAAAAGTCGGGGTGGCCATCGTCTTTCCTTTCTTCGGGTATAAAGTAGCGGGCAGCATAGCAGCCACGCCGCATAGGGTAAAACTTTGTGTCAGGAAAGATGACAAATTACCGGGAAAAAGAAACAATAAATATTACCTATGGGATATGATGAAAGAATGCTTTACCACGTTCATCAGGCAGTTATACCCAAAATAATTCGAGTTGCAGGAAGGCGGCAAGGGAGTGAATCCCCAGGAGCTTACTCCTGTAAGTGACTGGGGTGAACGAGTGCAGCCAACGCACCTGCAACTTGAAGTATGACGGGTATAGTTGATAGCGAAGACACGGAGCAGGAGGAAAGCCATGCCCGGGAGATTTGAAGTGAAACCTTTGCTGAAGAAAATCTGGCACGCGCCGGACGATCTCCGCATCCTGGATCCGCTGCCGCTTGCCCACCGTCGCGGGGTGATTATCGCCGTAGTGGTGGTGATTATCGGCTTTTTACTGCCTTCCGCAGATGACAGCCCACCGGCTCCGGTCAGCCGTAATGCGCAGCTGGACTTCCAGTCACAGTCCATGCCGCAGCCTGATGCACAGCCACTGCATGCACAGTTGGTGACGCCGACAAATGACCTGGATCAGGTGGCACCGGTAGAGCCAGAACCGGTGCAGGAAGAGCAGCCAACGGAACAGGCCGCGCCGTCACGCACTCAACCGTATCAGGAGAACGCCAATAGCAATGAATGGCGTACCTATCAGGTCGAGGCCGGGAAGACGATGGCACAGCTGTTCCGCGACAATAACCTACCGCCAACCGATGTGTATGCCATGGCGCAGGTTGAAGGTGCAGGCAAGCCGCTGAGTACGCTTAAAAACGGCCAGAAAGTGCAGATTCGTAAAAACGCGAATGGCGTGGTGACGGGTTTAACCATTGAGTCCGATAACGGACAGGTGCTGTTTACCCGTCAGGCAGATGGCAGCTTTATTCGCGCTCGCTAACCGTGCGAATTGCCGGGTGGCGGATTCGCCTTACCCGGCCTACGATCTTGATGCCTGGTAAGCGCAGCGCCATCAGGCATCAAGATAAAGCGTTACCGCTTCACCTTGTTCACCCACCAAATCCCCGAACACACCAGCACCAGCGCCAGCGCATATTTCCACTCAAAAATATTCTCCCCGAGGAAGATAGCCGATAGCACCGAGCCCGATACCGGGATCAGGAAGTTAAACGGCGCAATCATGCCCACGCGATTGTATTTGAGCAGAATGCTCCACAGAGCGAAAGCCACTGAAGAGAGCAGTGTCAGGTAGCCCAGAATCGCCACCGATGAGATACCGTGGAAGGTAAGATGACCGCCGCTAAGGTAACCGCCTACCACCAGCGCCAGGCCACCTAGCGCCAGTTGATAGCCCGTCATGACCGTTGGGTCGACGGTTTGTGAGATGCGCTTCCCATACAGTGAGGCCGCCGACAAAATAAAGGCCGCCAGCACGACAGAACCATCACCCAACAGGCTAAAGCTGAAGTCCAGCAGGCCGCTGTTGAAGTTCACTACCATCACGCCCGCAAAACCCAGAATACAGCCCAGCGTTTTGTTATAGCTGAGCTTGTCATTCTGGTAGATAAAGTGCGCCAGCAGTACGCTAAAGAAGGTGCCGGTCGCATTCATGATCGAGCCTTTAACCCCGGTGGTGAAGGCAAGACCAATATAGAAGAAGATATATTGCAGCGAGGTTTGCGTGAGCCCCAACAGCGTCAGTTGCCCGAATTGACGAGGGCTTAAGCGAGCGATCGGTTTTCGCTGTGCCAGCGCCAGTAGCAATAGCAGCAGCCCGGCAAACAGGAAGCGGTAACCAGCAAAGACAATTTTGGTCGGGATATCGTCGGCGGCAATCTGGAAAATTTCATATCCGCTTTTGATAGCTGGATAGGCGCTTCCCCATAGCAAGCAGCAGAAAGCTGCTGAGATATAAACGACGTTCTTGCGAGAAAATAACGGCGGCTGGCTGAGAGTATCCATTCTTTCACCATAAATTAAAATTATGTTTTATTTTTATGATTATCGCGAAAAGGATGAAAGATAGCCAGTTGAAAAGTGGTGGGGTCAGAAAGCAAAACGCCGGCACAAGGCCGGCGGTTTGTTGTTACCAAAACGTGGGTTGCTGATTAAGCAGCAACAACGTTGATGATAACTTTAGCGAATACTTCGCTGTGAACCTGGAAGTCCACTTCGTGCTCGCCAACAGTACGCAGAACGCCGTTCGGCAGACGAACTTCGCTCTTAGCAACATTAACGCCAGCTGCAGTAACTGCATCAGCGATGTCGCGAGTACCGATGGAACCGAACAGTTTACCTTCGTCGCCAGCTTTAGACGCGATGGTTACTGATTCCAGTGCTACGATCTGTGCAGCACGAGCTTCTGCAGCGCCCAGAACGTCAGCCAGTTTAGCTTCCAGTTCTGCACGACGTGCTTCGAAGAATTCAACGTTTTTCTTGGTAGCAGGAACAGCTTTGCCCTGTGGTACCAGGAAGTTACGAGCGTAGCCCGCTTTAACGTTAACTTGATCACCCAGGGTGCCCAGGTTTGCTACTTTATCAAGCAGAATAACTTGCATTACCTTATCCTCTTAAAGTCGTTAATAGACGGCGGCCGATTACTGATGACGATCGGTATACGGCAGCAGGGACAGGTAGCGAGCGCGCTTGATGCAGCGAGCCAGCTGACGCTGGTATTTTGCACGAGTACCGGTAATACGGCTCGGGACAATTTTACCGCTTTCGGTAATGTAGTTTTTCAACGTTGCGATGTCTTTGTAATCGATCTCAACAACGCCTTCCGCGGTGAAACGGCAGAACTTGCGACGACGGAAATAACGTGCCATATGGCTAGTCTCCAGAATCTATCAATTCAATCTGCTCGGCATGCAGAACCATTTTGCTCAGGCCATTCTTTGCTTTGTGGCAACAGATAAAACCCTGAACGGTGACTGCACTGCCGACCGTTATACTGTGAGTAATGGCTTGGTTTTCGTGTCCGCTAATAATAACGGGCATTTGGCACCATGCCTGCCGGTGGAAACCGGCTTCCTCTTGCACAGAACGGTGCTCAAGCACGAACTGGCAATGAGGAATTCCTGATGGGCTGACCTTGCGAAGCGGCGTCCTGCACACAGTGCCGGATAACACCAGACGGTTGGTCATCAGAAATTACTCTTCAGAATCCCCAGCTTCAGCATCATCTGCGGTTTCATTTGCGAAATCGTCACGACGTTCACGACGCTCGTCTTTCGCTTTAACCATTGGAGATGCTTCGGTAACAGCGTGCTTAGTACGCATAACCATGCTGCGGATAACGGCATCGTTGAAGCGGAAGTTTGTTTCCAGCTCATCGATCGCTTCCTGCGGGGCTTCAACGTTCAGCAGAACGTAGTGAGCTTTGTGCAGTTTGTTGATCGGATAAGCCAGCTGACGGCGGCCCCAGTCTTCCAGACGGTGGATCGTGCCTTCTGCTGCAGTGATTGCACCAGTGTAGCGTTCGATCATACCCGGAACCTGTTCGCTCTGGTCAGGATGGACCATAAAAACGATTTCGTAATGACGCATCGAATTGCTCCTTACGGATTATTCAGCCTCCTGTCTGGGTCAGCCGAGGCCCATGGAGGCAAGGAACGTGTTAAAGGTCGGCTGAAAAATGACGCGTAATAGTACTTGCGCCCCTCTGGAAACACAAGCTGATTGCGCAAAAAATTCGCACAAAGCGCAAAGTGAGCCTAAGTCGGTGATTTAAAATTAAACAGCCCGATAAGCGGTAATTTTTTGAACAACAGCATCAGAAATGGTCTCGGTGGAGTTGCCGCAGACGGATTACACTTATATCAGAAGTCACCCACAACCAGAGGAGAGCCCCGCGTTAACGTCAGGACTGTCGGTAAGGAGTCAAGTATGAAAAACATCATTTTTGCCATAATAGCTGCGTTACTGGTAAGCACCAGCGCACAGGCTGCCATTAAGATTGATGGCCGTCAGGCACGTAACATGGACGATGTGCAGAGCCTGGGAGTTATCTATATCAATCATAATATCGCCACTGAGCAAGAGGCCGACCAGGCACTCAGTCAGCAGAGCGATGCACAGGGGGCCAAATACTATCAGCCTATCCTGATGCATGAGCCGGGAAGCGATGGGTTAATCCACGCCAGCGCTGCTATTTATCGCTGATACCCGACCTTCGCCCCCGCCTAGGGGGCGAAGCATAAAAAGCCCCGAAACCAGACCAGTAACATCCCGTGGGAGTACAAATTTCGGGGCGTGATGCTTTTTGTCGGTAGCCTGAGTGGGATTCCGGCGGCGCTGCGCTTGGCCGGGCTACGGGTTACTGCCCGTAATAAGCATTTGGGCCGTGCTTACGCATGAAATGCTTATGCATCAGGTAATCATCAATATGGTTGAGCGCCGGGTTAATAGCACGCGCAATCCACGCCATTCTCGCCACCTCTTCCATCACCACCGCATTATGTACCGCATCGTGCGCATCTTTACCCCAGGCAAACGGGCCGTGCTGATAGACCACAACGCCCGGCGTATGCAGCGGCTCAGCATCACCCAACGTTTCGATGATCACTTTGCCGGTGTTCAGCTCATACTCGCCCTGCACTTCTTCTGCCGTTAACGCCCGAGTGCAGGGAATGTCGCCGAAGAAGTAGTCCGCGTGGGTCGTCCCCAGCGCCGGAATAGCCAGCCCCGCCTGCGCCCAGGCCGTGGCGTGGGTGGAGTGGGTATGCACTACGCCGCCAAGCGAGGGGTAACGCTGATACAGCGCCAGATGGGTCGCGGTATCAGAAGAAGGACGATAGCGACCTTCCACGACTTTCCCTGACATATCCACCACCACCATATCGTCAGCGGTCATGCTCTCATAGACGACACCGCTAGGCTTAATCACCACCAGCCCACGTTCACGGTCAATAGCGCTAACGTTACCCCAGGTAAAAGTCACCAGCCCGTAGCGCGGCAAGTCCATATTGGCGTCGAATACCTGCTGTTTAAGCTCTTGCATTATGCCACCTCCACAAGGCCCGCACGGGCCATTCGCGCTTTCACCCAGTCACGCGCTTTGGCCACTTCTTGCGCCGGGTTATCAGAGGTTTCGCTCCACATTTCAATCAAATATGGGCCGCAGTAACCGCTCTCTTTAAGCGTTTCAAAGCAGCGTTCAAAATCAACCACGCCTTCACCAAACGGCACATTTTTGAAGACGCCGGGTTTGGTGTCTTTCACATGTACGGCGACGATATGCCCAATTCCGGCCTGGAGTTCCATCTGCACGTCGTTATCCCACGCCGACAGGTTGCCGATATCTGGATAGAGCTGGAACCATGGGTTATTCAGATAGTGCGCGTAGCCCAGCGCTTTGCTGATCGAGTTCATCAGCGGGTAGTCCATGATCTCCATCGCTAGCGTCACCTGCGCACGGCTGGCCATCTCGACGCTCTCTTTCAGCCCATCGCGGAAACGGCGGCGCGTTTCGTTGTTGGCTTCCTGATAGTAAACGTCATAGCCCGCCAGCTGGATAACGCGGATACCAATATCCTGTGCGAACTGAATCGCCTTGCGCATAATCTCCAGACCCTGCGCCCGCACCGCATCGTCTTCACTGCCTAACGGGAAACGGCGGTGAGCGGAGAGGCACATGGACGGCACCCGTACGCCGGTTTCGGCAATCGCGCTCACCAGCGCCAGACGCTGCTCCCGGCTCCAGTCAAGCCGGGCCAGCCGCGCATCGGTTTCATCCACCGACATTTCGACAAAATCAAACCCCAGCTCTTTTGCCAGCTGTAGCCGCTCCATCCAGCACTCCCCGGCGGGGAGCGCTTTCTCGTAGATACCGAGCGGTGTGTTATTTAACGACATAGCCGCTCCTTAGCCCCAAAGCTGGGCAATAGAGCGTTTAAACTGACGCGCTGCTTCTACCGGTGAAGCAGCATCACGAATACTGCGACCCGCAATAAAGACGTGAATCGGAATGCCTTTGAACAACGGCAGATCTTCCAGCGCCAGGCCGCCAGTCACCGTGACCTTAAAGCCCATATCCGCCAGACGCTTGATGGCGCTGATATCCGCCTCACCCCACGCCACGCCCGCCGCCTGCGCATCACGGCTGCGGTGATACACTACCTGCCTGATACCGGCGTCGCGCCACTCCTGCGCCTGTTCCCAGGTCCAGAAGCCTGTCAGCTCAATCTGGACGTCGCCGTTGAACTCTTTCGCCACGTCCAGCGCGCCTTTAGTGGTGTTGATATCCGCGCAGCAGATCACCGTCACCCAGTCAGCATTGGCTTCAAAGCACATGCGCGAGAGGATTTTGCCCGCATCGGCAATTTTGGCATCCGCCAGCACGATTTTATGTGGATACAGCGCTTTCAGGTCGCGAACCGCACGCACACCTTCGGCCACGCAAAGAATGGTGCCAACTTCAATAATGTCGACTTCATCGGCAATCAGGCGCGTTGTTTCATACGCGGAGGCCATTGATTGGTTATCCAGTGCAACCTGCAACATAGGTAATGACATTTTGGTATTCCTTTTAAACAGCCGCCGCGTTGGCGTTATCAATTAAATCCAGCACTTCCTGCGCGGTGCGGCAGGCGCGTAAACGGTCGAAGTTGGCTTCATCATCAAACAAATTGACGATCTGCATGATGCCCACTTCCTGGTGAGTGTTGGCATCAACTGCCGCCATGGTTATCAGGATATCGACCGGGTCGTTATCTTCGTGGTTAAACACCAGCGGCGTTTTTAGCGTCACTAGGGCAAAGCCGGTTTTCTTAACGCCCTCTTCCGGGCGCCCGTGCGGCATCGCCAGACCCGGCGCAATGACAAAGTAAGGGCCATGTTGAGCAACGCCATCTAAAATGGCCTGGTAGTAGCGTGGCTCGACCACGTCAGCTTTAACCAGCAGGTCAACGCCCAGCTTGACCGCTTCCTGCCAGGTTGCCGCAGCGGCTTGTAAAAGAATGGCGTCGTTGTCCACCAGCGAATCACGTAATTTCATGGCGCTTCCTTACTTCACGTCCTTCGGAAAATGTTCTTTGATCACTTCAAGCAGCTTCGGCCCAAAGTCGGCAGGCGACAGCATGTTGCGCACGCCTACGACGTATTTGTTGCCGGAAACGGTGATTTCGCCAGCGATATGGGTGGAGGCGATAATAATGTCCGCGCCGCTCAATTCACTTTTGTATTCCCCTACCGCGCAGCTGTTCACCGTATGGTCAATGTTTGACTGCGTCAGGAACTGATCCACCTTCATTTTCATGATCATGGAACTGCCTTGCCCGTTACCACATACAGCCAGAATACGTACGGTCATAGTCAAAACTCCTTATTGAGCAGAAGCGTCTGCCAGTTGTTTTTCCGCATCTTCCTCAGCGCGCAGCGCGCGTCCGGCGAAGACCATATAAGCCAGTGCAATCACAATAATGACGGCCATAAAGACGATGCCGACGGAGGCGAAGCCCTGCATCATCGGCGGTGCCAGAATTGACCAGTCCGCCATACCCATCCAGGCGCTCATACCGGTGAGTTTCACCGCCCAGACGCAGCCAAAGATTTCAATCATGCCCATCACCAGACAGATCTTGAGTGCCGCGCGCCAGCCGCCAAAGTGGTTAGCAAACACGCCAATGGTGGCGTTGGAGAAGAACATCGGGATAAAGCCAGGGATGATGAGAATGGAAGAACCGATGCCAACCAGAATACCGACGGCGATCAGCTGACCGATGGTGCCCCACATAAAGCCCCAGACCACGGCGTTCGGCGCGAAGCTATAAATTGCCGCACAATCGATTGCCAGCACAGCGCCTGGGATCAGGCGTTGAGAAATGCCGTTGAACGCTTCAGAGAGCTCGGCGACAAACATGCGCACGCCCTGAGTGATGATGAAAATCGCCACCGCAAATGAGAAGCCGGTTTGCAGGATATAGACTGTCCAGTGGGTTTTCCCCGCCATCGCCTGGACAACATCAATACCGAAAGAGAGCAAAATCGCGCCAAAGAAGATGGTCATCACAATCGCCGTGGAGACGATATTGTCGTGGAAAATATTCAGCCAGCCCGGCAGTTTGAGGTCTTCCACGCTCTCTTCTTTCTTGCCCAGATACGGCGCGATTTTATAGGCGATCCATGACGCAAACTGCTGCTGGTGTCCAATGGAGAAGCCGCAGCCGTCGGTCACTTCTTGCGTTGGCTTGTACATCATGTTGGACGTGATGCCCCAGTAGAGCGATACCAGTACCGCCGTGCAGATAATGGTGGTCCACATCGGGTAACCGAAGATATAGAAGGAAACCGCAATCAGCCCCGCCTGCTGGAACATGATGTGCCCGGTGAGCATGATGGTGCGAATACCGGTAATCCGCCGCAAGAGCACGTAACAGATATTCAGCGCCAGCGCTAACAGCACGGCATAGCCCACCCAACTATAGGCGTCGCCCATACGTTCGATGGTTGCCATCATGGAGGCGTAGGTATCAGAAATCGCGCCGTTGATGCCATAAACCTCAGACATCTTCGCCACCACCGGTTTAAAGGTGCTGGTCAGAATGCCGGACCCGGCCTGCAACAGCATAAAACCGATAATTGTTTTAATGGTGCCTTTAATAATCACGCTGACGCTTTTACGCAGCAGGATGTAGCCAAGGCAGGTCACGATACCCAACAGCAGCGGAGCGTTGGTCATCACCTGGTTAAAAAAGACGGTAAAGATGTTGTAGAGGATCTCCATCACGCTCTCCAGTCATTGAGGGAGGCTAAACCTACTCCGAGGTTAGCCGGGTGCCACACACTCTAATAATCAAAAATAATCACAACAAGATTCAATATGATTAATTGTGACGCGCGCCGCAATAATAAGCGCATCTTTAGCATGGAAATGCTTTGCAATAAAATCGCATGAGAATAAACGATTAAAATCAATAAATTAGAATTCATACATTGGTTAATCATTGATTATATGTCGTTACTTCCGGAACCAATACACCTCATTTCACGAAAATTACCCCATTGCATTCATGAAAAAACGATGCCAATATAAATCATAACAAATCACATAATGATTACTTATGACAAGTAAAAGAGGAAAACACGATGAGCAAAGTAGAAACTATCTCGCGGGAATCCTGGATCCTGAGCACCTTCCCGGAATGGGGAAGCTGGCTGAATGAAGAGATTGAGCAGGAGCAGGTCGCGCCGGGAACCTTTGCAATGTGGTGGCTGGGCTGTACGGGGATCTGGTTGAAATCAGAAGGCAGCGCCAACATCTGCATCGACTTCTGGTGTGGTACCGGTAAGCAAAGCCACGGTAACCCATTGATGAAGCAGGGACACCAGATGCAACGGATGGCTGGGGTGAAAAAACTGCAGCCAAACCTGCGTACCACGCCGTTTGTACTGGACCCGTTTGCCATTCGCCAAATTGATGCTGTGCTGGCGACTCACGATCATAATGATCATATCGATGTGAACGTCGCCGCCGCCGTCATGCAGAATTGTGCTGATGATGTGCCATTTATCGGGCCGCAGACCTGTGTTGATCTGTGGATCGGATGGGGCGTGCCGGAATCACGCTGCATCGTGGTTAAACCAGGCGATGTAGTGAAAGTGAAAGATATTGAAATTCATGCGCTTGATGCATTTGACCGTACGGCACTGATCACCCTACCAGCGGATCAAAAAGCGGCTGGCGTGCTGCCAGACGGTATGGATGCGCGGGCGGTTAACTATCTGTTTAAAACCCCGGGCGGTACGCTGTATCACAGCGGTGATTCCCACTATTCCAACTACTACGCTAAGCACGGTAACGAACACCAAATCGACGTCGCACTGGGCTCATACGGTGAAAACCCACGCGGGATTACCGATAAAATGACCAGCGCCGATATGTTGCGTATGGCGGAAGCGCTGAATACCAAAGTGGTGATTCCATTCCACCATGATATCTGGTCAAACTTCCAGGCCGATCCTCAAGAGATTCGCGTGCTGTGGGAGATGAAAAAAGACCGTCTGAAGTACGGATTCAAACCATTTATCTGGCAGGTTGGCGGCAAATTTACATGGCCGCTGGATAAAGATAACTTCGAATACCACTATCCGCGCGGTTTCGATGACTGCTTTACCATTGAGCCGGATCTGCCGTTTAAATCGTTCCTGTAGTTTGTTGGCTACGCAGAAATCCCGGCGGCGCTGCGCTTGGCCGGGCTACTCGTGCGGTTTCGATGACTGCTTTACCATTGAGCCGGATCTGCCGTTTAAATCGTTCCTGTAATATTTGGGTTACGCAGAAATCCCGGCGGCGCCGCGCTTGGCCGGGCTACTCGCGCACAAAGAGGTAGCCCGGCCAAACGTAGCGCCGCCGGGGGAAATCCGCGCACACCCACACATAAACGGTGCTTCCGGAAATTCCCCACCTCATCGGGATATAGTTTTAGTATTTTGCTGATTTTTCAAATATCATCTTTACTCATCATTTCTTTTCGGATTAGCTCATGACGGAAGCGCAAAGACATCAGATTCTACTGGAACTGCTGGCACAAGCGGGCTTTGTTACAGTAGAGCAGGTGATTTCCCGTCTGGGGATCTCACCCGCCACGGCCCGCAGGGACATTAACAAACTCGATGAAAGCGGCAAGCTGAAGAAGGTGCGCAACGGCGCCGAGGCTATCAACCAGCAGCGCCCAAGCTGGTCGCCGATGAATATTCATCAGGCACAGAACCACGATGAAAAAGTTCGGATTGCCAAAGCCGCTGCACAGCTGGTGATGCCGGGCGAAAGCGTGGTGATCAACTGCGGATCGACCGCCTTTTTAGTCGGCCAGGAGATCTGCGGCAAGCCGGTGCAGATCATCACCAACTACCTGCCGCTCGCCAACTACCTTATCGAGAAAGAACACGACAGCGTGATCATTATGGGCGGCCAGTACAACCGTAGCCACGCGATTACGCTTAGCCCACAGGGTAGCGAGAATAGCCTCTACGCTGGACACTGGATGTTCACCAGCGGCAAAGGACTCACGACGGAAGGGCTGTACAAAACCGATATGCTGACTGCGATGGCCGAACAAAAGATGCTGAACGTGGTGGGCAAACTCGCGGTACTGGTCGACAGCAGTAAAGTCGGTGAGCGAGCGGGCATGCTGTTTAGTCGTGCCGATGAGATTGATATCTTAATCACCGGCAAACAAGCAGACCCCGAGATCCTCAAAAAGCTTGAAGATCAGGGCGTACAGGTGGTCCGCGTCTAAAGATGCTGGCGGAAAAACGCTACCGTACTCGCCAGTGCTTCAGGCGTAATGCGGTGGCGAACGCCCGATTGCCAGACACAGGTTAGCCGTTCATCCAGATGGGCTTCTCGCAGCGCCTGCTGTAGACGGAAGGTTTCCCCTGCGGGCACCACATCATCTTCTTCGCCATGCCATAGCAGTAACGGACGATCGGCCAGCCTCGCAAGTTGATGCCCGACATCCCATTTTGCCAACGGTGCCCGCAGCCGTTCCTGCTCCTGCGTTGTCGCTGCAGTGGGTGGGAACAGAGAGTGCGATAGCGACGTGAAGTAGCCCGACCCCATCAGACTCGCCACGCATTTCAGTTCAGGATGCTGCGCCATGAGCCCCAGTGCGGTCATTCCGCCCATTGATGCACCGGCAACCGCCACTCTTCCCTCACTCACCAGCCCGCTCGCCAGCAGTGCATCTCTTAGCGCGGGAAACTCGGTGAAGTTCTGCACCAAAATCTGCCAGAAATGCTGCATCCGTCCTTCGCTATCTCCGGTAAAGCGTTCACCGTGATCGGCAGCGCTGGGCATAATGACCCGAAAACCCGCCTGCGCTAATGCCACTGCAAAATAGCTATAAACCACGTTAGAAGAGGTAAATCCGTGATAAAACACGATGCTGGGAAGCGCTTTTTCCACGTATCCTTTGGGGCAGGCATGGAGAATTTGTTGTCCTGCCAGCGTGCGCATTTCCAGTTCAATCATGAGTTAACTCCTTTAGCTATGCTGCTAAGGCATACGAAATTGATGCAGTAATATGACGACAATACCCTTGATTGATAACATTGAGAACCCGGTTACGGTTTCAGGTTATTTTCATTCGAAAATAGCGCTATGGTTAACAATTCAGGAACATTAACCTAAAAGGGAATTTTTTCCCCACTACACTATGTCTATCAGGAAACGGGAAATGGCGATAAAACGGTTTATCCCTATGTTGTTGGCGCTCATGCTGAGCGGTTGCACCCTGCTGGAAGGCACGCCCGAAGCGCCCCCAGCAGTAACCGACCACCCGCAGGAGATTCGCCGCAACCAGACGGAAGGTTTGCAGCGCATGGGTACAGTCAGCGCGCTGGTACACGGCTCGCCGATGGACGTTGAAGAGACGATCAGGGCAAAAGCCACCGCGCAGAAAGCGGATTACTATGTGATCGTCATGATTGATGACACCGTAGTGCCGGGGCAGTGGTACTCACAGGCCATTCTTTACCGTAAGTAACCTTTTATTCGCTTTACGTAGGTTTGCACCACTTCACGTTTCCTTGATGCACAATGGCGCCTCTGTCTGAATACAGGATATGCGTCTGCTATGGACTGCCCCCACTGGGTTATGTGAAATGGAGCTGACGATGAAACAATCATTTACCTTATCTACCCTGCTATTGCCCGGCGGCTCGCACACTACGGCGGCACAATCCGCAGAGTTTGCCAGCGCAGATTGTGTCACCGGGCTTAATGAAATCGGGCTGATTTCAGTGAATAACGTTGCCGGAAGCCTGGAAGATGTCGAGATGGAGATTGCCCGTAAGGCAGACGAGCAAGGCGCCTCCTGGTATCGTATTGTTCAGATGTATGAAGAACCGCAGCAAGATAACTGGCGAGCACAGGCGATAATCTATGCCTAAGACCAGCCAATAGTGGAAGATGCGTTAACGCTGTAACGCCTCTTCCACGCCCCAATGACTCACCGAACGCCCCCCGTCGCGCGACTCAATACCTCATTGATCACCTGTTCATTCAGTAACACGCCACCGCGTGAGTCCAGCATCATCTGGCACCATGCTTGAGCCAAAGGTGGAGACGCATAACGCAGCATCTGTGCCCCAACGCCCAGTAAATAAACCTGGCCCGTAATTTCGCGTCCCATTGCCTCTGAAGGCTTTCGTAGCCGCTGCTGTAACTGCCGCCATTGGCGGTCGAAATGACGATCCAGCCCTTTAACTTCCGCACACTCGGCGGCCAACAGCGAAACGGCATCCGGTTGCTTCATCAATACGCGCAATACGTCGAGGCACATGATGTTACCGGAGCCCTCCCAAATACTATTCACCGGCATCTCACGGAACAGACGAGGCAGTTCACTCTCTTCGCAATAGCCGATACCGCCCAGCACCTCCATCGCTTCTGCAACAAAAGGAATACCCGCTTTGCAGATGGCAAATTTGGCCGCAGGGGTAAACAGCCGCGCCCACAGCGCCTCCTGCGGGGAGCGAGATTGCCCCCAGGCGCTGGCGAGGCGAAACAGCAATGCAGTTTGCCCTTCCAGCTGTAACGCCATTTTGCCCAGAACCTGGCGCATTAACGGGAGATCAACCAGATTATGGCCGAATGCCTGACGCTGGTACGCATGGTAGACAGCCACTGATAACGCACGACGCATCAAACCGTGGCTGCCAAGCGCACAATCAAAACGCGTCAGGCCGCCCATTTTCAGGATCTGCCGGATACCGTCCCCCTCCTCACCGATTGGCCAGCCGAGCGCTTGATCAAATTCCACCTCGCTGCTGGCATTGGCGCGGTTACCGAGCTTATCCTTCAGCCGTTCCAGCCTAATCGCGTTACGCGTGCCATCGGGCAATAAGCGCGGTACAAAGAAGCAGGTTAACCCGCCATCAGCCTGTGCCAGCACCAGATGAGCGTCGCTTTGTGGTACGGAGTAGAACCATTTATGCCCGGTGAGTTGATAGCTACCATCCGCCAGCCGTGCGGCACGGGTGCTGTTGCTTAGGACGTCTGAGCCCCCCTGCTTTTCCGTCATGCCCATACCGATAAGCAGTCCGCGTTTCATCGCACCCGGCTGCTGATGTGGGTCATAACGGTCACTGTTTAAAGGCGTGCGCCAGTCTGAAAATAGCGGCGGCAGCGTTTTCAATAGCAAAGGCGTGGCGGCAAATGTCATGGTGATGGGGCATAACGTTCCGGCTTCTACCTGCGCATGCAGCATAAAGCGTGCGGCGCGGGCGACAAATGCTCCGTTGCGCGCCTCTTCTTCCCAAGGGAGGTTATGCACACGGTTGGCACAGAGCCCCTGCATCAACAAATGCCAGGCAGGATGGAAGCGAACGTCATCTTGCCGTTGCCCTTGCGGATCGTAACGAAGCAATTCAGGGGGATGTGCATTGGCTAACCGTCCCAACTCCAGTGATTCGGCGGTGCCAAACTGTTGACCAATACTGGCGAGCAGGTCGCTGTCCCAACCCGCATCGTGACGGGCAACCGCCTCGCACAGGGCGATATCAGATAAGAACAGATTACTGTTGTTTAAGGGGGTCGGTTGATTAAAAACGGTATGAGTCTGCCAGCGCACTGTCTCTCCCTCCGTCAATGGGCAATGCCCTAAGTATGGACGGAGGTGAAGCATCAACAGCGTGCAAGGTCACAAAATAGGTTATTGCACCTTAATTCTCTTGCAGAAAGAGGCCAGCATCCAGAGGTAAAAACCTAGCCACAGCAGTAAAACTCCGACCATTGCGACCCTAACCCATTCAGTGGGTAAATCAACCTTGAGATATTGCATAACGTTCATTGTTGTGACGGCAAACATGCCGGAAGGGAAAACAATAGACCAGTTGCCAGGCGAATATGCCAGGTTCAGTGAACGCGTTACCGTACGCCAGACTAGAATCGTCAACAGCAGTATCAGCCACCATGCCGCTGCCGCCCAAAGGAAAAAGGTGATGGTAATTATCGATGGGGTAACGGCGAGAAACAGATCATGATGATCGTTTTCCAGCACCTTTACTCCAGCCAACGAAGCAATCGCCAGCGCCCCCATATTAATCCACCATGAGGGAGAAAAATCTTTACGGTTTACCGATCTGAATAGCCATTTGAAGAAGATCAGCGGGATAATAATGAAATAAAGCATGATGCTCGCCGACCACAACGCCGTAAGCATTAGCACCTGCAGTTGCGGCGCAGTACCTCGTAGCGACATGCCCAATACCACAATAGAACACCCTGACACGGTGCACAGCAGCCATAGCCCATCGAGTCCCTGTGCAGGCGAACACTTATCCTTAGACATGGCGATACCGGCAATTAGCGAGAAGATCACCACCAGATACAGGGAAATGCTGATAAACAACAGCACATTCGGCATGCTATGGAGCGTCGTTAACGCATTGTATTGCACACCAAGCACGCTGGTGCCCGCGACCATCGTCAAGTAGCCAGGGCCTTTATCGGAGTGAATCAAATCCTCCCACACTACCGTAGGGTATGTGATGAGTTTAGCGATTGCTAAAATGAGGCAGAGTGCATAGTGAAGCGTATTAAGGTAGAGCAGGGCTCGTGCAATGCTGTGAAAACCCGCCGTCTCGCAACCAATACTGACGATACCGGTCGCCATGACCAGGGCAAAATAGTTATAGGGGAAGTGAGCGATAATTCGCGGAATCAGAGATGAACAAGGAGCAGGATTCATGAATAGCAGCCACTTTTCGTCAAGAGAGGCGGATGAAATTAATGCGGTCACCCTCTCCGTTAGGAAGTAGGGTGACCGCATTACGCTGTCACCCTGAAAGCTTAGCCGCGCTGGCGTACCGCTTCAAACAAACAAATGCCGGTCGCAACGGAGACGTTCAGCGACGACACGCTGCCCGCCATCGGAATGCTGATCAGTTCATCACAGTGTTCGCGGGTCAAACGACGCATGCCTTCACCTTCCGCGCCCATCACCAGCGCCATCGCACCGGTCATTTTGCTCTGGAACAGAGTATGCGTGGCTTCACCAGCGGTACCGACAATCCAAACGCTCTCTTCTTGCAGCATACGCATGGTACGCGCCAGGTTTGTCACGCGGATAAGCGGCACGTTTTCTGCGGCACCACAGGCGACTTTTTTCGCCGTCGCGTTCAGTTGCGCCGAGCGATCTCTTGGCACGATAACCGCATGGACA
This sequence comes from Kluyvera intermedia, assembly GCF_034424175.1. Lineage (NCBI taxonomy): Bacteria > Pseudomonadati > Pseudomonadota > Gammaproteobacteria > Enterobacterales > Enterobacteriaceae > Kluyvera > Kluyvera intermedia. Next base: position 4,242,782 of record NZ_CP139986.1, read on the forward strand.
CCGGCAGCATCCGCGCTACGCAGGCAGGCGCCGAGGTTATGCGGATCGGTAACGCCATCGAGGATCAGCAGGAACGGTTTGTCGATTGACGCAAGCAGCTCCGGCAGATCGTTTTCCTGATACTGACGACCCGGCTTCACGCGCGCAATGATCCCCTGGTGCACCGCACCTTCGCTTTTCTCGTCCAGGTACTGACGATTTGCCAGTTGGATCACCACGCCCTGCGCTTCCAGTGCGTCGATAAGCGGCATCAGACGCTTGTCATCGCGGCCTTTCAGAATAAAAACTTCCTGAAAACGTTCAGGCGCACGTTCCAGCAGTGCCTGCACTGCATGGATGCCGTAAATCATTTCGCTCATTCAATTCACTCGTTACTTGTGTATTCGGGATTGCCCTTATTTCCCGCTTCCATACAGGAAGCGGGAGGTGGGGATCACAATAGTTTACTCAGTCGGTTTCTTTTTTGCAGCACGCTTCGCTTTAGTCGCGGCAGCAATTTTCTGTGACTTCGCCGATGGCTTTTTGGCTTTTTTCGCACCGGTTTTGTCAGAAGCCGGTTTCGCTTTACCTTGCTCAGTTGCCTGATTCGGGTTGGCTTTGCCATTCTTCGCGGACGAATTCGGGTTAGCTTTCGCTTTACCTTTCTTCTCGCCGCGGAAGGCGCTGTCCGGCTCAAAGTTGGTGCGTTTGCCCGCCTGGCGACGACGACTCGCGCTCGGCTTACCGCCGCTGCCTTTCTTCGCTTTCTCGCGTTCGGTCTTACCGACGTTACGCGGGCCACGCTCGCTGGAAATCAGTGAGAAGTCGATTTTACGCTCGTCCATGTTGACCGCTTCAACGCGAACTTCAACACGGTCGCCGAGGCGATAGGTCTGACCGCCGGATTCGCCAATCAGACGCTGACCAATCTGGTCAAAGCGATAGTAGTCGTTATCCAGCGAAGAAACGTGCACCAGGCCATCGATAAACAACTCATCCAGACGAACGAAGAAGCCAAAGCCGGTGACACTGGCGATAACGCCATTAAAGACGTTGCCCACCTGATCCTGCATAAAGTCGCATTTCAACCAGTCGGAAACGTCGCGTGTGGCCTCATCGGCACGGCGTTCAGCCATTGAACAGTGCTGACCAAGTTGCAGCATCTCTTCCAGCGAGTAATGGTAGCCGCCAGTTTCAGTGCTGTTACCTTGGTGCCCCTGCTCTTTCGCCAACAGATACTTAATGGCGCGGTGCAGCGAGAGGTCAGGATAACGACGGATTGGTGACGTAAAGTGCGCATAAGATTGCAGCGCCAGGCCGAAGTGACCGCGGTTTTCCGGATCGTAAATCGCCTGCTTCATCGAGCGCAGCAGCATGGTTTGCAGCATTTCCGCATCTGGACGGCCAGCGACAGATTCCAGCAGCTCCGCATAATCACGCGGCTCCGGTTTGTTGCCGCCAGGCAGTTCCAGCCCTAATTCCGACAGCACCGAACGGAAAGCGGTAATGGCTTCGGTTGTTGGTTTGTCGTGAATACGGAACAGCGCAGGCTCTTTGGCTTTCTCAACGAAACGTGCCGCCGAGATGTTGGCCAGGATCATGCACTCTTCAATCAGCTTGTGCGCATCGTTACGCTGAGTCTGCTCGATTCGTTCAATGCGGCGGTCGGCGTTGAAGATAAACTTCGCCTCTTCGCTTTCAAACGAGATGCCGCCACGCTCAGCACGCGCTTCATCCAACACTTTGTAGAGGTTATGCAGCTCTTCAATGTGTTTAACCAGCGGCGCATACTGTTCACGCAGCTCCTGGTCGCCTTGCAACATATGCCAGACCTTGGTGTAGGTCAGACGCGCATGCGAACTCATCACCGCTTCGTAGAATTTGAAACCGGTTAAGCGCCCTTTCGTCGAGATAGTCATTTCACAGACCATACACAGACGGTCAACCTGCGGGTTCAGGGAACACAGGCCGTTAGAGAGCACTTCCGGCAGCATCGGGACAACCTGCGTTGGGAAGTACACGGAAGTCCCGCGATTACGGGCTTCGCCATCCAGCGGAGTCGGCGGACGGACGTAATAACTGACGTCAGCAATCGCAACCCACAGACGCCAGCCGCCACCGCGTTTTTTCTCGCAGTAGACCGCATCATCAAAGTCGCGGGCATCTTCGCCATCGATAGTTACCAGCGGCAAATCACGCAGGTCAACGCGGCCCACTTTTGCCTCTTCCGGCACCTGCTCTTTCAACCCGGCAACCTGCGCTTCTACCGCTGGCGGCCAGACATAAGGAATCTCATGGGTACGCAGTGCCATCTCAACGGCCATGCCGGTACCCATGTTTTCGCCCAGCACTTCAACGATTTTACCAATCGCTTTGGTGCGACGGGTTGGGCGCTGAGTCAGTTCGACCACCACCACAAAGCCCATACGCGCACCCATCACCGCTTCTGGCGGGATCAGGATGTCGAAGCTCAGACGGCTATCGTCCGGCACCACAAAGCCAACGCCAGCGTCGGTGAAGTAGCGACCGACAATTTGCGCGTTGCGTGGCACCAGTACACGGACAATACGCCCTTCGCGACGACCTTTGCGGTCAGCGCCCAGCGGCTGTGCCAGCACTTCATCGCCGTGCATGCACATTTTCATCTGCTCGCTCGACAGATACAGGTCGTCTTTACGACCTTCCACGCGCAGGAAGCCAAAGCCATCGCGATGGCCGATAACCATGCCTTTAAGCAGGTCAAGACGTTCCGGCAACGCGTAGCACTGGCGGCGGGTAAAGACTAACTGCCCGTCGCGCTCCATGGCGCGCAGGCGACGACGCAGAGCTTCAATTTGCTCTTCGCCTTCAATATTCAACTCAACGGCCAGCTCTTCACGATTTGCCGGTTTTTCGCGTTTTGTTAAGTGTTCAAGGATAAATTCCCGGCTCGGGATAGGGTTGTCGTACTTCTGGGTTTCACGTTCCAGGAAAGGATCTTTTGACATGTCGGTTCCTCCGTCATCATCGCTGCCGGCGGTAGTAATAATTACTCCACCAGCAATAATTTATAAAGCGGTTGATTTTTTTCAACCAAATCGGCCAGTGTGTGGTTATCCAGTTCCTTGAGAAAACTTTGCACGGCTTCAGAAAGTGCCTGTTTCAAACGACAGGCTGGCGTTATGTGGCAGAATTCGCTGCTGCAGTTCACCAGCGTTAACGGTTCTAAATCGCGCACGACATCGCCGACGCGGATCTCTTTTGCAGGTTTACCCAGGCGAATACCACCGTTCTTCCCACGGACTGCCATGACGTATCCGGCACGGCTCAGCTGATTGATGATTTTAACCATATGGTTACGCGACACGCCGTAGACCTCGGTCACCTCCGAGATGCTCGTCATCTTGCCTTCCGGCAGCGACGCCATGTAAATCAGCGCACGTAATCCATAATCGGTAAAACTTGTTAACTGCACATCAACCTCAGGGAAATGGGGAGTAAAAGGTAAGCTTGTTGATATTAATTATATTGATGATAAACCAGCCAGCGTCTGAGCCGCTAATTTATTTCATGACGGGAAGGAAAAAAGCGAAGAGATAACGCACGATTAAGCCGGATGGCGACGCTTTGCGTCTTATCCGGCCTACAGAATGAGTAGGCCTGATAAGCGCAGCACCATCAGGCGCCGCGCCCTGACCATAATTATGCGTCGAACGGGTCGCGCAGGATCATGGTTTCAGTACGGTCTGGGCCAGTTGAAATAATATCAATCGGCACGCCGGTCAGTTCTTCAATACGCTGAATGTAGTCCAGTGCTGCCTGTGGCAGACCGCTACGTTCCTTCACGCCAAAGGTGGTTTCAGACCAACCCGGCATGGTTTCATAGATTGGTTCAATACCTTCCCAATCATCTGCTGCCAGCGGAGTGGTAGTCACTTCACGACCATCCGGCATACGGTAAGCAACACAGACTTTCACTTCTTTCAAGCCGTCCAGAACGTCCAGCTTGGTCAGGCAGAAGCCAGACAGGGAGTTAATCTGTACCGCGCGACGTACGGCAACGGCGTCAAGCCAGCCGGTACGACGACGACGACCGGTAGTTGCACCGAATTCGTTACCCTGTTTGCACAGGAACTCACCGGTTTCATCAAACAATTCGGTCGGGAATGGACCAGCACCCACGCGAGTGGAGTACGCTTTGATGATACCCAGTACGTAGTCAACATAGCGCGGGCCAAGGCCTGAACCGGTTGCTACGCCACCTGCGGTGGTGTTAGAAGAGGTCACGTACGGATAGGTACCGTGGTCGATATCCAGCAGCGTACCCTGTGCGCCTTCGAACATCACGAAGTCACCGCGTTTACGTGCCTGATCCAGCAGGTCAGAAACGTCTACCACCATACCGGTCAGGATGTCGGCAACCGCCATCACATCGTCCAGCACTTTCTGGTAGTCAACCGCTTCAACTTTGTAATAGTTCACCAGCTGGAAGTTGTGATATTCCATCACATCTTTCAGTTTTTCGGCGAAGGTTTCTTTGTCGAAGAGATCACCCACACGCAGACCGCGGCGAGCAACTTTATCTTCATAAGCAGGACCGATACCACGACCGGTGGTGCCGATAGCTTTGGAACCGCGCGCTTTTTCGCGAGCGCCATCCAGAGCGACGTGATAATCGAGGATTAACGGGCAGGCTTCGGAGAGCAGCAGACGCTCACGAACCGGGATACCACGGTCTTCCAGGCCTTTCATCTCTTTCATCAGCGCAGCAGGAGACAGCACAACACCGTTACCGATGATGCTAGTCACATTCTCACGAAGAATACCTGATGGAATAAGATGGAGGACGGTTTTCTCACCGTTGATTACGAGAGTATGGCCTGCGTTATGGCCACCCTGATAGCGAACAACATATTTTGCACGCTCAGTCAGAAGATCGACGATCTTCCCTTTACCTTCGTCACCCCATTGGGTGCCCAGCACGACGACGTTGTTACCCATTTTAAAAATTACCGGTTGCTTAAAAATGGATTCTACCATCGCTTTTTCAGATATACAGCACTTTTTACCCACAAAATAGCGTCTGTATGCTCTTTTTTTAATCAGCCAACCGTTTTCGTCAACATGTAGTAGATGACGATGCCAGCAACCACAAGACCCCCGCCAAATCGCCGTAATATCGTATCCGGTAATTGCGTCATCGTAGAGATCATCTTGCGCCAGGCTTTCGGATACAGCATTGGCCCCAGGCCCTCAAGCACCAAAACCAGCGCAAGCGCCAGCAGGATTGTCGAATTCATTATTCATCACTCTTATAAAAAAACCACCGACTCCCGGAAGAGGCGGTGGTTTTGTTCACGCGTCAGCGCAATTAACGCGTCGCGTTACCTGGCGTCTTCATGTAGCGGAAGAAGTCGCTATCCGGGCTCAGCACCATCACGTCCTGGTTGCCGCTGAAGCTCGCTTCATAGGCACGCAGGCTACGGATAAAGGCATAGAAGTCTGGATCCTGGCTGAACGCATCAGCGAACAGTTTCGCCGCTTCTGCATCGCCTTCACCGCGCATAATACGTCCCTGACGTTCTGATTCTGCCAGCGTCTTCGTCACTTCATAGTCAGCGGTAGCGCGCAGTTTTTCTGCCTCTTCCTGACCTTGTGAACGGTGACGACGGGCAACGGCTTCACGCTCAGCACGCATACGGTTGTAAATCGCTTCTGAAACCTCAGCAGGCAGGTTGATCTGCTTGATACGCACATCGACCACTTCAATCCCTAACGCCGCCATACTGTTCGGGTTAATGGTTGGCCCCTTGATGTTAGCCTGCTGCTCAACGCGCTCTGCGGCTTCCGCAATGGCGCTGTCAGCGGCTGGCGTGGAGACTTCATCCTCGGTACCCGCAGAACCGGAGTTCAGAGCATCGCGGACTTCCAGCGTTAAGCGACCACGGGAGTCGGTAACGATGTCTTTCACGTCCAGGCGACCAATCTCAGAACGCAGACGGTCAGAGAACTTACGTTTCAGCAGGACTTCGGCCTGGGAGACGTCGCCGCCGCCGGTTGCCAGGAAGTAACGGCTGAAATCGCTGATACGCCACTTAATGTAAGAGTCGACGATCAGGTCTTTCTTCTCTTTGGTCACGAAGCGATCGGCCTGGTTATCCATAGTCTGGATACGGGCATCAAGCATTTTTACCGATTGAATAAACGGAACCTTAAAGTGCAGGCCCGGCTCATAAATCAACGGCTTCTTGTCACCATCACGCACGACGCTGCTGAACTGGAACTTAATTCCGCGCTCGCCTTCTTTAACAACGAAGATAGAGGTGTAAAGCACTACCAGCGCAATGATGATAATCGCGATAACTGACTTACGCATCGTTATTCCCCCTGACGCTGGTAATCGTTACGCTGCGCGTTAGCGCGGCGTTGGTCCATGATATTGCCCTGACTGGCAGACGGCGTGTTACTTGCGCTGCTGCTGGAAGAGGACGCTGGCGGCAGGCGCAACAGGTTGTTGGCACCACTGCTATCGCTCTTTGCCGCTGGGGCATTACCGCCTTTCAGCATCTGATCCAACGGCAGAACCATCAGGTTGCCATTCTTGTTGTCGCTAACCAGCACTTTGCGGGTATGGCTAAGTACTTTTTCCATGGTCTCGATATACAGACGCTCGCGCGTAATCTGCGGTGCAGCTTTATATTCCGGCAGGAGCTTAGCAAAACGAGCAACCTCACCCTGCGCTTCCAGTACGGTCTGAGTCTTATACGCACGCGCTTCTTCCAGAATACGCTGCGCCTGACCGTTTGCACGTGGCTGCACTTCGTTGGTATACGCTTCCGCTTCGCGGATGTACTGCTGCTCGTTCTCACGCGCGGCAATCGCATCATCAAACGCAGCCTTCACCTCTTCCGGCGGACGAGCAGCCTGGAAGTTGACGTCCAGCAGGGTGATACCCATGTTGTATGGACGAATGGTCTCTTCCAGCTCACGCTGGGTATCGCTACGAATAACGGTACGACCTTCGGTCAGGATACGATCCATGGTGTATTTACCGATTACGCCACGCAGGGCGCTGTCGGTTGCCTGACGCAGGCTGTCGTCAGCACTGGTCACGCTAAACAGATAACGACGAGGATCGGTAATACGGTACTGCACGTTCATTTCAACGCGCACGACGTTTTCGTCGGAGGTCAGCATCACACCGGAAGCTGCCAGTTCGCGAACCGCTTCAACGTTCACCGGAGTGACTTCGTCAATAAAGGTTGGCTTCCAGTTCAGGCCCGGTTCAACCAAATGGCTGAACTGACCAAAACGGGTGACAACACCGCGCTCGGCTTCTTTGATGGTATAGAAACCGCTGGCCGCCCAGATAACGACCACGGCTGCAGCTGCGATACCGACAATACGACCGCCCATCGGAGCACGAGGCCCCTGAGACGAGTTACCGCCGCCGGAGCCGCCTTTACCGCCCCCAAAACCACCAAGCTTTTTGCTCAGTTTACGGAAGATATCATCCAAATCCGGTGGCCCCTGATCGCGACCGCCTTTATTTCCATTTCCCCCGGAGTTGCCGCCTTGATTATTGCTGCTCCCCCACGGGTCGCGGTCTTGTCCGTTATTACCGGGCTGATTCCACGCCATGTTTATGCTCCATATTTGTTATGCGGTGATATACCTTTTCCCAGTTCAGATCTTTTCGCTGTTAACCGCGACTCCATCCTGGTTGTCGCCGTCGCGTTGAGGCGACCTGAACCGCTGGGTGCCCAAAGGGCTAATTTTTTTCAGGCAAGCTGCACTATCAGACGACGTAGTCTGCCAGTGTTGGTTCTTGTTTACAGAGGCGACGCCAGTCGACAATCGGCATACGAACCTGCAAATTGACGCAGCCGTCATCCTCCATCCACTCTTTTTCGATTGCCTGAAGCTGATAAAAGCGACTACGCAAACGCCCTTCCTGCGGAGGTAAACGCAGCGTATGCTGCGCGACTTCACCGGAGAGCAGTTCCGTTAACGCCTGAAAAAGGAGTGGTACGCCTACCCCGGTGTGAGCAGACAGCCACACCCGGATAGGTTTGTTCTCTTCGTCCCTGTCGATACGGGGTTCAAACTCATCGAGCATATCGATTTTGTTCATCACCAGCAGGGTTGGAATCTCGTGCGCGTCGATCTCTTCAAGAACGGTATCAACCGCATCGATATTTTCCTGTACGCGAACGTCCGCAGCATCGATCACGTGGAGCAACAGCGTCGCTTCACGGGTTTCCTGCAACGTGGCTTTAAACGCCGCCACCAGGTCATGAGGCAGGTGGCGAATAAAACCAACGGTATCGGCTAATACCGTTTCACCGACATCCGCAACATCAATACGACGCAGGGTCGGATCGAGAGTTGCGAACAGCTGATCGGCGGCATACACCTCCGACTCAGTCAGGTGGTTAAACAACGTTGATTTACCGGCGTTGGTGTATCCCACCAGCGATACCGTCGGCACATCAGCCTTGACGCGCGCACGACGTCCCTGCTCACGCTGTTTGGCAACTCTCTCAATGCGCGAGAGAATTTGCATAATACGATTACGCAGTAAACGACGGTCAGTTTCGAGCTGGGTTTCACCCGGACCACGCAAACCGATACCGCCTTTTTGTCTTTCAAGGTGCGTCCAGCCGCGTACCAGGCGTGTTGCCAGGTGGCGTAGCTGTGCGAGCTCAACCTGCAGCTTACCTTCATGGGTACGCGCACGTTGGGCAAAAATATCTAAAATCAGACCCGTACGGTCAATAACCCGACATTCACACAAACGTTCAAGATTACGTTCCTGCGCGGGGCTAAGTGCATGATCAAACAGCACAACGGAAGCGCCTGTCGCTTTTACGGCTTCCGCAATTTCGACAGCCTTACCTTCACCAACAAAATACTTTGGGTGCGGGGCTTTACGGCTACCAGTAATCACCTGCAATGCTTCGACGCCGGCAGAAGAGACCAGAGATTCAAACTCCTGGAGGTCTTCCATGTCTTTGTCTTGCGTAAAATAGATGTGTACCAGCACCGCCTGCTCACCGGCATCATAACGGTCAAACAAGCGTTATATCTCCTGAAATACCAGCGGGGAACCTTAGTAATTCGGCTCCCCGACTTGGATTAACAGCCTTCAACCTTACTCGGTTTCTTCGCTGTCTTGCGGCGCAGAACCCTGCGCGGTGCCACCGTGGTGGTAGTTGCTACCTGTGCCGCCGCCAGCATTGTTGCTGTGATGAGAAACCGGACGTGACGGAACAACGGTAGAAATTGCGTGCTTATAGACCATCTGGCTGACCGTGTTTTTCAACAGGATCACAAACTGATCGAAAGACTCAATTTGACCTTGCAGCTTAATACCATTCACCAAATAAATAGAAACTGGAACTCGTTCCCGACGCAATGCGTTCAGGAACGGATCTTGTAATGATTGCCCCTTAGCCATTCTCTCTTTTCCTTATATGCTTATTTGTACTTATACACTTCGTCATTCAGGCAACGCCTGAGCGATTTGCGTATGAACCTTACGATTCGAAAATTGCGCACGATACGACTCAATTGTACACATTCAATGAGTACTAGCACCCACTACCTGCATAACCTGGCTAAACGCCTGCTCTGGCTGCTCACTATCTAACCAATGAACGCCTTCCCAACCGCGTAACCACGTCACCTGGCGCTTCGCTAGCTGTCTCGTGGCACAAACTCCTCTATAAACCATTTCATCATATGAAATCTCGCCTTCAAGGTAAGACCACATCTGGCGGTATCCCACACAACGAATGGAAGGCATGTCCGTATGCAAATCTCCGCGAGCAAATAGCGCTCGCACTTCTGCTTCAAAACCTGAAGCTAACATCTGATGAAAACGCTGCTCAATGCGCTGATGGAGCAGTTCACGGCTCGCCGGGGCGATGGCGAACTGATGCACCTTATAGGGCAGAGCGTCTCCTGACGTTTGTGTCAGCTCCGTTAAAGTTTTACCCGAAATGAAAAAAACTTCCAGTGCTCGGGAAAGTCTTTGCGGATCATTTGGATGAATACGCTCAGCGGCAACAGGATCTATCTCCCGTAACTGCTGATGTAGCGCAACCCATCCTTGCTCTGCCGCCTGCTGTTCAATCCGCGCCCGGACTTCCGGGTCGGCTGAAGGCAGCGGTGATAAACCTTCAAGCAACGCCTTGAAATATAACATTGTGCCACCGACCAGCAGGGGAATTTTCCCAGCTGCGGTGATCTCCGCCATCTGCGCTAAGGCATCACGACGAAAATCCGCCGCCGAATAGGCCTGCGACGGATCGAGAATATCCAATAATCGATGCGGGGCGGCTTGTAACTCTTCCTCGCAAGGCTTGGCAGTGCCGATATCCATCCCTTGATAAATAAGGGCTGAATCAACACTAATCAACTCAACTGGCAAAACTTTACGTAATTCAATTGCCAACGCTGTTTTGCCCGAAGCCGTGGGCCCCATTAAAAAAATTGCCTTAGGCAGGCTCGCCTCGGTTACATCACTCATTTCTCAGGGCATTCATCGCAGAATCTAAATCAACAGGTTGTAACAGACCACCTGGTGGGGATTTGACAAGCTGCGGGCAAAGACGTTCAACATCCGCCAGCATGCCAATCGCCTGTGCCGTGTTCCACTGGGCATGATCGCTCGCCAGATTGCGGGCCAACCACTGCGCAATGTTCCCGGCATCGACATGACTTTGTCCCACTAAGTAGCCTATCAGTTCAGGAATCAAGATTTGTAAATTTTGTTGTCGTAAGGGTAAAGGCACCGCGCGGACAGTGACGTGCTGCCCTTCCAACAGGATTTCAATACCCAGTTGGCTTAGCGTCGCTTGCGCGTCTTTCAGCGTCTTACGTTCATCTTCGCGGGCCTTAAGGCGCAGCGGAATCAACAACGGCTGGGCGCAAATCGTCGCGTCCCCCGGCGTTAGCTGCGCTTGACGCAACCAGCGTTCCGCCACGGGCAACGCCAATATGCTCAGCTTCCCGTTACGTTCAAGCAACGCGCAGGTGTCAGCCATAATCGCTAACACACGCCCAAAGCTCTGGCTATGCCCCACCAGATTATCCGCCTCTGGCTGCGCGGGCTCCGGTCGACCGTCTGGCGTATCCAGCAGTTGGCGATAAAGCGCGCCTTGCTGCTTTTGATAACCAGGCTGTGCGTTCGGCCAACTTGCTCCGCCGCTATTACCGGCTCGCGAGCTTGCGCCACCGGTTGATGATTGATAACGGGGAGTTTCTGGTTCACGGGCTACCGCAGGTTCAGCAAACTGGTTGCGACCGGCAGCGATGCGGTTTTCCGGCAATGCGCGCGGCGCGGGTTCATCCTCGGCCGTCAGCGGCAGCGGCGTATCCAGTTGCTGTTGCAGCACGCTCAGCACGCCCTGGTAGATAAAGTCATGCACCAATCGCGACTGATGGAAACGTACTTCATGCTTTGCCGGATGTACGTTCACATCCACCTGATGTGGATCGATTTCCAGATACAACACGAAGGCCGGCTGCTGATCGGCGCCGAGCTTGTCTTCACAGGCCTGGCGAATCGCGTGGTTAATCAGCCGGTCGCGCATCATGCGTCCGTTCACGTAACAGTACTGAATTTCCGCCAGCGCCGTGGTGGTGTGATTCGGGTCGGCAACCCAACCGCGCAGCGCTAAATCGCCATGCTGCCACTCGATTGCCAGCGCTTGTTCAAGAAACGGCACGCCGCAAATGGCGCCGAGGCGACGATCTTTTGATGCCCCTTCCGCCACCGCCCGGTACTGGCGGATGACTTTACCGTTATGGGTCAGATTGAAGCTCACATCGAAACGCGCCAGCGCAATGCGGCGGATAATCTCATCAATGTGATTAAATTCGGTTTTTTCCGTGCGCATAAACTTACGCCGCGCCGGGGTGTTGTAGAACAGGTCCAGCACTTCCAGCGTCGTCCCGACCGGGTGCGCCGCCGGCTTGACCGTCACCGCTTGATCGCGGCCTTCCGCGTAGGCTTGCCAGGCTTCCTGCTGTTCCGCTGTGCGTGAGGTCAGAGTCAGACGGGCAACTGAGCTGATACTCGCCAGCGCTTCACCGCGAAAACCGAGGCTGACAATCGCCTCAAGGTCGTCGAGCGAAGCAATTTTACTGGTGGCATGACGCGCCAGCGCCAGCGCTAGCTCGTCTTTTTTAATTCCGCAGCCGTTATCACGAATGCGGATAAGCTTGGCCCCACCGCGTTCGATATCAATATCGATGCGGGTAGCGCCCGCATCGAGACTGTTTTCGACCAGCTCTTTCACTACCGATGCAGGACGCTCCACCACTTCACCCGCAGCAATCTGGTTGGCAAGCTGTGGCGGTAAAACCTGAATCGGCATGAATACTCCTTAGTTAACGAGCGTCCTGTTAGATGACGCGGCGCTGGCGGTTTGTGACTGTTCGTCACGAGGGCCGGATTGTATCGGATGCGCCGTAAAATAGTTACGTAAACCGGTATAAATGGCATTAGCAATTTTCTGCTGATAGTCATCGCTGCCCAGCAGGCGCTCTTCGCCGCTGTTACTGATAAAGCCGGTCTCAACCAGGATTGACGGGATATCCGGCGAACGCAGCACGCCAAGGCTGGCATGTTCCGGGCGACGTTTATGCAAATTACCCACCCGTTGCATCTGGCTGATAACACTGGTCGCCACATCATACCCTACGCGCTGGGAATGACCGAATTGCAGATCCAGCACCGCCTGGCTCAGGTAAGGGTCTGCCTGACTGTTCGCCAATACATCTCCCGCCCCGCCCAGCAATTCTGACTGTTTCTCATGCTGCTCAAGCCAACCGGCCATTTCACTGTTGGCCCGACGGTTAGACAGCACCCACACGGAAGCACCGGTTGCATCGCGATTTGGCGCGGCATCGGCATGAATCGACACCAGGAAGTGGGCGTTTTGCTTACGCGCCACGTCAGAGCGTCCCATCACCGAAATAAAGTAGTCGCCATCACGCGTTAATACGCCACGGAACATCGGATCGTCGTTCAACAAGGCCCTGAGCTTACGCGCAATGGCGATGGTGACGTTCTTCTCGCGCGTACCGCCCGGGCCAATCGCACCAGGATCCTGTCCACCGTGACCGGCATCGATAGCAATAATCACTTTATCACCAGGAACGCTGCTCGCGCGCGCTGCCGGACGTGGCGTTGGGTTAACGGTATTGGCAATGGCAGGCTGGCGCTCGCTGGTCACGATACGCCCGCTATTGCTGCTACCGCTAAACGGATTACGCGCAGGCTGGCTTGGCGTTGGCGCAACCACCGGCGTTTCCACCCGCTTTACGACCACAGGGGGCGGCGGTGGAGGTGGCGGCGCATCCGCATTAATGGTGAACACCACGGTATAGCTGGCCCCGTTTTGCTGTTTCACCGCCCGCGTTTTGCCATTTTCCGTTAAGTCGACCACCAGTCGTAACGATTGATCGTCTTTCGGCGTCGCGGAGCGAATACCTTTCACCAGGTTGTTACCGCTAAAGCGCAGCGGCAGCCCTTGAATCACGCCCGTTTGCTTGATATCCAGTACGACGCTACGTTTGTCGTCCTGGCTAAAGTTATATTCCGGATCACCCATAAAGCTGAACGTGATACGCGCCTGCGTTTCACTGTTCGCCACCTGGATGTCAGACAAGCTCGCCGCCATTGCCGGTGTACCCACCAGCATCAGCGCGGCGATTAACCACCCTTTTGCGCGAAAAATCATCCTGCGATCCCTAAAATTAACCGGCAAACCGCGCCAGCAGAGACTCACCTAATGAGGAGACCGCAGCGATGCGCGCCTCACGCCCTTGCGCCTGGTAATCTAAGTGTATTTCGATATCCGGCTCGGGCAGAACACCGGTGCCCTGTTGTGGCCATTCCACCAGGCAAATGGCATCGTTAGCAAAGTAATCGCGGATCCCCATAAATTCGAGCTCCTCAGGATCCGCAAGGCGGTACAAATCAAAGTGGTAGACCATGAGTTCGGCGAGCTGATAAGGCTCCACCAGGGTATAGGTGGGACTTTTGACATTGCCCTTATGGCCCAGCGCCTGTAGGAATCCACGGCTAAAGGTGGTTTTACCCGCGCCTAAATCGCCATACAGATAGATAACCGTTGCGCCGACGCAGGCCTGCGCCACTCGGTTGCCAAGGTCAAGGGTTGCCTGCTCGTCAGCTAAAGGAATCACTCGATTAATCATGGTTTACGTCAATCACATCCGGGTTAACAACACGCCGTAGCGTGGAAAAAAGATCGGTCGCCAGCATACCGCGGGTGCCATAGCGCGCCGCCAGTTCGTCGGCAGCAGCACCGTGGGCGATACACCCCGCGCAGGCTGCATCATACGGCGATAATGCCTGCCCCAGCAATGCGCCAATGATGCCGGAAAGTACATCCCCCATTCCACCACTGGCCATGCCAGCATTTCCGGCATCAATAATACTGTTCACACCGCGTTCATCGGCGACGATCGTCCCTGCGCCTTTCAGCACCACGACGCCGCCGTACCGTTGTACCAGACGCTGTGCAGAAAGTAAGCGATCATTCTCAATTTCCGCCACCTTACAGTTGAGCAGACGCGCGGCCTCTCCGGGATGCGGTGTGATCACGCGATTGTGACGTTTATCCGGATTGATTGCCAGTAGGTTCAGCGCGTCGGCATCCCACAGCGTAGGTTTGCGGAAATTGTCGATTTTACGCAGCGCCTGTTTCCCCCACGCCGCCTGACCGAGGCCTGGGCCAATCACCACCACATCCGCCCATTCCAGGCTTTCATCCAGCGACTGCGGCGTGAGTTCATCGACCATCAGCTCCGGGCGGGCGGTGATTATCGGAACAATATTTTCAACGCGTGTCAGCACTTTCACTAACCCCGCCCCTGCGCGCAGTGCCGCCTCACCTGCCATTCTTATCGCCCCTGCGGTGCCGTGGTCGCCACCAATCACCACCAGCCGACCATGGTCACCTTTATGCGAAGTAGGACGGCGCGGCGTAAACCACTGCGCCAGTTGGGAAGCATCCAGGCGATGAATGTTTGTTGACTGTTGTGACAGCCACGCCTCCAGCCCCAGCGCATGGTGGTGGAGCTGTCCGACCACATCGCGCGCCTTTCCGGTTAATAACCCCGGCTTGAGTGCGATAAAAGTGATGGTGTGATGAGCATGAACAACCGCGCCAGGCGTCGTCCCGGTCTGAGCATTGAGTCCGGACGGAATATCCAGCGCAATAATCGGCGCAGGGAAGTGGTTAGCTTGTTCAATCAGGCTCGCCACGTTCTCGCGCGGCGCATTTTGCAGGCCGGTCCCCAGCAGTCCGTCGATAATTAAATCGGCATCCTGCGGCCATGGAGTCGCTGTTGAGTGAATCACTCCATCAGCGGCAAGCCACGCTTCACGCGCGCTAAGTGCTTCTTGTGGCAACGGTTTATCACTTGCTTGTGCCAGCAACGTCACCCGAATGCCCGCCGCCACTGCCAGGCGAGCGACGACGTAGCCATCGCCACCGTTATTGCCATGACCACACAAAATCAGCCAGTGTCGTGCCGCAGGATATGCCGTGCGCGCTACGTCAAACGCCGCCTGACCCGCGCGCAACATCAGCTCATACAAGGAAATGCCGAGGCTCTGGGCCGCCGTTTTTTCGGCGCGACGCAGTTCGTCCGCAGGCCATATGGAGTGTGGTATACTTTGGGGGATTCTTGTCAATGTATGGTCCGTCATGTCACAGCCCCTCGATCTCAATCAATTAGCGCAACAAATCAAACAATGGGGCACTGAACTCGGTTTTCAGCAGGTCGGTATTACCGATACTGACCTCAGCGAAGCCGAACCCAAACTTCAGGCATGGCTGGATAAACAATACCACGGCGAGATGGATTGGATGGCGCGCCACGGCATGATGCGCGCCCGTCCGCACGAACTACAGCCCGGAACGCTCCGGGTGATTAGCGTTCGCATGAACTATCTTCCCGCCAATGCGGCTTTTGCCCGCACGCTGAAAAACCCCGAACTCGGTTACGTCAGCCGTTATGCCCTTGGGCGTGATTATCATAAGCTGTTGCGTAACCGCCTTAAAAAGCTCGGTGAAATGATTCAGGAACAGTGTGTCTCGCTGAATTTTAGACCGTTTGTCGACTCCGCGCCTATTCTTGAACGTCCTTTAGCTGAAAAAGCTGGAATTGGCTGGACCGGAAAGCACTCACTGATCCTCAACCGCGATGCCGGATCGTTCTTCTTCCTCGGCGAACTGCTGGTGGATATCCCACTGCCTATCGACCAACCGGTGGTCGAAGAGTGTGGGCGCTGCGTGGCCTGCATGACAATTTGCCCCACTGGCGCAATCGTCGAACCGTATACCGTTGACGCACGCCGCTGCATTTCCTACCTGACGATTGAGCTAGAAGGTGCCATCCCGGAAGAATTTCGCCCGCTCATCGGCAACCGAATCTATGGCTGTGACGACTGTCAGCTAATTTGTCCATGGAATCGTTTTTCACAGTTGACCGACGAAGCGGACTTCAGCCCGCGTAAAGCGCTGCATTCGCCAGAACTTATCGAACTGTTCGCCTGGAGCGAAGCTTGGTTTCTGAAAGTGACGGAAGGGTCGGCAATTCGCCGTATTGGTCATTTACGCTGGTTACGCAATATCGCCGTTGCACTGGGTAACGCACCGTGGAGCGAAGCGGCAATTCATGCGTTGGAAAGTCGTAGAGGTGAGTACCCACTACTCGATGAGCACATTGACTGGGCTATTGCGCAGCAAATTGAGCGACGTAACGCCTGTGTGGTTGAAGTGCAGTTGCCGAAGAAACAGCGGCTGGTGAGAGTGGTAGAAAAAGGGTTACCGCGCGACGCGTAAACTATTCACAGCCTGTGAGTAAAAATAAAAACACATTGCGTTTCAACACGCCAAAGTTCGTCAAGCGATCTCGCTAACATTTTGAAATGATATATCGTCTTATATTTCAATAAGATAATTAAACTCGCAAAAATCTTAAAAAAAATAGCATGCTAACAACAGAATGAAAGGCTGTGGATAACTCTGTTTACAAGAGTATTTCAGAAACGAAAAAAACAACCTCAACGAATGATTGCGTTGTGGAAGTATTTTTATTTTGGAAGAAAAATTTGGAGCGGGAAACGAGACTCGAACTCGCGACCCCGACCTTGGCAAGGTCGTGCTCTACCAACTGAGCTATTCCCGCTTGGGTGTGTCTTACTACGACTACTTTCAAATTTTGGAGCGGGAAACGAGACTCGAACTCGCGACCCCGACCTTGGCAAGGTCGTGCTCTACCAACTGAGCTATTCCCGCATTTAGGTGCTTGGTGCTGTACTACTTTCAAATTTGGAGCGGGAAACGAGACTCGAACTCGCGACCCCGACCTTGGCAAGGTCGTGCTCTACCAACTGAGCTATTCCCGCAAAATCTGGCAATTTTTGTTGCTGTCGTAATTCGCATTTCTGCTTCGTTACGGGAGGCGCATTATACGAGAATTCTTTCCCCCTGCAACCCCCCTTGAAGCGATTTTTTAAATTTATCGTTCAAGTGCTGGATAAATCGGCAGATTGACTATTCTATCGCCAATTCATCCCGTTAGCACGTTAAAGCTGAATAAAATGTTCGCGGTAGTAGGCCAGTTCCGCCACTGACTCACGGATATCATCCATCGCCTGGTGGGTGCCCTGTTTTTTGAAGCCAGGTAAAATTTCCGGTTTCCAGCGACGCGCCAGCTCTTTTAAGGTGCTCACGTCCAGATAGCGATAGTGGAAGTAGGATTCCAGCTCCGGCATGTATTTAAACAAGAAGCGACGATCCTGCCCGATGCTGTTCCCGCAAATCGGTGATTTACCTTCTGGCACCCACTTTTTCAGAAACTCCAGCGTCGCCAGTTCGGCTTCACGATCGCCCTGAGTACTGGCCTTCACGCGCTCAACCAGCCCGCTACCGGTATGGGTACGCACGTTCCAGTCATCCATCAGCGCCAATTGGGCATCTGATTGATGGACGGCAATCGTTGGCCCTTCCGCCAGAATATTGAGCTGCGCATCGGTCACCAGCGTGGCAATTTCGATAATGCGATCGTGCTCGGGATTCAGGCCGGTCATCTCCAGATCGATCCAAATCAGGTTGTTTTCATCTGCACTCATGTTATTTTCCACCCTTCTGTCTGACCTGCCGCAACAAGACGCGACGGGTTAACTAGTATTAATTAGCGTGTATCATAGAGGTTTTGCCCAGCACGGGCGACCAGGAGTCAGCACGATTGAGTAAAAATAAACTCTCCAAAGGTCAGCAGCGTCGCGTATCAGCTAACCACCAGCGCCGCTTAACCACCACAAAAGAGAAGCCCGATTTCGACGATAACCTGTTTGGCGAAGCCGCCGAAGGGATCGTCATTAGCCGCTTCGGTATGCACGCCGACGTGGAATCCGCCGATGGCGAAACCCACCGCTGCAATATCCGTCGCACCATTCGCTCACTGGTTACCGGCGACCGCGTCGTCTGGCGTCCAGGTAAAGCTGCCGCGGAAGGCGTAAGAGTCAAAGGTATCGTTGAAGCGGTACACGAACGCAAGTCGGTTCTGACGCGTCCGGACTTTTATGACGGCGTGAAGCCCATCGCTGCCAATATCGATCAAATTGTCATTGTGTCCGCTATTTTGCCAGAGCTGTCGCTGAATATTATCGACCGTTACCTCGTGGCTTGCGAAACGCTCGACGTAGAACCGCTGCTAGTATTGAATAAAATTGACCTGCTTGATGAAGAGGGCATGGCATTCGTCAACGAGCAGATGGATATCTACCGCAATATCGGTTATCGCGTCCTGATGGCTTCCAGCCATACTCAGGATGGCTTAAAGCCACTGGAAGAAGCGCTGACGAACCGAATCAGTATCTTTGCAGGGCAGTCTGGGGTCGGTAAATCCAGCTTGCTCAACGCTCTGCTGGGGCTCTCCGACGACAGCATCCTGACCAACGACGTTTCTAACGTCTCCGGTCTGGGGCAGCACACCACCACGGCGGCGCGTCTGTATCACTTCCCACACGGCGGCGACGTGATTGACTCCCCGGGCGTGCGTGAATTTGGTTTGTGGCACCTTGAGCCGGAACAAGTGACCAATGGATTTGTCGAATTCCATGACTATCTTGGCCTGTGCAAATATCGCGACTGTAAGCACGACAACGATCCCGGCTGCGCCATTCGTGAAGCCGTTGAGAACGGCAAGATTGCTGAATCACGTTTTGAGCATTACCACCACATTCTGGACAGTATGTCGCAGGTAAAAACGCGTAAAAACTTTTCAGATACCGATAAATGAGAACTATGATTTTGCCGACTGACATTCTGGCTAACAATCGCTAGAATCGGCCGCTTTTCTCATTAAGATCCGACGTTCGGCGTCGGATCAGGAACGACACATATTGGCCTGGAGGCTACCTTGTTAAACTCGTTTAAACTTTCACTGCAATACATTCTGCCTAAACTGTGGCTTACGCGTCTCGCAGGCTGGGGTGCAAGCAAACGAGCGGGATGGCTGACCAAACTGGTTATCGATCTGTTCGTGAAATTCTACAAGGTCGATATGAACGAGGCGCAGAAGCCGGATACCGCCAGCTATCGCACCTTCAACGATTTCTTTGTTCGTCCGCTGCGTGATGAAGTGCGTCCACTCAACACCGATCCAAGCGTCCTGGTGATGCCAGCCGACGGTGTTATTAGCCAGTTAGGTGCGATCGAAGGCGACAAAATTCTGCAGGCGAAAGGCCACAATTACTCGCTAGAAGCCCTGTTGGCCGGTAACTACATCATGGCTGACCTGTTCCGTAACGGGACATTCGCCACGACCTACCTGTCACCGCGCGACTATCACCGTGTGCATATGCCGTGTAACGGTATCCTGCGTGAGATGATTTACGTACCAGGCGATCTGTTCTCCGTAAACCACCTGACTGCACAAAATGTACCGAACCTGTTTGCCCGTAACGAGCGCGTCATCTGCCTGTTCGATACTGAGTTTGGCCCAATGGCACAGATTCTGGTTGGCGCGACGATTGTCGGCAGTATTGAAACCGTTTGGGCTGGCACCATCACCCCGCCACGTGAAGGCGTGATTAAGCGCTGGACCTACCCTGCGGGCGACCAGGAGGGTTCAATCGCTCTGCTGAAAGGTCAGGAAATGGGCCGCTTCAAGCTGGGTTCCACGGTTATTAACCTGTTTGCACCGGGCAAAGTGAAGCTGGCTGAGCAGCTGCAAAACCTCTCTGTGACCAAACTGGGTGAGCCGCTGGCTATCTCTACCGAAGCCGTCGTAGAACCAGAAGTGGTCGCCGAACCAGAAGTTGTGGTTGCGCCGGAAGTGGTCGTCGAACCGGAAATGGTGGCTGAACCAGAAGTCGTCGCTGAGCCGGTTATTATCGTTGAACCAGTTGAAGAAAAAGTTATCGAACAGAAGGTCGCACCACTGACCGACGATAAAAAAGAGCAAAGTTAATTACTGAAAAAGGGTTTTGATGTGCGCCTGATTATCACGTTACTGATGGCCTGGTGCCTCAGCCAGGGGGCGTACGCAGCGACGGCCCCCAACGCCCGACAAATCGCCCAAGAACTGGAACAGGCGAAAGCGGCCAAGCCCGCTCAGCCTGAAACCGTCGAGGCACTACAAAATGCACTGACCGCGCTTGAGGAGCAAAAAGGCTCCCTCGAGCGCGCCGCTCAGTATCAGCAAGTCATCGATAACTTCGCCAAACTCTCCCAGACGCTGCGCAACCAGCTAAATAATCTGCGCGATGAACCTCGCCCTGCACCAGAAGGCATGAGCTCAGATGCGCTAAACCAGGAGATTTTGCAGGTTAGCAGCCAGCTGCTAGAAAAAAGTCGCATTGCTCAACAGGAACAAGAGCGCGCACGCGATATTGCCGATTCTGTTAATCAGTTGCCACAGCAGCAAACCGACGCCCGCCGCCAGTTGAATGACGTGGAGCGCCGTATCGGCACGACGCCGGGCAATACACCGCTGGCGCAAGCGCAGGCCCTCAGTCTCCAGGCCGAATCCAGTAAACTTAAAGCGTTGGTTGATGAGCTAGAGCTGGCACAGTTATCGGCAAATAACCGCCAGGAGCTGTCACGTATGCGTTCTGAGCTGGCGCAAAAGCAGAGCGAGCAGCTCGACGCCTACTTGCAAGCACTACGTAATCAGTTGAACAGCCAGCGCCAGCGCGAAGCGGAACGGGCGCTGGAAAGCACCGAACTGTTGGCAGAGAACAGTGAGAACCTACCGGCAGGGATCGTTAACCAGTTTAAAATTAACCGTGAACTGTCACAGGCGCTGAACCAGCAAGCTCAGCGCATGGATCTCGTCGCCTCTCAGCAGCGTCAAGCAACCAACCAGACCCTTCAGGTGCGTCAGGCACTCAATACCCTACGCGAACAGTCCCAGTGGCTCGGCGCTTCGAATCTGCTAGGCGAAGCGTTACGCGCCCAGGTTTCACGTCTGCCAGAGATGCCAAAGCCACAGCAACTGGACACAGAAATGGCGCAACTTCGCGTTCATCGTCTGCGTTATGAAGACCTGCTGAATAAACAGCCGCAGTTGCGGCAGATTAATCAGGTTGACGGCCAGCCGCTCACCAGTGAGCAGAATCGTATTCTTGAGGCGCAACTGCGGACTCAACGCGAGCTACTCAATTCACTGCTGCAGGGTGGTGACACGCTGATCCTCGAGTTAACCAAGCTGAAGGTTTCCAACAGCCAGTTGGAAGATGCGCTCAAAGAGGTTAACGAAGCCACACACCGCTACCTGTTCTGGACGTCAGATGTGCGCCCTATCGACTTCAGCTGGCCGCTGGAGATCGTGCAAGACCTACGCCGCCTGATCTCACTGGACACCTTCAGTCAGCTTGGCAAAGCCAGCATGATGATGCTCACCAGCCGCCAGACATTGCTGCCGCTGTTTGCCGCTCTACTGCTGGTCGGTTTTAGCATTAGCTCACGTAAGCACTTCACGCGCTTCCTCGAGCGCTGTAGCGCGCGGGTAGGCAAAGTTACCCAGGATCACTTCTGGCTCACGATGCGCACCGTATTCTGGTCGATTCTGGTGGCATCACCGCTACCGGTACTGTGGGCCACGCTGGGTTACGGTCTTCAGGAGGCCTGGCCGTTCCCGCTTGCCGTAGCGATCGGCGATGGCGTCACCGCCACCGTGCCGCTGCTGTGGGTGGTGATGATCTGCGCCACCTTTGCGCGCACCAACGGTCTGTTTATCGTTCACTTCGGCTGGCCGCAAAATCGCGTCGCCCGTGCCATGCGCTATTACCTGATGAGCATTGGGCTTATCGTGCCGCTGATAATGGCGCTGATCATGTTCGATAACCTCAACGACCGCGAGTTCTCAGCATCGCTAGGCAGACTTTGCTTTATGTTGATCTGCGGAGCATTGGCGATTGTCACGCTCAGTCTCAAGCGCGCGGGAATTCCTTTGTATCTCGACAAAGAAGGCAACGGCGACAACCGGGTTAACAGCATGCTGTGGAACCTGATGATTGGCGCACCGCTGGTCGCCATTTTTGCTGCCGCCGTCGGCTACCTCGCCACCTCACAAGCGCTGCTGGCACGCCTTGAGACATCGGTCGCCATCTGGTTCCTGCTGTTGGTGATTTACCACGTCATCCGCCGCTGGATGTTAATTCAGCGCCGCCGACTGGCGTTTGAACGCGCCAAAAACAAGCGTGCTGAGATGCTGGCGCACCGCGCCCGTGGCGAAGAAGAGCCGCATCCGTCGAGCCTTGAAGGTGCGGCAGAAATGGAAGTCAGTGAGGTGAATCTCGATACCATCAGCGAACAATCGTTGCGGCTGGTACGGTCAATACTGATGCTGGTCGCACTGGTATCCGTGATTATTCTGTGGTCGGAAATTCACTCAGCGTTCGGCTTCCTTGAGAACATCTCGCTGTGGGACGTAACCTCAACCGTACAGGGCGTTGAGAGCATTGAGCCTATCACCCTCGGTGCCGTGTTGATTGCGATTTTGGTGTTGATTATCACCACCCAGCTTGTCCGTAACTTACCCGCGCTACTCGAGCTTGCCATCCTACAACATCTGTCGCTGACGCCGGGTACCGGCTATGCCATTACCACCATCACCAAATATCTGCTGCTGCTGATCGGTGGGCTGGTCGGATTCTCGATGATTGGTATTGAATGGGCGAAGTTACAGTGGCTAGTCGCGGCGCTGGGTGTCGGGTTGGGCTTTGGCTTGCAGGAGATATTCGCCAACTTTATCTCTGGTCTGATTATTCTGTTTGAGAAACCCATTCGTATCGGCGATACGGTCACCATCCGAGACCTGACCGGCAGCGTGACGAAAATTAACACCCGCGCCACCACTATCAGCGACTGGGACCGTAAGGAGATAATCGTGCCGAATAAAGCGTTTATCACCGAGCAGTTTATCAACTGGTCTCTGTCGGATTCGGTCACCCGCGTGGTGTTAAGTATTCCAGCACCGTCTGATGCCAATAGCGAAGAGGTGGCGCAGATCCTGCTCACCGCAGCGCACCGTTGCTCGCTGGTCATCGATACCCCGCCGCCGGAAGCTTTCCTCGTGGATTTACAACAGGGCATTCAGATCTTCGAGCTGCGTATCTATGCCGCCGAGATGGGTCACCGTATGCCGCTGCGTCACGAGCTGCACCAGTTGATTCTGGCCGGTTTCCGCCAGCACGGTATCGATATGCCGTTCCCACCGTTCCAGATGCGTCTGGAAAGCCTGAATGGCAAGAAAACGTCGAATACGTTGTCATCGGCGGGAAGAACACGCCAGCCGGGAAGTTTGTAAGCGCAACGATCTGTCGCAACAGGTAGGCCTGAAAGCTGCGCGCCATCAGGCACAACCCTGCAGATTGCCGGATGGCGGCTTCGCCTTATCCGGCCTGCGTAAACTGTAGCCCGGACGAGGTGCGCAAGCACCGACGCCGGGCTACCTTCCTGCCAGATCCCCTGCGGCATTCAACATTACTCCGCCGCCAACTCCGGTTGGCGGTTAATGCGGCGGTGATAGTTCTCATAAATCGCCATCGCCAACAGCGAGAAGAAGATCGGCCCACCGACCATCCATAGCGCGCTGCTCCAGTCACCCGCATCAATCACCGGCTGAATCACGGTAAAGATGTTGGCAAAAGTCACCACTAAAACCACCACCGTCGTTGCCAGCCATGTAGATGCCTTGGTTTTAAACATCACAAATGGACGTTCGAGATCCATTTTGGCTTTAAAGAACGGGAAGGCCAGCGCCAGGAACAGATATGGCAGGGTCATTGAGACATTCGCCATCAACGTCAGCTTGTTGTAAAACGCTGAAGCGGTATCACCGCCAAAAGAGACCAGCAGAATAAACAAGCTCACCAACGCACACTGCATCCACATTGCCGTAGATGGCATACCGTTTTCATTGAGACGGGTCATCGACGCCGGCCACAACGCTTTTGGCGTGCCCTGAATAATCGCCTTCAGCGGCGAGTAGCTTAAGGTGAAAAACGCGCCGGTATAGGCGAGGAACATCGACAGCCCGGTGATACGCGCAAACCATACGCCCACCGTGGCAGCCACTTCAGGCGGCAGGTGCAAAGCATTGCCAAGCGTGGTGCCCAGACTGGTCATCAGCACGTAGGTAATATTGCCAAGGTTAACCGAATGGTCGCTTAAAATTTGCTGCCAATTAGTACTCACACCCCACAAGAATATGGCGAGTGAATAACCAATCGAAATAACAATCGCGGCAAAGATAATACCTTTGGCAAAGTTCTTTTCCGGTTTATCAGTTTTGTCCACCAGACCACCGACAGCTTCAATACCGCCGTAAGCGAAAATGGCAAATACCACAAACGATAATACCGCCAGCCCGGATTGATAACCCGGATTCGGCGAGGCGGTGAAATTAATCGGCTGTGCGAAGTGGCCGCCGTTTAATAACAAAATGGCAATACTCACTAACAATAAAACTAAATTCAGACACATAACGGCAATGCCGCCCACGGCGGTAATTCGGGCAATTTTATTAATTCCTTTTGCCGCAACCGTTGTGACTAACACCATCCACACGACCGCTAACAGCCCGACCACCTGCGTGGAGGCCAGCCCCGCAAAGCCCCAGTGTTGGGTCATGTCTGTGCCAAATAAGAAGGTCGAGAACGGAACCCATACTTTCGCTGAGGTGCTTACCATCCAGATAACGTAGGAGGAGAACCACATAAAGGTGCCAATAAATGCGTAGCGCGGGCCGACGCTATTATTCATCCACGAATAGATACCGCCCTCTTCCTTACGGTAGGCAGATCCCATTTCAGCCATCATTAAGGCGAATGGAATAAAGAATAAAAGCGCGGAAAATATATACCAGGTGATGGCGCTATATCCCATCAGGTAAAACGCGGAGGGGCTATTGGCAAAACCAAAAACTGAGGTAAATATCATGAGAATGAGGCCAATAAGGCTCATCTTTTTTATTGATTGGGTCATTTGACCATCCCTTACTCTGGACTGTTTTTTTAACATATCGAGCGGCATCGCGCGGCAGGCTTGTATCGGCAAGGCAGCGGAAATCGACGCGAGAAATTGCTGGCAGGATGATAGCAAATAGCCAGACGAATCTTGTGGCCATAAGAGGGAATTTTGAAATTAAAAACTAGAAAATGGCGCAATTTGCGCCATTTTATGTTGCATAATTGTATGCAATCAGGCTTATGCCCGATCCACGCTGAACGCCAATACGTCCGACAGTTGTTCAGCGCCTAACGCCAGCATGACCAGACGATCAACGCCCAGGGCTACACCGGAACAGTCTGGTAAACCCGCCGCCAACGCATCCAGTAGATTCTGGTCGATAGGCTGTGCCGGGAGACCACGCGCTACGCGCTTGCGGTTATCCTGCTCAAAGCGCTGCTGCTGTTCGCGGGCGTCGGTCAGTTCATGGAAGCCATTCGCCAGCTCAATCCCTTTGAAGTAAACCTCAAAACGCTCGGCTACGCGGTGATCTTCAGCGCTAATCTGCGCAAGCGAAGCCTGGCTTGCCGGGAAGTGGTAAACAAACGTCGGCTTGTCTTTGCCGATATGCGGCTCAACGCCCATCGCAAACAACAGTTGTAGCAAGGTATCGCGGTCTTCTTCGGTATCGGCGATGTTGCTCAAATCAAGCTTTGCCGCCACTTCACGTAGCTGGGTTTTGTCCGCTGACAGCGGGTCAATTTCCAGGTGACGCTGGAACGCCTGCTGATAAGAGAGGCTTTCAGCGGGCTGGGTTTCCAGCACCTGCTGCAACAGATCATCGACTTCGTTAATCAGACGATACATGTCGAAGTGCGGTCGATACCACTCCAGCATAGTGAACTCTGGATTGTGGTGACGCCCCATCTCTTCGTTACGGAAGCTTCGGCACAGCTGGAATACCGGGCCACAGCCCGCTGCCAGCAGGCGCTTCATATGGTATTCCGGGCTGGTCATCAGATACAGATTCATGCCCTGGGAATGCCCCGGGCCAACAAAGCGAGTCTCAAACGGGACTAAATGGACGTCTGTCACCGTTGCCTGGCTCATACAAGGCGTCTCCACCTCCAGTACACCGCGGTCGGCAAAGAAACGACGAATTTCCGCCATCAGCGCCGCGCGTTTTAACAGGTTAGGGATGGATGCGCTCGGCTGCCAGGTTGCCGTCTCGCTCATGTTTTTTTCTCCGATTTCAGACAAGGGCACGAAGTCTACCCTCAAGCATCACATGACACAAATTTTGCCCAGCAATTTCCCGCAGGACAGGAACGACAATTTCTCTAAGTAATTCCACAACGTAATTCATCAGCTACATTGATAAATAAAGCGCACATAACGATAAAAAAATCGAACACGTCAAATTTCCCTGACGACCTCACGGGTATACTGCTTTACCCATAAAGGAGCAGTGGAAACGTTTTTACGCCAGGCTACCTGATATCCCCCGCGTAGCTTGTTGTGAAATAACAAAAATCTGGAGGAATGTCGTGCAAACCTTTCAAGCCGATCTTGCCATTATAGGCGCTGGTGGCGCTGGATTACGTGCTGCTATCGCAGCGGCCCAGGCCAACCCGAAAGCCAAAATCGCGTTGATCTCTAAAGTTTATCCTATGCGCAGCCACACGGTTGCCGCTGAAGGTGGCTCCGCCGCCGTCGCACAGGACCATGATAGCTTCGAATACCATTTTCACGACACCGTCGCCGGTGGCGACTGGCTTTGCGAACAGGATGTCGTCGATTACTTCGTCCACCATTGCCCAACGGAGATGACCCAGCTCGAACAGTGGGGTTGCCCGTGGAGTCGTCGCCCAGACGGTAGCGTCAACGTCCGACGTTTCGGCGGCATGAAAATCGAGCGTACGTGGTTCGCCGCCGATAAAACCGGCTTCCACATGCTGCATACTCTGTTCCAGACCTCCCTTCAATTCCCGCAAATCCAACGTTTTGATGAACACTTCGTCCTCGACATTCTGGTCGATGACGGTCAGGCCCGTGGCCTGGTGGCGATGAATATGATGGAAGGCTCACTGGTGCAAATTCGCGCCAACGCGGTGGTGATGGCGACCGGCGGCGCAGGCCGCGTGTATCGCTACAACACCAACGGTGGCATCGTCACCGGCGATGGTATGGGCATGGCGCTGAGCCACGGCGTGCCGCTGCGTGATATGGAATTTGTTCAGTATCACCCGACCGGTCTGCCGGGTTCGGGCATCCTGATGACTGAAGGCTGTCGTGGTGAAGGCGGTATCCTGGTCAACAAAAATGGCTATCGCTATTTGCAGGATTACGGCATGGGGCCGGAAACACCGCTCGGCGAGCCGAAAAACAAATATATGGAGCTGGGTCCGCGCGACAAAGTCTCCCAGGCCTTCTGGCACGAATGGCGTAAAGGCAACACCGTACCGACCCCGCGCGGCGATGTGGTTTACCTCGACCTGCGCCATCTCGGTGAGAAAAAGCTGCTGGAACGTCTGCCGTTTATCTGCGAACTGGCGAAAGCCTACGTCGGTGTCGATCCGGTGAAAGAGCCGATTCCTGTGCGTCCAACCGCGCACTACACCATGGGCGGCATCGAAACCGATCAGCACTGCGAAACCCGCATTAAAGGGCTGTTTGCCGTCGGCGAATGTTCTTCCGTCGGGCTGCATGGCGCAAACCGTCTGGGTTCCAACTCATTAGCAGAACTGGTGGTGTTTGGCCGCATGGCCGGCGAGCAGGCGATGGCGCGTGCTGCAACAGCGGGAGAAGCGAACGGCAGCGCGCTGGACGCGCAGGTCAGCGACATCGAAAACCGCCTGAAGGCCGTCATGAACCAGGAAGGCA
The DNA here is from genome assembly GCF_034424175.1 of Kluyvera intermedia. Lineage (NCBI taxonomy): Bacteria > Pseudomonadati > Pseudomonadota > Gammaproteobacteria > Enterobacterales > Enterobacteriaceae > Kluyvera > Kluyvera intermedia. The sequence continues at coordinate 4,271,134 of NZ_CP139986.1, forward strand.
ACGAAAACTGGTCGAAGATCCGCGACGAAATGGGTCTGTCGATGGAAGAAGGCTGTGGGATTTACCGTACGCCGGAACTGATGCAGAAAACCATCGATAAACTGGCCGAGCTGCAAGAGCGTTTCAAGCGCGTGCGCGTGACCGATACTTCCAGCGTGTTCAACACTGACCTGCTCTACACCATCGAGCTGGGCCACGGGCTAAACGTTGCCGAATGTATGGCACACTCTGCAATGGCGCGTAAAGAGTCGCGCGGCGCACATCAGCGTCTGGATGAAGGCTGTACCGAACGTGATGACGTAAACTTCCTCAAGCATACCCTCGCCTTCCGCGATGCCGACGGCACCACCCGCCTCAACTATAGCGATGTAAAAATCACCACTCTGCCACCGGCGAAACGCATGTACGGCGGCGAAGCAGAAGCGGCCGAGAAGAAGGAGAAGGCCAATGGCTGAGATGCAAAATATCAAAATTGAGATTGTGCGCTACAACCCGGAAGTGGACAGTGCACCGCATAGCGCCTTTTATGAAGTGCCTTACGATGAGCAGACTTCACTGCTCGACGCGCTGGGCTACATCAAAGACAACCTGGCACCGGATTTAAGCTACCGCTGGTCCTGCCGTATGGCGATCTGTGGTTCCTGCGGCATGATGGTTAACAAGGTGCCAAAACTAGCCTGTAAGACCTTCCTACGCGAATACACCAAAGGTCTCAAGGTTGAAGCGCTGGCTAACTTCCCGATTGAACGCGATCTGGTGGTCGATATGACCCACTTTATCGAGAGTCTGGAAGCGATTAAACCGTACATCATCGGCAACCCACGCACGCCGGATCAGGGCCCGAACACGCAGACCCCGGCGCAGATGGCGAAATACCATCAGTTCTCCGGCTGCATCAACTGCGGTCTGTGCTATGCGGCCTGCCCACAGTTTGGCCTGAATCCTGAGTTCATTGGTCCTGCGGCCATAACGCTTGCGCACCGCTACAACGAAGACAGCCGCGATCACGGTAAGAAAGAACGTATGGCGCAGCTTAACGGCCAGAATGGCGTCTGGACCTGCACCTTTGTCGGTTACTGCTCCGAAGTGTGCCCGAAACACGTCGACCCGGCCGCCGCCATTCAGCAGGGCAAAGTGGAAAGCTCGAAAGACTTTCTTATCGCCACCCTGAAACCACGCTAAGGAGTGCATGATGACGACTAAACGCAAACCCTATGTACGGCCGATGCCGTCCACCTGGTGGAAAAATCTGCCGTTTTATCGCTTCTATATGCTGCGTGAAGGCACGGCGGTACCGGCGGTCTGGTTCAGCCTTGAACTGATGTATGGGATTTTCGCCCTCAAACACGGCCCTGAAACCTGGGCTAATTTTGTCGGCTTCCTGCAAAATCCCATTATCGTTATCCTGAACCTGATTGTGCTCGCAGCGGCGTTGCTTCATACCAAAACCTGGTTTGAACTGGCGCCGAAAGCCGCGAACATCATCGTAAAAGGCGAGAAAATGGGGCCAGAGCCGGTGATTAAAGGGCTATGGACGGTGACGGCTCTCGTCACTGTGGTCATTCTGTTTGTCGCACTGTTCTGGTAAGGAGACTATTGTGATCAATCCAAATCCAAAACGTTCTGACGAGCCGGTCTTCTGGGGACTGTTTGGCGCAGGCGGTATGTGGAGCGCCATCATTGCGCCGGTAATTATTCTACTGGTCGGTATTTTACTGCCGCTGGGGCTGTTCCCGGGCGACGCACTGAGCTATGAGCGCGTGCTGGCCTTTGCCAGCAGCTTCATTGGCCGCGTCTTCATCTTCCTGATGATTGTCCTGCCGCTGTGGTGCGGCCTGCACCGTATTCACCATGCGATGCACGACCTGAAAATCCACGTGCCAAGCGGCAAGTGGGTGTTCTACGGTCTGGCCACCATCCTGACCGTGGTCACATTGATTGCCGTGGTCACCATTTAAGTCCACAGGCCCGCCATCCGGCGGGCCTGTTATTTTCGCATCTTCCCCACCAGCCACTGCGCAAACTCACCCATGGCGGGCGTTTCTGCACGTGACTGAAGCCGGGTAAGCCAGTAACTCCCCAAATCAATCTGTGTTGTAAACGGCTGAACAATACGCTCGCTATTGAGCAAGTGGGTAAACATCTCAACGGGTGCAATAGCGATCCCTGCGCCTGCCTGTGCAGCTTCTAGCATGGTGACCGACGAATCAAATACCATCACCCGATGTGTCGGCGACGGCGGCAACTCACCCGCGGCCTGCATCCACGCCGTCCATTCATCGCGCCGGTAGGAACGCAGAAGAGTGAATTTCAACATATCGGCTGGCGAATGCAGATTAGCGGCAATCTCTGGCGAGCATAGCGGTGCCAATGGCGCAGGGCACAGGAACATTGCATCGGTGCCATGCCAGGCTCCGCCGCCGTAACGAAGGGTAAAATCCAGCCCCTCGGCCGCAGGATCGACACGGTTATTATGCGTCGACAGTTGTAGATCAATATGCGGGTAACGGCGATGAAAATCCTCAAGCTGTGAGAATAGGAAGCCGGTCGCAAACGTGCCAACGACGCCCACCTTCAGCTTCTCCTGAGCGCGATTACTGGCAAAGCGATCGAGCATCCCGGCGATACGATCAAAAGAATCGTTCAGGACGGGCAGGAGATTTTCGCCTTCAGTGGTCAACATCAGGCCGCGGGACACCCGCACAAAAAGCTGGCAATTCAAATGCTGCTCCAGCGCCTTCACATGCTGACTAATAGCCGAATGGGTCACATTCAGCTCAATAGCGGCATGCGTAAAATTCAGATGCCTGGCGGCGGCTTCGAAAGCCCGAAGCGAATTCAGGGGGATATAGCTGCGCGTCATAGACCCATCCGTTAGAAAAATTAACAGCTCATGCTAAATTTAACCGTTTGTCAGGCCTAGTCAAATCCCACAAACTACGCTCGTCTGAAGGGCCCGGACATACTCTTGATCTGTGATTATGGAAGATAATTGATGATGAAAAAATCCCTTTGCTGCGCCCTGCTGCTCGGCGTCTCTTGCACCACGTTTGCCGCGCCAATGTCTGAAAAACAGCTGGCTGACGTCGTGGAACGTACCATTACGCCGCTGATGAAAGCGCAGGCCGTTCCGGGCATGGCTGTCGCGGTCATTTACCAGGGCAAACCGCACTACTTTACCTTCGGCAAAGCCGATATCGCCGCCAATAAACCGGTGACCCCGCAAACGCTGTTCGAACTGGGTTCTATTAGCAAAACCTTCACCGGCGTGCTGGGCGGCGATGCCGTTGCTCGCGGTGAGATTTCCCTTAGCGATAAAGCGACAAAGTACTGGCCTGAATTGACCGGCAAACAGTGGCAATGTATTAGCCTACTGGATCTGGCGACCTATACCGCAGGCGGCCTGCCGCTACAGGTACCCGATGACGTCACCGATAACGCATCCTTGCTGCACTTCTACCAGACCTGGCAGCCGCAGTATCACCCCGGCAGCACGCGTCTTTATGCCAATGCCAGTATTGGTCTGTTTGGTGCGCTGGCCGTCAAACCGTCCGGCATGAGCTTTGAGCAAGCGATGACCGAACGCGTCTTTAAACCACTCAAATTAGCCCATACGTGGATAAACGTTCCACCACAAGAAACCCAGCACTACGCCTGGGGCTATCGCGACGGTAAGGCCGTCCACGTTTCGCCAGGCATGCTGGATGCACAAGCCTATGGCGTGAAAACGAACGTCGAAGATATGGCGAGCTGGGTGATAGCGAACATGACGCCGGACAGCGTCCAGGATGCGTCTTTGAAGCAAGGTATCACCCTGGCGCAGTCTCGCTACTGGCGCATCGGCTCTATGTATCAGGGACTTGGCTGGGAGATGCTTAACTGGCCGGTCGACGCCAAAACGGTAGTCAACGGTAGTGATAACAAGGTCGCACTGGCGGCGTTACCGGTGAAAGAAGTGAATCCGCCTGCGCCACCGGTCAAAGCATCGTGGGTACATAAAACCGGTTCTACCGGCGGGTTCGGTAGCTACGTGGCGTTTATCCCTGAAAAGGATCTTGGCATCGTGATGCTCGCCAACAAGAGCTATCCCAACCCTGCCCGTGTTGAAGCGGCTTACCGCATTCTGAGCGCGCTGCCATAACGGCTTGCCGGGCAGTGTCTCCACCGCCCGGTCAATATTAATGTGCGCTGATTTTCAAACCAATAATGCCCAGAACGATAAGCGCCAGGCTGGCAATACGCATTGGGCTTGCGGACTCACCTAACAGCAAAATACCGGTTATCGCCGCCCCGACCGCACCAATCCCCGTCCACACCGCATAGGCCGTTCCAACGGGCAGACTTTTCATCGCCCATGACAGCATTGCCATGCTAACGACCATCGCCACAACGGTAATCACGCTGGGAACCAGACGGCTAAAACCATGGGTATATTTAAGGCCAACGGCCCAGACGACTTCGAGAAGACCAGCAACAAAGAGAATTAACCAAGGCATATAAGGCTCCATTAAATGGGGCCGTCCCCGGATGCGATACGCTTACAGGTCGTCCCGTAAGGTTTTGTGAAAAGTCGCAGTAGTATAAGGCAGGAAAAACGACGGTACAACGTTACGCCGTACCGTCATATATCTTTATTGCTGGGCTTTAGTTGCCGCGCCAGAAATCGCACTGCCACCATCCGAAATATCCTGTCCCACACCACGTGTGGTATTACAGGCGGTTAAAACAGAGGAAAGTACCAGAACTGTAAAAAGTGATGCGATCGCTTTTTTCACCATAATAATATCCTTTGCGTGAGTTTTTGTTATCTAGCTCTATAAGCATAGACAACTTCACTCAGGATGTTGGGATCTCAGCGTTTTTTAGGAAGAAAGGAATTAACTCACGGCGTGGGAAATAGCGTGACCCAGACTCTGAATATCTTCACCCACGCCACGCGCGGTGTTGCAGCCGGTCAGCAGTGCGCCGCTCAGAAACAGCAGCAGAAAAAGTTTAACGGTCGGTTTCATCATCCATGCCCGCAAGAGATCGACGCAACAACAACGTTGCTGCGTCTAATCGCATTACTTGACGCGTGAGACGTATTCGCCAGAGCGAGTATCGACTTTGATCACTTCGCCAATCTGTACGAACAGTGGCACTTTAACGACAGCGCCGGTGCTCAGCGTTGCTGGTTTACCGCCGGTACCTGCGGTATCACCTTTCAGACCAGGATCGGTTTCAACGATTTCCAGTTCAACGAAGTTCGGTGGGGTCACGGAGATAGGCTGACCGTTCCACAGGGTCACGATGCACTCAGCCTGATCCAGCAGCCATTTCGCGTTATCACCAACCGCTTTCTCATCGGCAGCCAGCTGCTCGAAGGTTTCGTTGTTCATGAAGTGCCAGAACTCACCGTCGCTGTACAGGAAGGTCAGGTTCATATCGGCAACATCTGCACCTTCAGCAGAGTCGGTAGACTTGAAGGTTTTCTCAACACGAGTACCGGTCAACAGACGACGCAGTTTAACGCGTGCGAATGCCTGACCTTTACCCGGCTTAACGAATTCACTGGCTTCAACCGCGTACGGTTCGCCGTCCATCATGATTTTAAGACCAGCACGAAAATCGTTGCTATAGTAAGTCGCCATAAGGCCCTCTGAAATTGTTAAATGGTAGCTAAGCCACAAAATGGCGCATATTGTAACCCTAAATACCCCATCCAGAGAAGATTGGTTGATGCAACTTGCCGATGTTCTCACCGATCCGGATGAACTATTACGTCTTCTGAATATAGACGCTGATGAAAATTTGCTCGCAGGACGAGACGCGAAGCGCCTTTTCGCCCTGCGTGTTCCACGTGCATTTATCGCGCGAATGGAAAAAGGCAATCCCAACGATCCGCTTTTGCGCCAGGTACTGACCTCGCAAGAGGAGTTTATTGCCGCGCCCGGTTTTTCCACCGACCCGCTGGAAGAACAGCACAGCGTGGTACCCGGTCTGCTGCATAAGTACCGAAATCGCGCACTGTTGTTGGTCAAAGGGGGCTGTGCAGTCAACTGCCGTTATTGCTTCCGTCGTCACTTCCCGTATGCCGACAATCAGGGCAATAAACGCAACTGGCAGGCAGCGCTGGACTACATAAGCGCGCATCCGGAACTGGACGAAATTATCTTCTCCGGCGGCGATCCGTTGATGGCAAAAGATCATGAACTGGACTGGCTTGTCAGCCAGCTAGAGGCCATCCCGCATATCAAGCGCCTGCGCATTCACAGCCGCTTGCCGATTGTGATTCCCGCACGCATCACCGATACGCTGGTCGCCCGCTTCGCACGTTCATCGCTGCAAATTCTGCTGGTGAACCATATCAACCACGCCAATGAAATTGACGGCGCATTTTGCGCTGCCATGACCAACCTGCGCAAAGCGGGTGTCACGCTGCTTAACCAAAGCGTACTGTTGCGCGGCGTGAATGATAATGCGCAAACCCTGGCAAACCTTAGCAACGCGCTGTTTGATGCGGGAGTGATGCCTTATTACCTGCACGTGCTGGACAAAGTTCAAGGTGCGGCGCACTTCCTTGTCAGTGATGAAGAAGCGCGCGAAATCGTGCGTGAACTCTTAACGCTAGTCTCAGGCTATATGGTGCCAAAACTGGCGCGCGAAATTGGCGGAGAGCCAAGTAAAACGCCACTGGATCTCAATCTACGCCAACGTTAAGCCCCTCTCTCTATACAGGCTTCGGCCTGTATATATTCTCTGGACTTCATAGTGACCTGTGCTATTTTAACTCTCTCAATACTGCCATAAAAATAAACCAGATCAATAAGTTAAATAATTTCATTTAACTCAAAAATGGTTAAGGAGAACCGTTTGGCTATCACTATCATGGGTATTAATGCGGGCGTTATCCGCCAGGATAAAAATTTCATTGCTCTGGCGCTGAAAATCAAAGCCCCACGTAGCAAAGAGTTGCTTTTCTTCCTTCCTACACTGGTGCTGAAAGACCTGCTTATCGCACTGGAATTTCGTATTTCGCAGATCCCAACGCTCAGCGCAGACGACCGTAGCCACTATGAAAAATTGCGCGATAAAGCCGTGCAGAAAATGCATCAAAACATCCCCACTATTTCACGCGAAGAGCTGGAACACGCGGATGTGAATATGCGGGTCAATACCCTTGCGCTATTGCAACACGATGCGAACACCATGACCTTTGCACTGAATTTGCAATCAGGTAAAACCGTTGAGCTGACGGTTGATCTGCTCCAGATTGAGCTGCTGATTACCGTCATGATCCACGCCATCAACAACGCCGATATGCGCGAACTTGCCGTACGCATGTCATCAATTCTTGATTTCTTACCCCTGTACGACGTGGACTACCGCGACGGTGGCAATCTTGAATACGACTCTTATGACCACCCAGCCTGGAAGCGTAACTTGTTTGTGCATCATCTGGCGGTGCTTTATCGCTACACAGATGCTGACAGCAAAGTGCAGTTTTGTGGGACGGTGATTAAAACGCGCAGTAAGCCTGGGACTAAAGAAGTGGAGGGTATTTCTCGCCGCCTGCTGGACGTCAGCCCGCGACTGAACAAGCTAGCAAACATGCCAAGCCAGGTGCTGGTGAGAGCGCTCTCTTCCGATAAGAACAAAACGTTTAGCGCTGATGCCTGTATGCAAGCGCTCTATCAACTGCAACAAAACGCTGAAAAAGCCAAAGCCTGATTTGCAGCCCCCGGTAAAACGCCGGGGGCTACATAAAAATCAATTCGGGCACTTATAAACCTGGCCGTTCATTTCGCTATCGGTAGGAATGAAGCTGGACAACATGCCTTGCGTTGGGCTGCTCACACCGTAAATCACGTTTCCGCCCAGTTCAGCCGCATGGTTACGCAATGCGTTTGCCGCGCTACGCATCGAGCCGCCTTCAGCGCCCTGCTGGCCTGAAAGCCAGTTACCCTGTTTACCGGTTGCCGCGCCCACCAACTGACACTCCGCGCCCGGCTTATCTTCCACAAAGCGAACATTCTGGCCGCCAGCGGTCAGCTCCGTTGAAGAGCTACAGCCTGCTAACAGCAACGCCGCGCCGACAATCCCTGCTAAATATTTCACCTGCATGTTGTTCCCCATAATCAATAAGCTGGACGCATGTCGTCCGCGTTTAAACCTTATACTAAAAAGATGAACAAAAGAAAAATCCTCATGCATTTCTGCAATGAATATGGCAGATCATCGCCTTGAACCGAACGCCCCTAAATGTATTCCGATAATACGCTCAAAATGTCGTCTTTTGGCACCTTATGGTTTTTAGTGTTACCCGGTACACCGTTTCCGTACCGCGCACTCAACAATAAGGACACAACATGAGCAAAACATCCTCGGGAACAGAGGAAAAGGTGACATGGGTAGGTTATTTCGTTTTTGTACTTACCATTATTTTTTTCTCAGGCTGCTTCGCTAACAGCACACAATGGTGGCGTGTTTTCGATTTTACGGTGCTGAATGGCAGCTTTGGTCAGGTTAACGCCGTAGGCGAAAAAGCCCTCTCTTTTCGCGGCGTGGGTGGGACGGGGGCAAAAGATGGCTTCTTGTTCGCCCTTGAGCTAGCGCCATCCGTCATTTTGTCACTCGGTATTATTTCCGTCACCGAAGGGCTGGGAGGCCTACGCGCGGCGCAGCAGTTGATGACGCCAATACTGCGTCCTCTGCTGGGCATTCCGGGTATTTGCTCACTGGCGCTCATCGCCAACCTGCAAAACACCGATGCCGCCGCAGGGATGACAAAGGAACTGGCCGATGAGGGAGCAATTAGCGACCAGGAACGCGCCATTTTTGCCACATTCCAGACCAGCGGTAGCGCTATCATCACCAACTATTTTTCCTCTGGCGCTGCGCTGTTTGCGGTTCTTACCGTACCGGTCATCACCCCGCTGGTCGTCATTCTCCTGTTTAAATTTATCGGCGCTAATCTTTTACGCCTGTGGATTACCCAGCTTGAAAAACGCAGCCATAAGGAGGCCAGCAATGACAACTCTGCCGCGTAAAAACATCATGGACCTCTTTATCGATGGCGCTCGCCGCGGATTTACCATCGCCACCACCAGCCTTTTGCCAAACGTTGTCATGGCGTTTGTCATTATTCAGGCGCTCAAAGTTACCGGGCTTTTGGATATCGTGGGAAAAGTCTGCGAACCCATTATGGCGCTATGGGGATTACCGGGCGTTGCCGCGACGGTGTTACTCGCCTCAGTGATGAGCATGGGCGGTGGCGTCGGCGTTTGCGCAAGCCTGGTGGTCGCTGGCACGATTAGCGACCACGATGCCACCGTGCTCCTGCCTGCCATTTATCTGATGGGGAATCCGGTACAGAACACCGGCCGTTGCCTTGGCACCGCGGGGGTAAACCCAAAATATTATCCACACATTATCGTCATCTGCGTCGTCAACGCCCTGCTCTCTCTTTGGGTGATGCAGCTACTTTTCTAAGGAATCATGATGAACGTATCTTTGCTGGAGCCGCGTTTATTTCGCGATGCACATCTCTATACGCCAGAAGACCAGGGAATCTGCGATCTTCTGGTCGCGGGGGGAAAGATAATCGCCTATGAACCGGCGGGAGTCGACATTACGCTGCCGGGTTGTCAGGTGAGTTCGCTTGATGGCGCGACCGTTTGCCCAGGCTTTTTCGATCAGCATGTGCATTTGATTGGCGGTGGAGGTGAGGCGGGGCCGCACACGCGGACACCGGAAGTGCAGTTATCAAAGCTTGTGACCGCCGGAATCACCTCGGTGGTGGGCCTGCTCGGCACCGATGGCATCACCCGCCATCCTGAGTCACTGCTGGCCAAAACCCGCGCCCTCGAGCACGAAGGGATAAGCGCCTGGATGCTGACCGGTGCCTATGGGCTGCCGTCGCCGACCATTACCGGTAGCATCGAAAAAGACATCGCCTTTATCGATAAAATTATCGGCGTGAAATGCGCCATCTCCGATCACCGCTCTTCTGCGCCCGACACAGCCCAGCTAGCGAATATGGCGGCACAGTCACGCGTCGCGGGGCTGCTCGGGGCGAAAGCTGGGGTGTCTGTGTTTCATATGGGCAGTAGCTCGCGCGAACTGGAGCCCATCTATGAAATTCTAAGACGCAGCGATGTGCCCATCACGAAACTCCTCCCCACGCATGTTAACCGCGCCGAGTCACTGTTCATGGCAGCCCTGCGCTTTGCCCGTGAAGGCGGCTACATCGACATCACCAGCAGTATTGACGCACCTATCGACCCTGCCCGCGCCATTATGATGGCCCGCGAAGGCAACGTGCCGTTATCGCGAGTGACGCTGAGTTCCGATGGCAACGGTAGCCAGCCGCATTTCGATGCTAACGGTAATCTGACGGGGATCGGCGTAGCGGGATTTGAATCGCTGCTTAACACGTTGCAACAGCTAGTGATTGAGCATCATCTGCCGCTGGAAGAGGCGCTACTTCCGCTGACCCGCAATGTGGCTGAGTTTCTCGGGTTTGCCCATAAAGGGCAGCTGGCGCCAGGCTGTGATGCTGATTTTCTGGTACTGGATGAGGAGCTGAATATCCGTGAAGTCTGGGCTAAAGGCCGGCAGATGGTGCGCGACAATAAGGCTATTGTGAAAGGAACTTTTGAGTAATTGCCGCTAAAAAGCAAAACCCCCGAACATTTCTGTTCGGGGGTTTCTTTAGGCTATGGGGTATAGCGCACGATTACATCATGCCGCCCATACCACCCATGCCGCCCATACCAGCAGCACCTAAGTCAGGAGCATCGCCTTTAGGCAGGTCGGTCACCATGCACTCGGTGGTGATCATCAGGCCAGCAACAGAAGCGGCGTACTGCAGAGCAGAACGGGTCACTTTAGTTGGGTCCAGGATACCCATGTCGATCATGTTGCCGTATTCTTCGGTTGCTGCGTTGTATCCGTAGTTGCCGTCGCCCGCTTTCACGGTGTTAGCTACTACAGAAGGTTCTTCGCCGCAGTTCAGAACGATCTGACGCAGTGGAGCTTCCATTGCGCGCAGCGCAACTTTGATACCCACGTTCTGATCTTCGTTCTGGCCACGCAGGTTGCTCAGTTTAGACGCTACGCGAATCAGCGCAACACCACCACCAGCTACCACACCTTCTTCTACCGCAGCACGGGTCGCGTGCAGGGCATCGTCAACGCGTGCTTTTTTCTCTTTCATTTCAACTTCGGTAGCAGCACCGACTTTGATTACTGCAACGCCGCCAGCCAGTTTCGCTACGCGTTCCTGCAGTTTTTCACGGTCGTAGTCAGAAGTTGCTTCTTCAATCTGTTTACGGATCTGAGCAACACGGCCCTGAATCGCAGCTTCTTCACCCACACCATCGATGATAGTGGTGGTGTCTTTGTTGATCACAACGCGTTTTGCCTGGCCCATATCTTCCAGGGTCGCTTTTTCCAGCTCCATACCGATCTCTTCAGAGATAACGGTACCGCCAGTCAGGGTTGCGATGTCTTGCAGCATAGCTTTACGACGGTCGCCAAAGCCTGGTGCTTTAACCGCAGCCACTTTCACGATGCCACGCATGGTGTTAACCACCAGGGTCGCCAGCGCTTCGCCTTCAACATCTTCAGCAATGATCAGCAGTGGTTTACCGGCTTTCGCAACGGCTTCCAGAACTGGCAGCATTTCACGGATGTTGGAGATTTTCTTGTCAGCCAGCAGGATGAACGGGCTTTCCAGTTCAACAGCGCCAGTTTCTGGCTTGTTGATGAAGTATGGGGACAGGTAGCCACGGTCGAACTGCATACCTTCAACTACGTCCAGTTCGTCTTCCAGACCGGTACCGTCTTCAACGGTGATCACGCCTTCTTTACCGACTTTATCCATCGCTTCAGCGATCAGTTTACCGACGGTTTCGTCGGAGTTAGCGGAGATGGTACCAACCTGAGCAATGGCTTTAGAGTCAGAGCACGGTACGGACAGCGCTTTCAGTTCTTCAACAGCAGCAACGACAGCTTTGTCGATACCACGTTTCAGATCCATTGGGTTCATGCCAGCAGCAACGGCTTTCAGGCCTTCAGCGATGATAGACTGAGCCAGTACGGTTGCGGTGGTGGTACCGTCGCCTGCCGCGTCGTTCGCTTTAGAGGCAACTTCTTTCACCATCTGCGCGCCCATGTTTTCGAACTTGTCTTCCAGTTCGATTTCACGTGCTACGGATACGCCATCTTTAGTGATGGTTGGTGCACCGAAAGATTTGTCCAGAACCACGTTACGGCCTTTAGGGCCCAGGGTCACTTTTACTGCGTCTGCCAGTACGTTAACGCCGCGCAGCATTTTCACACGAGCGTCGTTACCAAATTTTACGTCTTTAGCTGCCATTTCTTCTATTCCTCAAATTCGTTCGCGCGTTACTTACGCTTCAACAATTGCCAGGATGTCGCTTTCAGACATGATCAACACTTCTTCATTGTCGATCTTCTCAGATTTCACGCCGTAGCCGTCGTTGAAAATCACGATGTCACCAACTTTAACGTCCAGCGGCTGCACGGTTCCGTTTTCCAGGATGCGGCCCTTACCGACAGCGATGATTTCGCCACGCGTTGATTTTGCTGCCGCAGAACCGGTCAGGACGATGCCGCCAGCAGATTTGGTTTCAACTTCTTTACGTTTGACGATCACACGATCATGTAGCGGACGAATACTCATTGATAGCTCTCCTTTGAGAAAGTCATTATCAGTTATGGATGACGCCGGGCCGAACACGGTTTTCCGACTAGTGCCTGAGAGATGGGGGTGTTCTCTTCCCCTTCAAGGGGGAAACTTAAAAAAATTTTTTTCCTGTGGCGTAATCACGATAAATCGCTGAAATACAGGCTGACTACAGCACAATGAGGCGGAGCCTAAATGGTAAAATCGCGCTCTTTGCAAAGGTATGGGCGAGGGTCATGGCAGGACTAAAACAGGAGCTAGGTTTAGCTCAGGGGATCGGATTACTCTCGACGTCGCTACTGGGCACCGGCGTCTTTGCTGTCCCGGCGTTGGGCGCATTGGTGGCGGGCAATAACAGCCTGTGGGCTTGGCCGGCCTTGATTGTACTGGTGTTTCCTGTCGCGATTGTCTTCGCTCTGCTCGGGCGTCATTTCCCCAGCGCGGGCGGTGTAGCGCATTTTGTTGAGATGGCCTTTGGCCCGCGATTAGCCCGTGTGACCGGCTGGCTGTTCCTGTCGGTTATCCCCGTTGGGCTGCCTGCCGCGCTGCATATCGCCTCCGGCTTCACCCAGGCGCTGTTTGGCTGGCACGGCTGGCAACTGCTGATGGCCGAAGTGGCGACGCTCGCCATTATCTGGTGGCTGGGGTCACGCGGAGCCAGCTCCAGCGCCAATATCCAGACGCTGGTGGCCATTATGATTGTCGCACTGCTGGCGGCTATCTGGGTCTACGGTGATATCGCGATTCAAGGCATTCCTTTCCCGGCGATTGCTGAGATCGACCATTCACAGCTGTTTGCCGCGCTGTCGGTGATGTTCTGGTGTTTTGTCGGCCTTGAAGCGTTTGCGCATATGGCCTCAGAATTTCGCCACCCGGAGCGGGACTTCCCCCGCGCGCTGATTATCGGCCTGCTGCTGGCAGGTGTGGTGTACTGGGCCTGCACGGTGCTGGTACTGCGTTTCCATGCCTATGGCGCGGCCAATACTGCCGCCGCATCGCTGCCGACCATCGTGGTGCAACTGTTCGGCGTGAAGGCACTGTGGGTGGCGAGCGTCATTGGTTTTCTCGCCTGTTTTGCCAGCCTCAATATCTACATTCAGAGCTTTGCCCGTCTGGTGTGGTCGCAAGCGCAATATAAACCCGCCAGCTATCTGGCGCGGCTGTCGCCAAACCACGTGCCGCGCAATGCGCTGAGCGTGGTGATTGGCAGTTGTATGGTGAGCACGCTGGCGAGCTATTGGCTCAACATCAATCTTGATGCGCTGATCATCTACGCCAACGGCATCTTTATCATGATTTATCTGCTGTGCATGCTGGCAGGCTGTAAGCTGCTCACCGGACGTTTCCGGATGCTGTCGATGCTCGGCGTGGCGCTGTGTGTGCTGTTGCTGGCGATGGTGGGCTGGAAGAGTCTGTACGCCATGGTGATGCTGGCGGCGCTGTGGTGGTTGCTGCCGAAGCGCAAAACCATTAAGCCGGATACGCACCCGGCTTAAATCCCGGCGGCGCTTCGCTTGGCCGGGCTACAACAACCGGTAGCCCGGGCGAGGCGTTTATGCCTACCCCGGGGCCGTGCTACGAATTACGGGCGGTTATCATCTTTATGGTCAATCTGGTCTGGGCGCTCGTCCTTACGCTGGTATTCGCCATCGAAGGTCTGCCCGCTCGTCGTCCCGCCAGCGAATCCGCCACCCGGCATACGATTAAAGTGCAGATAAGGCATCAGCTTGACGGTCAAATGCTTTTGCACCGGCGGTAAAAGCAGCACCAGTCCGAGGAAATCGGTAAAGAACCCCGGTAGCAGCAACAGCAAACCGGCAAGGATCAGCGAAACGCTTTTGACCATCTCCACCGCTGGGCTTTCACCCGCCTGCATCTTTTCCTGCATCAGCATCAGATTTTTGAAGCCCTGGTTACGCACCAAAGACATCCCGATAACCGAAGTAAAGATAACTAAAACTAACGTCAGCAGGACGCCAAACACATGGGCGACCTGGATAAAAATTGAGATCTCAATGTAAACATAGAGAAATATGGCAACTAACGGTATCCAGCGCACTGGCATCTCCTGTGAGGTAAACAACGCGTATCACGCGCCTGCGACAATTCATCATTCGCAGCATGAGATCTAAATGGTGGTTTTTCACCATTTTTCAATCAGAGCCGATTGATATTTTTGTCAACAATCGTCAAGCGGTGACTCATTTCACAAATCAATAATTCTTATGTGCTTCGCCTGATAATAAGTGATCCAGATAACTGCAATCCGCTATTATCAGCATATGATCATGGACACCGGGCCGATTAAGGAAATAATCTGCGGTCAGAAAAACGCATGACCACAAAAATCCTGCGTATTTGGTGAAATCATTGGCAGCTCGCAAAAAGAAGGTTCACATGCTAAACAACATTCGTATCGAAGAAGATCTGTTGGGTACCAGGGAAGTTCCTGCTGACGCTTACTACGGCGTTCATACTCTGAGAGCGATTGAAAACTTTTACATTAGTAACAGTAAAATCAGCGACATCCCAGAGTTCGTCCGTGGGATGGTGATGGTGAAGAAAGCGGCGGCGATGGCTAACAAAGAGCTGCAAACCATTCCTAAAGGCGTCGCGAATGCCATCATTGCTGCATGTGATGAAGTCCTGAATAACGGCAAATGCATGGACCAGTTCCCGGTTGACGTTTACCAGGGCGGTGCCGGCACCTCCGTCAACATGAACACCAACGAAGTGCTCGCGAACATCGGTCTCGAACTGATGGGCCATCAGAAAGGTGAATACCAGTTCCTGAACCCGAACGACCACGTCAACAAATGCCAGTCCACCAACGATGCCTACCCAACCGGTTTCCGCATCGCGGTGTATACCTCTATCGTGAAGCTGATTGATGCCATCCACCAGTTGGGCGAAGGCTTCCAGCGTAAAGCGGATGAATTCCAGGATGTCCTGAAAATGGGTCGCACCCAGTTGCAGGATGCCGTGCCGATGACGCTGGGCCAGGAATTCCATGCCTTCAGCGTATTGCTGAACGAAGAGACCAAAAACCTGCTGCGCACCGCGGAACTGCTGCTGGAAGTTAACCTCGGCGCGACCGCTATCGGCACCCGTCTGAACACCCCTGATGGCTACCAACAGCTGGCAGTACAGAAACTGGCGGAAGTCAGTAACCTGGCGGTTGTCCCGGCTGAAGACCTGATTGAAGCCACCTCAGACTGCGGCGCCTACGTCATGGTACACAGCTCGCTGAAACGCATGGCGGTGAAAATGTCGAAGATCTGTAATGACCTTCGCCTGCTCTCCTCCGGCCCGCGCGCTGGTTTAAACGAAATCAACCTGCCGGAACTGCAGGCGGGCTCCTCTATCATGCCAGCCAAAGTGAACCCGGTCGTGCCAGAAGTCGTAAACCAGGTCTGCTTTAAAGTGATTGGCAACGACACGACAGTCACCATGGCATCCGAAGCCGGTCAGTTGCAGCTGAACGTGATGGAGCCAGTGATTGGCCAGGCGATGTTTGAGTCTATCCACATCCTGACCAACGCCTGCTACAACCTGCTGGAAAAATGCGTCGACGGCATCACCGCCAACAAAGCGGTCTGCGAAAGCTACGTCTACAACTCCATCGGTATCGTCACCTACCTGAACCCGTTTATCGGCCACCACAACGGCGATATCGTCGGCAAAATCTGTGCTGAAACCGGCAAGAGCGTACGGGAAGTCGTGCTGGAACGCGGGCTGCTTACCGAAGCGGAGCTGGATGATATCTTCTCTCCGCAAAACCTGATGCACCCGGCCTATAAAGCGAAGCGATATACCGATGAAAGCGAACAGTAGTCTTTCAGACTAGATACACGAGGCATGTCATGATGACATGCCTTTTTTGTTTCTATAATTCACGAAAACACAACAATTACATATCAATCTGGTAAACAAGGAAGGCTAATATGTTTGGAGCAGAACTGGTCATTGTGCTTCTTGCCATTTATCTAGGGGCAAGACTCGGGGGGATCGGCATCGGCTTTGCCGGCGGCTTAGGCGTGCTGGTATTGACGCTGATTTTCCAGATACAACCGGGCGCGATACCCTTTGACGTTATCGAAATCATCATGGCCGTTATCGCCGCGATTGCCGCCATGCAGGTGGCAGGCGGGATGGATTATCTGGTCAGCCTGGCGGAGCGCATGCTGCGCCGTCACCCAAAATACATCACCTTCCTGGCGCCTTTAGTCACCTGGTTTATGACCATTCTGGCAGGCACCGGTCACACCGCCTTCTCTACGCTGCCGGTGATCACCGAAGTCGCCAAAGAGCAGGGTATTCGCCCTTCTCGTCCGCTGTCGATTGCCGTAGTCGCCTCACAGATTGCGATTACCGCCTCGCCAATTTCCGCGGCGGTGGTGTTCTTCGCGGGGATTCTGGAACCGATGGGCGTTAGCTACCTGACGCTGCTCTCCATCTGTATTCCGGTCACCCTGATTGCCGTGCTGCTTACCTCCGTGGTGTGTAACTTCCTCGGCTGCGAGCTAAAAGACGATCCGGTATACCAGGAGCGTCTGGCAAAAGGCGAAGTCAGCCTGCGCGGCAGCCAGGTCTTCAAGCTGAAGCCTCACGCTAAACGCTCGGTGCTGCTGTTCCTCATCGGCATCGTGGCGGTGATGTTCTACGCGACCGCCATCAGCGACACCGTTGGGCTTATCCAGAACCCGGTACTGCCGCGTAACGAAGCGATTGTGGTGTTCATGCTGACCATCGCCACGCTGATTTGCGTCACCTGCAAAATCGACACCGGCGAAATCCTGAATGCCAGCACCTTTAAATCAGGCATGAGCGCCTGCGTGTGCGTTCTGGGCGTGGCGTGGCTGGGCGATACCTTCGTTAAAGCGCACATCGCCGACATCCAGGCAGTGGCGGGTGACCTGCTGCAAAACTACCCATGGCTGCTGGCAATCGTGCTGTTCTTTGCCGCCACCCTGCTTTACTCCCAGGCAGCCACCACCAAAGCGCTGATGCCAGCGGCACTGATGCTGGGCGTCACCCCGCTGACGGCCATTGCATCCTTTGCGGCGGTTTCCGCGCTGTTCGTCCTGCCAACCTACCCAACGCTGCTGGCGGCGGTAGAAATGGACGACACCGGTTCTACGCGCATCGGCAAATACGTGTTTAACCACGCCTTCCTGATCCCGGGTGTTATCGCCATTACCCTGTGCGTGATTCTAGGCTTTATCTTCGGCGGCCTGATGCTCTAACCGCCTACGCTGTAAAAATCATTAAAGTCGGGCCGCTCTGCGGCCCGATTCATTCAACCCCGATGACCCGGCGTGCTATAGTGCCTTTTTTCATCGATACGAGGTTGGCAATGAGTACTCCCGACACTGTTGTGGTTCTCTGTACGGCTCCAGATGAAGCAACCGCCCAGGATCTGGCGGCAAAA
The DNA here is from genome assembly GCF_034424175.1 of Kluyvera intermedia. Lineage (NCBI taxonomy): Bacteria > Pseudomonadati > Pseudomonadota > Gammaproteobacteria > Enterobacterales > Enterobacteriaceae > Kluyvera > Kluyvera intermedia. Next base: position 4,289,256 of record NZ_CP139986.1, read on the forward strand.
GTACTGGCTGAAAAACTGGCAGCCTGCGCCACGCTGTTACCCGGCGCAACATCGCTCTACTACTGGGAGGGGAAACTCGAACAGGAGTATGAAGTGCAGATGATTTTAAAAACCAACGTCGCTCACCAGCAGGCGCTGCTCGATTGTCTGAAGGCCCACCACCCGTATCAAACGCCCGAATTACTCGTCATTCCCGTTTCTCATGCAGATGTTGATTATCACTCATGGCTCAACGCTTCCTTACGCTAGTTCTGCTGCTGTGCAGCACTTCCGCTTTCGCCGGGTTATTTGACGCGCCCGGCCGCTCTAATTTCGTCCCTGCTGACCAGGCCTTTGCCTTTGATTTTCAGCAGAACCAGCACGACGTTAACCTCACCTGGCAGGTGAAAGACGGCTACTACTTGTATCGCAAGCAGGTCAGCATCACGCCTGCCAATGCCCAAATCGCCCCGCTGCAAATGCCGAAAGGCGAATGGCATAACGACGAGTTTTACGGCAAAAGCGAAATCTATCGCCAGCAGTTAACGGTACCGGTAACTCTGACTCAAGCCGCACAAGGCGCCACGCTGACCGTCACCTATCAGGGCTGCGCTGATGCAGGCTTCTGCTACCCGCCAGAAACCAAAACCGTGCCGCTGAACGCCGTTGCGGCTCAGGCTCAAACTCCCCCTCTCCCCTCCGGGGAGAGGGCCGGGGTGCGGGGCGAATCCAGCGCCGATCTCCCGTTTAGCGCCCTCTGGGCCTTACTCATCGGTATCGGCATCGCCTTTACTCCCTGCGTACTGCCGATGTATCCGCTGATCTCCGGCATCGTCCTCGGCGGCAAACAGCGCCTCTCCACCGCTCGCGCACTACTGCTGGCCTTTATCTACGTACAAGGCATGGCGCTGACCTACACCGCGCTCGGCCTTATCGTCGCCGCCGCCGGAATGCAGTTCCAGGCCGCGCTCCAGCACCCTTACGTGCTCATCGGCCTGTCGGCGGTGTTTATCCTGCTGGCGCTGTCGATGTTCGGCGTTTTTTCACTCCAGCTACCGTCATCGCTGCAAACCCGCCTCGCTTTATTGAGCAACCGCCAACAGGGAGGCTCCACTGGCGGCGTATTCGTAATGGGGGCGATTGCCGGACTTATCTGCTCGCCGTGTACCACCGCGCCTCTGAGCGCCATTCTGCTGTATATCGCTCAGAGCGGTAATTTGTGGCTTGGCGGCGGGACACTGTACCTCTACGCCCTAGGCATGGGGCTGCCGCTGATTATCGTCACCGTCTTCGGCAACCGCCTGCTACCGAAAAGCGGCCCGTGGATGGCGCAGGTCAAAACCGCCTTTGGCTTTGTGATCCTCGCCCTCCCGGTATTCCTGCTGGAACGTATTATTGGCGATGTCTGGGGATTACGGTTATGGTCGATGCTCGGCGTGGCGTTCTTTGGTTGGGCGTTTATCTCAAGCCTTGGACTCAGCAAGCCGTGGCAACGAATCGTGCAGATTATCCTGTTAGCCGCAGCGCTGATTAGTGTACGTCCACTTCAGGACTGGGCTTTTGGTCACACGGCAACACAGAGCCAGGCGCATCTGAGCTTCACCCGTATCAGCAACGTTTCGGATCTCAATACCGCGCTCGCCAACGCGCGCGGCAAACCGGTGATGCTTGACCTCTACGCCGACTGGTGCGTAGCCTGCAAAGAATTTGAGAAGTACACCTTCAGCGACCCGCAGGTTCAGCGGGCACTGCAAAATACCGTCCTTTTGCAGGCCAACGTCACCGCCAATAGCGCGCAAGACGTGGCGCTGCTAAAGCATTTACAGGTTCTGGGGCTACCGACTATCCTCTTCTTCGATAAAGAGGGTAATGAACACCCCGACGCACGAGTGACCGGCTTTATGGATGCCAACGCATTCAGCGCACATTTGCGCGATCGCCAACCGTAGACAACACTTTTAGACGGGAAACTGTCGGTAACGGAGGAAAAGAACGTGCAACGCGAAGACGTATTAGGAGAAGCTCTACAGCTCCTTGAACAAGAAGGGATTGCGAGCACCACGCTGGAGATGGTTGCCGAGCGCGTGGACCGCCCGTTAGATGAACTGCGCCGCTTCTGGCCGGACAGCGAAGCGCTGCTGTATGACGCATTGCGCTACCTGAGCCAACAGGTTGAGACCTGGCGTCGTCAGTTAATGCTCAATGAAGAGCTCACGCCCGAACAAAAGCTGCTGGCTCGCTATACCGCACTGACCGATTGCGTCAGCAAAAATCGCTACCCCGGCTGCCTGTTTATTGCCGCCTGCACCTTCTACCCGGATGCGGATCACCCGATTCACCAGCTCGCCGAGCAGCAAAAGCGCGATGCTTACCAGTACAGCCATGAACTGCTGACGCAGCTGGAAGTGGATGACCCGGCGATGGTCGCCAAACAGATGCAGCTGGTGCTGGAAGGCTGCTTAAGCCGCATGCTGGTCAGCCGCAGCCAGGCCGACGTCGACACTGCCCATCGTCTGGCTGAAGATATCCTGCGCTTTGCCCAGTGCCGCCAGGGTGGCGCGCTGACCTAAGCCAGCATTCCTGCCCACGCCGACACCAGCAGACACAGCGCCATCAGCCGCTGAAACCGCACCATCGCCACGGTGGTGCGGAACACGCGGTTCACCGCCTTCCCAAGCCACGCCCAGCACATCAGACACGCCACCGAAATAAGCAAAAACCACAGCGCCATCAGCGCCACTTCACGCAGCGCATTCGCCCCGCTCGGCGCGAACAAACTCACCACCGCCAGCGCCATCATCCACGTTTTCGGGTTAATCACCTGCAACAATGCCGCCGCTTTGGCAGTAAAACGATGGCGTGTCTGCCCGGCAATATTCGCCGCCGGAGCGCAGAATAGCTGCCAGCTCATCCAGGTCAGCCACAGCACGCCTGCCCAACTCATCACCTGACGCACTAACGGATACTGGCTCAGTAACTCACCCGCACCAGCCCCCGAAACCAGCACAATGGCACTGGCAGCAACACAGCCGCTTATCAGCGCCGGGATCGTCGCCCTCACGCCATAGTGCTGGCTGTTGGTCAGCACCAGAATATTGGTAGGTCCTGGGGTGATTGAGGCAACAAAAGCAAACAGCAGGAACGGCATGATATTCACAGGTGACTCCTTATTATTGGAGTCCTGACTGTGCCGTTATTTATTGGAAACGTCTGGAAGGTTTGTGCACAACCGACGGTAGTGCGCGGGCGTAATGCGGTACGCCCGCTGGAACCAGCGCCCGAGGTGACTCTGGTCAGCAAAACCCAGTGTCGCCGCCACCTCCACCGGCAGCTCACCCAACCCCAGCAACTGGCGCGCTTTCGCCAACCGCAGCTGAATCAGCCACGCGTGCGGCGCCAGATGAAACTCGCGCTTAAAACTGCGCGTGAGGGTAAAACGGTCGGTGCCGGTCTCCCGCGCCAGATCCGACAGGCCAATATTATCGCCCATATGCGCATGCAGATAATCCCGCGCCCGGTGGGCGATGGCCGCACTTTGGATCTGTGACGGCAGCCGTTTGCGCCACTGACAATGCGAGGTCAACTGCGCCAGCAGATTATCCATGCTGCTTTGCTGCACGATACGCATCTCATCGGTATGCAAGGTACTGAAGGTGTCATTAATCGCCCGCACCAGCTGCGGCTCTCGGGTGAGCGTTTGGTTAAAGTGCAGTGAATAGCTGTCCGGCGTGGCGTCATAGAGCCCGTGCAGGGTGTGGGTCAGCCAGCGCTCGTCGAGATAAAACGTGAGGTAGGTAAAGCCTCCGGCCACCGGTGCATCACCGTCGTGTATCTCCCCCGGTTCCAGCAAAAAGGCATCGCCCGGCAGACTATGATGGCGCTCGCGACGACAGTGAAACTGCTGCGTTCCAGCGAGCGTGATGCCCACCAGATAGCTGTCGTGCCAGTGCGGGTCGAAGGCATGGCCTTCAAAGTGCGCTTTTATCGTTTCAATGCCGGTATCCGCATGCTGTCGCAGCTCAAGCCAGTCTTTTGTCGCCATCCTGCCCTCCTCTTGCCGCCAGCATTGCCTGATTGCCGCGCCGCTGTCTGGAAGATTTGTGCAAACAGTCGGCGTAAACGCGTAGATTGCCGGAATAGTAAGCAGTTGAACAGCTTTTCGGTGAATTTGGTTGACGAAAGAGAGCGACTACGGTTTAATGCGCCTCGTTGCCCGGATAGCTCAGTCGGTAGAGCAGGGGATTGAAAATCCCCGTGTCCTTGGTTCGATTCCGAGTCCGGGCACCACTATTTAAAGAAACCAGCCTACGGCTGGTTTTTTGCTATCTGGCTACGGCCGATTTCTGGGCGCTGATAAGCGTGGCTTTAATGCAGGCACGCTTACGCTAATAGCCCGGTAAGTGAATACAGGCGGTGGCTCTTTATCACTTAATTTTGCGGGATAAATTGCTGACCTGATTTGAAAGGTTGTCGTTGCTCCGCTTCATGCCATCAAGACTTCTTTGCAATCGCTCGATCTTACTCTCCTGCTCAGAATTCTTTCTCTCAAGCTGTAAAACCTTCTTAGTTAGCTCATCGACTTTGCGGTTGTCGGACTCCATCCTCCTCACGCTATCCTGCATTTTCTGTAGATCCGACTCCCTGAAATGAGAAGGCTGGATTTCATCTAAATCAGAAATTACCGGAATAAATCCTTTATTAGAGTTGCGGGCATCGATACTAACCTGGACGTTATTTTGATCCGCAGAGTGTACGTAACCTATTGAAGAAAAATAAAAAAAAGAGACAAAACACAGACCAGACAGATATTTATTCATTTCTAACGTCCTTTTATATTTTTCAATCACTTCCAGGAGCCTCCTTCTGGCATCACCCGCTCAGGATAAAACACATGGCTTACCCTCTGGCAATTCATAAACGGGGTTCCAGAGCAGAAGATACTATTCGTTTTTCATTATAAGACGCGTTTCCTCCCCCCCCAAATCCAACCGCCCCCCGCTCATTTTCTGCTACCTTATAACCGCCGGTATCGCGATAAGCGCGTTACCACGCACCTTATCAAAGGTATCTCCCATGCCCGTCAAAGAAAAAATCCTGCTTAGCGCCTGCCTGTCAGGACACCTTGTCCGCTACAACGGTACCGACAAATCCTGTTCCTCAGATCTGCTGCAACGCTGGCACGAAGAAGGCCGTCTGGTCACCCATTGCCCGGAACTGGCGGCAGGGCTACCTACCCCACGCTTATCCGCAGAGATGGTGAGTGGTCAGGGGATCGACGTGCTGAACGGGCACGCACAGGTGGTAGAAAGCGACGGGCGTGATGTGACGCAGCCGTATGTGCTGGCGGCGTGGCTGGCGTTAAAAACTGCGCAGAGTCAGGGCTGTCGGTTTGCGATTATGACCGACGGTAGCCCAACCTGCGGGAGCCAGAATGTATATGACGGGGCATTTAGCGGAGTGAGGGTACCGGGTGAAGGGGTCGCGGCGGCGCTGTTGCGCCAGCATGGAATTGAGGTGTTTAGCGAGTTTCAGTTGGATGCGCTGAAGCGGCGGTTGGATGAGGTTGAAGGGGCATAGATCGAGCAGTCCCGGCGTCGGCGCGTTGCGCCTCGACCGGGCTACGCCCAGCGGTACCCGGCAACATATGTATGCCGGATAAGCGTAGCGCCATCCGGCAATGCCACGGCGCTCATCAGACAATCCTCACCCACCGCCACCCCACCGCCATCATCACCAGCACAATCGTCACCCCCGCCGCCATATGGAGCAGGAAATCTAGCGGATGCACCTCCACCGGGTGGCAAAACGACAGCATCGTCAGCGCCATACAGGCGATTCCCACCCCTGACGTCGCCAGCGTGCGCAGCGGATACAGGGCCCGGGTGCGACGCAGGTAGCCCATCATAATGACCATCATCGGTGTGCTCACCGCCATCATAAACGCGTAGCAGTTCACTTCGTCGGGATGACTTTCCGGCGCGTGTGTCGTCCCGAGGCTGAAGATAACGCCGCCCAGCCAGAGCGCTATAAGTGGCACAAACCACTGCCAGCCCAGTGGTTTTCGCCCGGCAATGCTCAGCAGAAAGGCGTTACGTATTGCCAGTATGCCCATCACAAAAGCCACGGTCAGTTGCAGCGCCGCCAACAGCGCGCCGGATTGCGTCCAGTCCGTCGCTACCCGATGGAACACCAGGCTATTGAGCCAACCGCACGGCAGCGCCATCAGCAGCCAGGCGACGACCCGTCGGTTGCTCGCCCATGGGCGGCGTATTGGCCCGGCGTCGCGACTTAGCTTCGCAATAAAAAGATCATGATCGGTCATGGTTCGCTCCCATCCGGCGAAGGTTGGTAAGTGCTCTGTGTAATAGCGATTTCACCGCCGAAACGCTTAAATTATGGCGGACAGCGGCTTCGGCGAGGCTCATCTCCTGCAGGTGGATATGCTCCACAATCTGCCGTTGGCGTGAGGGGAGCTGGTCGAGGATCTGCGCCAGCGCTTCTTCTCGTTCATCCTCTTCCAGGATGTGTTCAGCGATAGGCTCAACGGCCTCCCCCTCATCGGCTTCACGCAGCCAGTGGCGGCCACGCTTACGCAGCGCATCAACGGTGCGGGCCTGGGTGATGGCCATCAACCACGGTAAAAACGGACAGGCGGGATCGTAGGTGTGGCGCACCCGATGGACTGCCAGCAGAACGTCCTGGATAACATCGTCAACCAGCACGCTGTCGGCAATCTGCTTGCGGACCATCACCCGAATCACCGGCACAATGGCCCGCAGCAGTTGGGTATAGGCATCGCGATCCCCCGCCTGCGCGCTTGTCATCAGCGCAGGCCATGCTTCACGCGGCGCTAAACCGTTATCCATATTCCGCCATGCCCGTTACCTCATGCTTTTTTACCGGATGCCTGATTCAGGGCGTTGACCACAATCGTCGGGGTCAGCACCTGCGGCAGCACTTTCGGGGCGCTGCCGTCCGCCGGGTAGACTACGTAGAGCGGCAAACCACCCTGCCCAAACGCGGTCATCGCGTCATCAATATCGGCGTTAAATTTGGTGGAGTCCGCCACCATGTAGATTGTATTCGTGCTCGCCAGCGCCTGCTTCACCGCCGCTGTGGAGAGCGACGTGCGCTCGTTTACCTGGCAGGTAATACACCAGGAGGCGGTGAAATCGACAAAGATAGCCTTGCCATGCCCGCGCATCTCCTCCACCGTCTGCGGCGACCACTTCACCTGGGTGATATTTTCCACGCGCGCAAGATCCGGCTGCGACGGCTGGACGTGCATCACGCCGGGCAGCGGGCTGACCGCAGCAATAAACAGCACCACCGTCACCGCCAGCAGCGCTTTATAGGATTTTCCGATATAGCGTCGGCGCTGGGCCATACCGTACAGCCACGCGGCAAAGCTCACCACTACGGCACAAATCAGCATCGCTAACAGCGCGGTGGTACCCGCTTGCTGCGTCAACACCCACACCAGCCAGGCAAACGCCCCGAGCATCGGGAACGCCAGGCCACGCTTGAGGATGTCCATCCATGCGCCCGGTCGCGGCAGATGTTTGGCGATGGCCGGGAACATCGAGACCAGCGTAAACGGCGCGGCAAAGCCTATCGCCAGCGACAGGAAAATCGCCAGTGAGGCCAGCGGAGGCTGCACCAGTGCATAGCCCACCGCGCCCGCCATAAAGGGTGCCGAGCAGGGTGTCGCCACCACAATCGCCAGCGCACCGGTTAGCGCAGAACGTACAAAAGCCCCGCTTCCTACCGAAATCTCCCCAGCTCTTTGCAACGACAAGCCCACTTCAAACACGCCGAGCAGATTCAGCGCCGCGCCCAAAATAATCAGCGCCAGCACGGCAATGACCATCGGCGACTGAAGCTGGAACCCCCAGCCGACGGCGGTACCACCGGCACGCAGCGCCAACAGTATGCCAGCCAGCACCAGCATGGTAAAAATCACGCCGAGCAAAAAGCCCAATCCTTCGGTGCGCGCACTTTTGGCATCACCCTCATGGCGCAAAATGCCCAGCGCTTTCAGTGAAATGACCGGGAACACGCAGGGCATCAGGTTGAGGATAATGCCGCCCACAAAGGCAGCCAGAATAGCAGTTAACATAGCGAACCCCGGCGGCTAAATTACGAGTGCGATTTCGCGTACAGCTTCACGGCATCCATCGCTTTCTGGATGTGTTCATCAGGGTTACGGTCGGTATAGCTCATCAGAATTTTGCCGTCCGGGGCGATCACAAACGAGGTACGGTCGGACAGCGTTTTGCCGTTCATCTGCATAAGCGTCTGGTACTGCGTCGCCACTTTCGCCCCTGGGTCTGCCGCCACGGTAAATTTATCCCGACACTCCAGCTTCGAGAACTCATCCACCTGGTCAACATTCCCGGCGGTCACGCCCACCACGGTTGCACCGAGCTTTTTGAAATCATCGGTGGCTTCGGCAAAGGCGTGCGCCTCAAGGGTACAGCCTTTGGTGAACGCAGCCGGAAAGAAGTAGAGCACTACCGGCCCTTTCTGCAAGGCCTGTTGCAGGGAGAAGGTCAGTGGCTTACCGCCGAGCGCGCCTTGCAGGCTGAAGTCCGGCGCTTTTGCGCCTGGTTCAAGGGCGGCATTCGCATTCATGGCGAAGAGAGAAAGGCTGAGTACGGCGGCGGCTGACAAGGTTTTTAAACGATTCATGGTCGACTCCATCAGGGGAATAAAGGTGCTCTGTACATAATAGTTCGCACGCTAAGGCCTGAAGGTTTCGGTCGGGGATAAAAAAATTTTAGGGGGAGTTCGAGCGCTCCCGGAGTCGGCGCGATACGGGTGCTATGTAGGCCGGATAAGCGCAGCGCCATCCGGCAGTATCGGCGCAGGTTGCCGGATGGCGGCGTTGCCTTGTCCGGCCTACAAGGTTATGCCACGCTTCCCCACACCAGCCGTCCTTTATGGAACGTTGCGGCGCGCGGAGAGATCCGCGCCACGGCTTCCGCCGAGCACGAGGCGTCCACCAGCACAAAGCTCGCCTCATCCTGCGCCTTGGGCCACACGCGCTCACCCTTCTCATTTAACGGCATCATGTCACCGGTCGCCAGGAACAGCGAGCGCGAGAGATTTTGTTCGTTCGGGCGGATGTAGAGTTGAGCGTACAGGTTGGCTTTTTCCAGCATATCGCCGAGGCCGTATGGCGCCCAATGATCGATGGCGCTATCGGTACCAGTCATCAGCGTCACGCCTTTGTCGCGTAGCTGTTTGAGCGGCATATGCAGCGTACCGATCGGCACCGTCGAGGCGATGGAAATCTGCTGCGCCGCCATCCGCGTCGCAATCTCATCAACCTGCTGTTCGTTCATCATTGCCAGCGCGAAAGCGTGGCTGATGGTCAGCTTGCCCTTGAGTTCTGGGGTTCTCTCTACGGTCTCCACCATATATTTCACCGCCGCCACGCCCGCGGGGCTGGTTTCATGAAGATGGATATCCACGCCTTTTTTATAGTCGATGGCAATCTGGAACATGGTGTCGAGGGACTTCTCCATTGCGCCATCGACGTTGGTCGGATCTAACCCGCCGACGTAATGCGCACCTGCCTGCATTGCTTCGCGCATCAGCGGTTCAGATTTCGATAACAGCAGGCCATGCTGCGGGAAGGCGACAATCTCACAGTCGAAATCAGCCTGACGTCGTGCCAGCACCGCCTGTAAATTTTCGAGGTTTTTCAGCCCGGAAACCGGCTCAATATTGCAGTGGCTACGGGCAATGGTAGTGCCTTTCGATTGCAGCAGATCAATCAGCTTCTCAGCCCGCTCCTGGGTGTACGGCTGGAGTTCAGGCAGCAGCTTTTGCTCGAGCTTTATCATATCCTGAATCGTGGTGCCCGCCGGGCGGTTGAGCGAGCGCCACGGGCCGCCGTAGAAGGTTTTGTCGAGGTGGATATGCATGTCGCGCATCGCGGGCAGCATCAGTTTGCCACCGGCATCATAGTGCGGCAGCGTGGCGTCCGGGTGGTTTTGATTATCGCGCAGGGCGACGATTTTGCCGTCCTGAATCTCCACGGTGTGACGCGCGGTACGGGTATGAACTGCCACCGCACCCTCATATTCAAAGCCCGTTTCGAGCAGCACGTTATCCAGATAGTAATGGCGGTCGGTGATGTTCATGGTTCCTTTGGTCTCGCAGGTCGCCGTGCCGGAAGTGGCAGCATACGCCACCGGGGCGGTCGCGCCAAACAGCGCGGCGGCGGTGACCATTTTGCCGCTGTGGCTCAAAAACTCACGGCGACTTTTGTTCTCTTTCATCGTCGTTCCTTAATGTTTGTGGATGATATGGGTGCCCGTTTCACCGCGCAGAGCGGCGGGCAGGCAGTCCGGGGTGGTGATAATTACCCGCTTCCCACCGTGTTGTAGAAACTGTAGGCTGGCGACAATTTTTGGCAGCATGCTGCCTGCCGGGAAATGGCCTTCGTGCATGTAGCGAGTCATGGTGGCGATATCCACAAGCCCCAGCGCCTGCTGCTCAGGTTTGCCGAAGTGGACGCAGACTTTTTCCACACCGGTGGTGATCACCAGAATATCGGCGTGGATCTCGCGCGCCAGCAGGGCGGTGGAAAGATCTTTGTCGATCACCGCGTCCACGCTGTGATAATCCCCGTCATCGCCCAGCACCACCGGAATTCCGCCGCCGCCCGCGCCGATCACCACAAAGCCTTGTTGAGTCAGCGTTTTGATGGCTTCAGCTTCGACAATACGTTTCGGCTCCGGCGAGGCCACCACGCGGCGATAACCGCGCCCGGAATCTTCGACAAAGCGCCATGTTGGATTCGCGCTTAGCAGGGCATCGCGCTGTTCGGCGCTAAAAAATGCGCCAATCGGTTTGCTGGGATGGATAAAGCCGGGATCGTTTTTATCCACCTCCACCTGCGTCACCACCGTCACCGCTTTTTGCTCGCCGCGTTTCGCCAGGCGGTTATTCAGCGCCTGTTGAATCAGATAACCGATGCCGCCCTGAGTGTCGGCAACGCAGTTGGCAAGCGGAGTGAGCGGCAGCCCTTCGCGCTCGTGGGCAATCTCCGCACGACGCAGATCCAGCCCCACCTGCGGGCCGTTACCGTGCGTCAGCACGATGTTGTAATCCGATGCCAGCATCGCCAGCACCGTGTCCGCCACCGCTTTCACCGCCTCTGACTGATGTTCAATCGACTGGCTGGCGTTGTCTTTGATTATGCTGTTGCCGCCAATGGCAACGACCACAAGTTCTTTCATCGTGTAGGTTCCAGTGCAGAAGGTGATGTGATTATTGTTGTTGGACCAATCGTTGTAGCCCGGCCAAGCGCAGCGCAGCCGGGGATTTCCGGCTCCGTACCCGTTGTCCCCTCACCCTAACCCTCTCCCCACAGGGGAGAGGGAACCGTTAAGTGCGCCCGGATACCATGTAGCCCGGCCAAGCGCAGCGCCGCCGGGGATTTCAGGCTCCGTGCCCGTTGTCCCCTCACCCTAGCCCTCTCCCCACAGGGGAGAGGGAACCGTTAGGTGCACTTGGATACCATGTAGTCCGGCCAAGCGCAGCGCCGCCGGGGATTTCCGGCTCCGTACCCGTTGTCCCCTCACCCTAGCCCTCTCCCCACAGGGGAGAGGGAACCGTTAAGTGCGCTCGGATACCAAGTAGCCCGGCCAAGCGCAGCGCCGCCGGAGATTTCAGGCTCCGTGCCCGTTATCCCCTCACCCTAACCCTCTCCCCATGGGGGAGAGGGAACCGTTAGGTGCACTTGGATATCATGTAGCCCGGCCAAGCGCAGCGCCGCCGGAGATTTCAGGCTCCGTGCCCGTTATCCCCTCACCCTAACCCTCTCCCCATACGGGAGAGGGAACCGTTAAGTGCGCTCGGATACCATGTAGCCCGGCCAAGCGCAGCGCCGCCGGGGATTTCAGGCTCCGTGCCCGTTGTCCCCTCACCCTAACCCTCTCCCCACAGGGGAGAGGGAACCGTTAAGTGCGCTCGGATACCATGTAGCCCGGCCAAGCAAAGCGCCGCCGGGGATTTCAGGCTCCGTGCCTGTTATCCCCTCACCCTAGCCCTCTCCCCAGAGGGGAGAGGGCACAGTCAGGCGTTATAATGTTCGCACCAGCTCAGAATCGCTTTCTCGAAACAGGCGAACGGCGGGTGTACTATCCCGGCGCCAATCATGCCGATACCCGCATCTTTATGGGCAATGGCGGTGTTGATCACCGGCAGAATGCCGCTGCTACCCACGCGGGTGATGTCGATAGCCGTTGGCACGCCCATAAAGCCAAGCAGCGGAATCGTGACGTTCGGGTTTTCACCCAGCGTGATTTCACGCATCTGGCGGGAGAAGTCGATAGCCTCTTCCACCGTGCCACCCACCAGCGCCACAATCGCCGGGGCTGTCGCCATCGCAAAACCACCGATGCCGTAGGTTTCGGTAATCGCGCTGTCGCCGATATCCAGCCCCGAGTCTTCCGGTTTGTATCCGGCAAACATCGGGCCAATCACCTGCTGCGCCGGGCCGGTAAACCACTGCCCCGGTAGGCCGCTGACCCGCAGGCCGAACTCGACGCCGTTGCGCGCCATGGTGGTGACCACGGTGCTGTACTCGATACCGTGCGCCGCGTCCATCGCCGCTTTGCACATCGCCATCCACGTCGGGCCTGAGAAGTAGTCGCTACTGGCGACAAACTCAAACACTTCGCGCTGCTGCTCAACGGAGTAACCCGCCTGAATAATCCCCGGCGTCAGCGCCTGAATCAGCAGAGTGGTACCCGCGTTGTTGCGGTTATGACACTCGTCGCCCATATGCAGCGCCTGGGCCAACATTAAGCGCAGGTCGATCTCGCCGATGATTTTCATCGCGTCGCGCAGCATCGGGCCCTGCACATCGCGCATCCAGTTCAGACGGTCGATCACGCTCTGGTCGTTGGCCCCCATGCGCAAGATCTTCGCCATCTGCTCGCTCATATTGGTATAAGCAATGTTGCCGTAGGTCTTGTTTTCGACGATATGCATAAACATCGAGGCCGAAGTGACGCCCGCCATCGACCCCACGCAGTCGTGCTCGTGGCACGGCGAGAAGGTGATTTCGCCGGAAGCCGCCAGCGCCGCCGCGTCGTCGATATCCTTCGCCAGCCCTTCAAACACCAGCGCCCCGGTGACCGCGCCTTTCATCGCGCCACACATATTTTCCCACTGCACCGGCGGGCCAGCGTGGAGGATCGTTTTCGGCGTCATGCCCGGCACCACGTTAATCGCCTGGTCAAAACCAATCAGCACCGGGTGCGACTGAATAATGCGCTCCAGCGCCTGCTGGTTAGCGGCGGCAATTTTGTCTGCCAGCGGTGAATCGGCAATGCTGTCCAGCGCCTTCACAATCTGCATATTGCCCTGCCCCGGCGGCGTCCAGTCGAGCTGGGCGACGTCGACATGCTGCTTTTTCAAATCATCGCTGAACAGGGCAATGCCTACGTTAATCACGTTCAACGGCTGGTTAAATAACTGGCTCATCAGGCATTCTCCCCTTTGCAGATAAATTCACGTGCCAGCAAACCGGTATTGGTGCTGCTGCTGGCGAGGACAACGCCCGCGTCGGTTAGCAACTGGCGCTGTTTTTCCAGCGACGGCGTATCGAGATCGGTACCCAGCACGTAGGCGAGGATCACCAGCTCACGGTCATCAGCGGCGGCGATCGCTTTTGCTTCGCGGATCGCCTCGATCGTTGAACCCACCGGATCCTCGTGCGATCCGAACCCCAGCACGAAATCCATCACGATCACGCCAACTTGCGGATCGCGCGCTTCCTGAATCAGGCGGCTGATGCGATTGGTCGGGTCGATCATCGGGTGCGGTTTGCCGTTGGTGAAATCGTCATCGCCAAAGTCGAGGAAGGTGTGTTTGACGCTGCGGTTAATGTCCGTCAGACGGAAGGCCGGATCCGGCTGAATATTGCTGTAGACGTCGCCGTGTTTTTCCATCACCGCAAACATCGTTTCGTCACACAGCGTGCCGCCGCAGAACAGGCCGCGAATGTATTTTTGCTGTGGCGTGAGCTTGCCGCGCACCTCAGCAATCAGCGCCTCGTTAAGCGGGTTAAGGTCGAGCGAGGCTTTCTCCACACCGCTCAGCAGAACCGCTTTCAGCGCTGCGTCTTTGGTCCCGCGCGCAAACTGTAGCCCTTGTTCATCAGCCGGAGGCTCAGCGCGGCCAAGGAAGCAGGCGACCACCGGTTTACGGCAGGCGCGGGCGCGTTCCACGACCTTGCGTGCCACCGCTGGAGCAGGTGGTTTAGACACCAGCACAATAATTTCGGTTTGCGGATCGTTTTCCAGCATGGTGATGGCATCAAGCATCATCAGGCCGCCAATTTTTTCGCTTAGGTCACGCCCACCGGTACCGATAAGCTGCGAGATGCCACCGCCGAAGTCGTGAATGCGCACGCTCAGCTCCTGGCTGCCGGTGCCGGATGCGCCAATAATGCCAATATTGCCGCGACGTACCGCGTTACCAAAACACAGCGCCGCGCCGTTAATGATGGCGGTGCCGCAGTCCGGCCCCATCATCAGCAGCCCTTTTTCATGCGCCAGTTGCTTAAGCGCCAGTTCATCTTCAATCGACACGTTGTCGGAGAACAGCATCACGTTCAGGTCGTTTTGCAGCGCCTGACGCGCTTCACGGGCGGCGAACAGACCATTGACCGAAATCACCGCCAGATTGCTGTCCGGAATGTGTTTTTTGGCACTGGCAAGGGTGGCGTAGCGCGCTTCGTGCGAGCCGCTGTCGGCCTTTTTAGTGAATAATTCTTCAATAGCCGCTAGCGTCTGATCGTTATCGGCACCGTCTTTGCCGTTGATGACAATCATCAGGTCACCGTTTTTTGCGCCATCGAGTTCTGTCGTCAGCAGCCCGAGATTTTTCAGCACGCCTTTGTTCATCTCAGTCGCCATTGCCACAAATGCCTGCTCAACGCCGTCAAGCTGGTTGGCGCGTGTCGATATCGACATCAGCGACACGGAATCAAAATACGTGTTCTTTTTAATAACTATTTTGACTGACATAATTCCCTCCATACGTTTGGCTCAGTGCGCAGGCGTCCGCCATGCCGTAAAGCATGTCGCAGCCGGAACTTGAGCCAATATTTTTGATATTGGCGATAGCCTGGATAGAAAAATAGGTGGGTTCATTAATGATATTATTAATAAGCCCGTAAAGACTTTCGCGATAGCGCTGTTCAAATGCGGCCTCCAGCGTTATGGCGCTGAGCAGCGTGGTATTTTTATTCGTGGCCTGAAGTGCGGCTAAAAAATCGGTTTTATATTTTTCTGCCGGATGCCCCGGTATAAATAAAACCGTACTCAGCCCCACTAAATAATCATCAGCCGACGGTGTTAAGCCGATACCCAAACCAATCATATTGGCAACCGCCGCGCTAATATTTTTACCGCTTTGTAATGCGTTAATTAATGTAAGACGTCGCTGCTGTAATTGTGTTGATATCGCTTGATAAAAGGGATTATCGCCCTGTCCAAGAAATAATGTCTCGTGATCCTGTAGCTGCTGGCGAATAACATCGTGCCAGCGTTGCCAGGGGATCTGAAAGAACCTGTCGGTATTCAATTGCAGTTCCGGCGGCTGCCAGCGTTGGCAGGAAGCGGTATCTATCCATTTATCCTCACCAATTGTGATACCTGAAAACTGAAACTGAACCGACTCGCCAGGCCGGAAAAGGCCTTCAAAGTGAGTGAGTGCCAACCTACTGCTATAAGGGGCGTTATCACAGGTTTCACATAACAACGTCAGCAACCGCTGCTGCGCCGGGAAGTAGATATTTACCGCCCGGGAGAAAACCTGTTCAACCCGCCCAACGCCGCGCTCGGACAAAAAGCGCGAATCCGCAGTTAGCGCTTGCACACACCGCCGTATTGGGGTGTCGATAGCGGTTCTCCTGGGTCAAGCTCCAGCAGCAATAAGCAACTGGGCAATTTCCTCAAATCCCTTCTCCCGCGCCAGTTCCAGCGGGGTTTTGCCATATTTATCGGTCATGTGCGGGCTCGCGCCGTGCTCCAGCAATAACGCCACAATCGCCTGCTGGGTTTCACCACCGTCGTTCAGTACAATGGCTTCCAGCAGCGGTGTCCAGCCAACAAAGTTGGTGTGATTGAGGTTAATTGCCGTGCGATGCAAAAGCTCCTGGACGATATCAAGATGGCCTTTTTCACACGCGGGCGTGAGCCCTACGCCGCCAAAACGGGTCAGGCGATTCAAATCCGGGCGTGCCGGTATAATTAAACGCAGTAGCGTTAAATCATTATTCAGGCAGCAAATCAGGAAAGGGTTTAAACAGGTGTGATCTTGTTTATTAATATCAGCGCCCGCGTCAATTAAGGTGGCCACGCAATCATATTTTTTATTCAGGCTCGCCAGCGTAATGGCGGTTTGCCCCTGGCGATTAACAGCATTAATATCGACACCCTGACGCAGACAGGATTTTAATTTTGCCAGCTCACCTTGTTGCGCTGCTAACAGATAATCAGCAATCAGATTGGTATTGGTCATTCTCATTCCCCTGATTTTTGTGGCTGTTTTTTGATGAATGGAGAATAGCAATGAAATTCATAGAAAAGAACCCGCTTAAATTTTATTCGCCGTAACCCGCCTCATTATTGAAAATAATTTAATAATCCGTACAGACTGTGCAGTGGTGCACCCTTTATCTCTTTGCCACGATGCCCCTTAACTCAATCGGGTTTTCTTTCTATATAGTTTCAGCACGAAACCACTATACGAGAGGAAATCATCATGAACGGACTCACCGCAACGGGCATTACTGTTGGGATCTGTGCAGGTCTCTGGCAAATGGTGTCCTCGCAGGTTGGGCTCGCACCTGGCTGGGAGTTACTCGGTACCATCGGGTTTGTCGCGTTCTGTAGTTTCTATGCGGCGGGCGGCGGTAACACCGGTTTTGTAAAGAGCCTGTTTGTGAATTACTCCGGGGCCGTGTGGGCGTTTCTGGCGGCGATGGCCTCCGGTTGGCTGGGGTCGGTAAGCGGCTTGTCGCCTTTCTGGGCTAGTGTGGTCATGACGGTGCCGTTCTCCGCCATGGTGGTCTGGCAGGGCCGATTCTGGCTCACCTCATTTATCCCAGGCGGCTTTCTTGGCATGACGCTGTTTTTCGCCACCGGGCTGAACTGGTGGGTCACGTTGCTCGGCTTTCTGGCGGGAAACTGCGTGGGGATTATCTCGGAATATACCGGACGCAAGCTAAGCGAGGCCACCTCGAAAGAGGCCGGATAAGCGCAGCGCCATCCGGCAGCATGCCACAGAGGTGCCAAATAGACGCATAAACGGCGGTTTTAAAAGTTATTCAAAAATGATTGCTCAATCATAAGCACTGCCAATACATTCATCAGTGGATCTCACTGATGGCAGGAGTGCGCGGATGAACTCAATTTTTACCGAAGAAAACCTGCTGGCGTTTACCACCGCCGCGCGGTTTGGCAGCTTTAGCAAGGCAGCGACGGAGCTGGGGCTGACCACCTCCGCCATCAGCTATACCATCAAGCGGATGGAAACCGGGCTGGATGTGGTGCTGTTTACCCGCAGCACGCGCAGTATTGAACTCACCGAGTCCGGTCGCTATTTTTTCCGCAAAGCCAGCGATCTGCTTAATGATTTCCATGCGATCAAACGCAGCATTGATACCATCGCCCAGGGAATTGAGACCCGCGTGCGCATCTGTATTAACCAGTTGCTGTATACGCCAAAGCACACCGCCCGACTGCTTCAGGTATTGAAAAAGCAGTTTCCGACCTGTCAGATAGCGGTGACCACCGAGGTCTATAACGGCGTGTGGGATTCGATCATTAATAACCAGGCCAATATCGCCATTGGCGCGCCGGATACCCTGCTGGACGGTGGCGGCATTGATTACACCGAGATTGGCGCGATTCGCTGGGCATTTGCTATCGCCCCAACTCACCCGCTGGCATTTATGCCGGAGCCCATTTCAGAAAGCCAGCTGCGGTTGTATCCCAACATCATGGTTGAAGACACTGCGCACACCATCAACAAAAAGGTCGGCTGGTTACTGCACGGTCAGGAGTCGATCCTGGTGCCGGATTTCAACACCAAATGCCAGTGCCAGATCCTCGGAGCGGGAATTGGTTTTCTGCCGGATTATATGGTGCGAGAGGCGCAGTCGTTACTGGTGACCCGCCAGATCCACAATCCACGTCAGGATTCGCGAATGCTGCTGGCAACCCAGCACTCAGCCACTGGGCAGGTGACGCAGTGGATTAAGAAGGAATTTGGGGCGCAGGGGGTGTTGACGCAAATCTATCAGGATCTTCTTCACCGCAAAGAATAACGGCTATTGCACAATGTTCTGAAGACTCGACCAGCCTCCTCACCCTAACCCTCTCCCCATAGGGGCGAGGGGACCGTTCGGTGTACGAATGATAGGACTGTTCTTACAAACTGGCACTATGTACTCCCTCTCCCTTTCAGGGAGAGGGCTGGGGTGAGGGTAAATACACTGAACATACAAATTGTTCTTTTCGCGCACATCACGTGCACATATAGCGAAACGGCCCCGGCTCGCACCGGCGCAGGATGACGTTCAGTCTGTTTTCTTTGAGGGTGTACATGCCACCGGAATACGGGTCGACGATAAACCACCCCGGAATGCCCCCAAAGATAAGGTTGCCAAAGGTGTACCAGTGACTGAGACGATATTCGAGCGGCACGATGCTGGAGTGATATCCCTCATGCTTTACCGTCAACGTATATTCCCGCTTGCCAAAATAACTGCCGTCGTTTTTTTTCAGGATAACCGATGTCGGCGTACTGCCCTTCGCTACAATATTGCCAACGCTATCCACGACGCTGAATGCCGTATTCGTCGGGAAGCTATTAATATAAACCGCTTCATCATCGCTTCCGACGATTGTGGCGCAGCCGGTGAGTAAAAAGGGCAATAACAAGACAAAAGCAAATCGCTTCATGATCAACACTCCAGTTCAATACCCGATAAAAGCGGCTGAAATGGAGGCTAACTTAAACCTGAAAACGATTTCCCAACATCGCAGCCGGATAAGGCGTTTACGCCGCCATCCGGCAATCAAGCCCGCGTTGCCCGATAGCGCTGCACTTACCGGGTCTACAGGCAGGAACCAAACTGAGCGGGCAGCGGCAAGATAATCACCCGACGCCCTTCAGCCAGCGTTTCAATCCTCGCGCCGTCATCAGTAAAGGTCACGCCCTGAGTTTTAAGGGCGGCGATCGCCTGTTCAAACTCATCGTTCGTAACCGGCCTTGGCTGCCAGAAAGTTTCCGGGTTTTGCGTGTAGATGGGATGAAGCTGAAGCTGCGGCTGTACACCGCCTAGCAACAAGCGGACGATAAAACTAAACGGCGGCACGCCGCGCTGCCGGTACTCGCCGTTGCTGTTGAACACACCGTTGCCAATACTGTAGGCCACCCAGCTATCGCCAAGTCGTTCAAATTCACCCAGCATATGTGGGCCAGAGCCAATAATCAGATCGGCCCCCGCCAGCGTCAACCGTCTTGCCAGCTGCCTTTGCATCGGCAGCGTCCAGCGGTAATCCTGCCCCCAATGGGCCAGTACCACGCTGGTGATTGACGGGGAGGCAGCTTTGTCCGCGCGTAATTGTTCAATTAAGCCCCCGCTCAGGCAAGCCGCTCCCGCGCGGCGCGGTAAGGCATAGAAGGCGCAATCTTGCTCCATATAGCGGCGATACCAGTAGGCGCTGTAGAACTTAAAGGTTCTCCCGCCCAGCGTAAACACCAGCGGCGCCTCTGCCTGCTGGGCGTTCAGCCCGGCGCCAAAACTGGCAATCCCCCCTTGTTTCAGGGCCGAAAGCGTGCTCTCAACACCTGAAATACCGGCATCCATCACGTGATTATTGCCCAGCGCCACCGCATCAATGCCCACTTTTTTAAGCGCCGCAACCGACCGCAGCGGGGAGCCCGTCAGGCAAAACGGTTTACGCCCCTGCAAGCCGTTTTCGTTCTCAATGCTCAATGCCGCTTCAAAGTTGGCGATGGTGTAATCGCTGCCCTTGAGCAGTGGTGCTATGCCCTGGAACGAGTAGTCGTATCCGTAGCGCATCAGCGCATCATCCACCCCACGTCTGGCGCGCTGCGCGCTGTACCACTCGCCATAATAGGTATCCCCCACCAGCGTGATGGTCGACGGTTCATTCAAGGCTTGCGGGACGGGCGCGACAACGTCTTCCGCGTCTGGGGCCAGCAGCCCATCCAGCAAATAATCCAGTTGGAAAGCATCGCTAGCACCTGCGGCACAGGCCAGTAAGAGCGCGTTATCCCGACGTTGGATAGCAAATCCCCAGCACGGTGAACCGCCAGAAGCGAAGCTATAGCTAGCGCGGCCGTCAGACTGAATATTATTGAGTTTTTGATGCAGAACGCCGCCGATATCCTGTTCAAAATCGGCGAACCAGTGCAAAAAGTGGGGATACGTCTGATAAAAATAGCGAATCAATGACGCCACATCTTCAAGCGTCGTTCGCTGCCCCTGCTGGGTGCGGCCCGCCAGGTTATTGATATGTGTCTTTTGCATCCCAGCTTTATCCATCACCGCCGCTAAAACCGCTAACGGATCGGAGGACGGGGTAGAAAGCAGGCTGGCGAGATTCATGGCGGCGTCGCGGGCGTTGCTGATAAGCATCCCCTGCACCAGTGATTTCACACTGAAACATTGCCC
This sequence comes from Kluyvera intermedia, assembly GCF_034424175.1. NCBI lineage: Bacteria > Pseudomonadati > Pseudomonadota > Gammaproteobacteria > Enterobacterales > Enterobacteriaceae > Kluyvera > Kluyvera intermedia. Next base: position 4,309,975 of record NZ_CP139986.1, read on the forward strand.
GTCCTGCAGCCCGAGCGCCGGGCCTTGCGAAAGCACATTATCGGGCACGGTTTTCACCGATACCACATCGCTCAGGCGATACGTTCTGGCCAGAATACCGGAGGCCAGCGCCGTGCTTAGCAAGAGATGGCTCAAATGACGCGGATTAAAGGTCTTGTAGTGATGATTCGCGCGCAGCACGCTGCCATCGTTAAGATTCACGAGCAGCGTGGCAGAGTCGTCGCCTAACGACACCACCGTCGCTTTTGCATGGTCTTTCATTTTGCCAATGATGAGGTGGAAATCAGAGTCGCTCACGCTGCCTTTAACCAGCACCACATCACCATCACGCAGCTCGCCCAGCACCGTTTCTGACATTAAGTCGACGTCGGTAAAATAGCCGCCAACGATGTGTGCCGGAAGCTTATTCTTAAGCGCCAGCATCTCTTCGCCGTGCAAATACACCTTATCAAACCCCGCCGCCAGAATCGGCTCTGCCAGCGCCTCATGGCTAACCTGCGCCAGCTCGCCAAGCGTTGCCAGCCTTCCCAGCACCGCAATGCGCCGCTGGTTTTCACCGCGCGGATAGAGCGCCGCCACCTCCAGCCCGTTTTTCATCGAGATAAATGCGGCGTTATAGTTGTCATCAATCAACGTGACCGCGCCGCCCGTCGGCAGGCGCAGCGTTTCGGCTTGCAGCTTTTTCGCCACATTACGGAAATATGCCATCCGGTTAGCCGCCTGACCGGTGTCAACGCCCAGCAGATGAAGTGCGGCCAGAACGGCCACCGAATTCCCTGCCATGCCCCGGCCTGGAACATTCAGGCGATAGGTGAGCGATGTGCCCCTGAGATTGACGGTGATATCCGAACCGTGGGTATCCGCTTCATAAGCGGTAATGGGAATGTCCGCATCTGGATGAAAGCCGTAGGTCAGCACCGTAGCGCCATACCCCTCCACCTTCTGGCGAACATAGTCGTATTCCGCCATGTCCCGGTTGAGCACCGCGTAGCCTTCCGGTTTCATGCCCCGGCACAGGCGGGATTTAAAGCGCGCGGTGTCGCGTAAGCCTTTGACGTAGTGGCTTATCTGCGTCAGGCCAATTTCGGTGATGATGGCAACGTCGGCCTTAATACGCGAACCCACACCGCCGGACTCCATCCACAGTGCCGAAATCGCCACCTCCAGCGCAACATAATCAGGGTTGGTAATGCAGCGTGCCAGGCTCACCGCTGTCCCGGTACGGGTATTGTGGTTGCCTCGGGTGGCAATCACCGCCCCTTCCTCACTCAGCAGCATATTCAGCAAATCTTTGGTGGAGGATTTGCCGACCGTGCCGGTCACCGCAACCACTTTGCCATGCATACGGGCACGCGCTTCATCGGCCAGGATATTCAGCACATCGTAAGAATTCTCGACCACCAGTTGCGGAAATTCCGGCGGCAGCTCGGGGATAAATCGTTGCACGATAGCCCCGCAGAATTTCTCATGATGACGCTTGAGCGTCTCGTGTGTGTCTTTCCAGCCGGCATAAATGCCCGAGTTACCCGACCCTTTATGCCAGGTATCAGCATCAATAGCGACCAACAGATAACGACGGCCAGGCTGTTTGAGATCAAACGTTTTTAAAGCGATATCATCCGCAAACCAGCCCTCTTGCGGCAGCACGCTCCAGCGGCCATTTAACAGTTGGGCCAGCTCATCGGCTTGCCATCCCTGTACCTGTTTGTGCATGTCAGCTTCCTTGAAAGGGAGACTTCAAATGGGGTGTATTCAAATCATAATTCACATTGCTGTAAATTTTGTCGCAATGGGCTGGATTTTAACTGATGAAACTGGGGGGCGACCGCGGGCCATTCAATTAAGGACACCCAGTGCCCTTTTGCACGTAATGCGGTGGCGAATTTCACCTGCAAATCAAATGGCGTCACGCGATCCTGTAAATTACCGATAATCAGTATATGGCGCTTGGGGTCGGCCACTATTCCACTTATATGTTCGAGGGGATCGTAAGGATTGGCCAGGCCATTAATATCTTTATCGCGCTGGCTTTTTTCACCACGAATAACCCGTAAGCGTTCAGCTCTTTCCAAAAGCCCATACGCACCTGAGGTCAAAATCGCGCAGCGAATATCCTGACGTCCCAACGTTAATATTGCCGCTGCCGCCGTCGCGCCGCCGCTATGGCCGCTGAGAATAAAATTCTGCATCCCGTAGCGCTCACGTAAGCTCGTTAATGCCGCGTCAACCGCCATAAACTCCGCACGCTGACGCCGCTTCGCATGATTACCGCTGGAACCATAAGTGCCCGGACGCGCCAGGATAATGACCGGTAAGCCTATCTTTTCAGAGAGTTTTTGCGCCTGAAGATTGAGTGCCTCAACCGTATTATTAGGAATGTCTGCGGGGTCACGACGCATCAGCGTATCCCGGTCGCCGGATAGCACCACCACCACATTTTTCGCCGAGGTAAGATGGCCCGCGGAGAAATAGCGAATACAGGCGTTTCCACCCGCATAATTCACCCACAGCGCCTGCTGCTGAAGCGGGCACTGTGCTTCAACCGCTGGTTGATTCCAGAGAAGCGGCGGCGATGCCCATGCGGATAAGGAAATACTGAGACATAATATAAAAACAGCGATCCGTTTACGCACGTTCCACTCCAGTTCAACGTTGAATAAACATTTTCGACAGAATACACAAAGCGCCGGACATGGTGTTATTCTGGCCCGATAAAATGTTGTACAAGGATTGACTGGCGCAACAAGGAGAATAAATGTCACTGAGTCATTTACTTGCGCAGACCCGGCCACAGGTCGAACAGCTTGGTATTGCCACGCAACCTGCTCCCTTCCCGGGATTTATTCTTTTTCTGAGCGCAAGCAATGGTCAGGAACGCGCCTTTACCACTTACGCCTGCGGCCAAACGCTGGACGAAGCCTGGCTGGCGGCGGCCAACGATTTACAGCGCTGGGAAAGCCAACAAACTACTGCTCCCGTTTGGCTGCGCGTCGATCTGGTCGATAAAATTCAGACCCTACGTTGGGATCGCTTGCAGGAAAAACTGGCGCAAACCAAGCGTAATTACTTCCGCTTTGGTCTGAGTTTTACTCCCGATTTCCAGCACGCTATCCTCGAACAAGAAATTAACGCCAATGCGCTGCTGTATGACGGCAATGAAGGCGTCGCTACGCCCAATGCCACCAACCTGGCACATTACGCACACTGGCGTTTTGCTACAACATTGCAGTGGCCCGAAAGCGCAGAACAGCTTATCTGGCGCTTCACCACCCGCAGCCTGGTTTGCGATGGCGATCAGGTCTATCCCATTGAATTTAGCGGACGTAATGCCGGTTACCGCCGCCTGAACCATTGGCAGGAAGAGGCGCTCGAACCGATGATCTTCTCCGCCAGCGACTATCTGGCGCGCCAGGTGCAGGCCTCAGGGCGCTACGACTATGGCTGGTTCCCCTGCTTTGACCGGGCTATTCCAACCTACAACACCCTGCGCCATGCCAGCTCCACCTATGCGCTGCTGGAAGGCTGGGAGATCACACAAGATAAATCACAGTTTGCCGCCATTGAACGGGCGCTGCACGACCTCTCAACGTCACTGATTGAAACCCGCACTTTGCCAGATGGCAGCGACGCAGACTTCCTTGTCGATACCGGCGGTGAAATTAAACTTGGCGGGAACGCGGTCTGCATCCTGGCAATGACCAAATATACCGAGCTGACCGGCGATACGCGTTATCTGTCACAGATGGAACGGCTGGCCAACGGTATCGGGTTCATGCAAAAACCGGAGACCGGCGGATTCAATCATGTGCTGCACGCCGCCGATCTGTCGCTCAAAGCCGAACACCGTATTATTTATTACGATGGGGAAGCGGCCTTTGCGCTCATGCGCCTGTACGGACTGACCCAAACGCCGCGCTGGCTGGCCATCGTCGAACGTGCCATGGAACATTTCATCGCCCAAAAACACTGGCAGGCGCACGATCACTGGCTAAGTTACTGCGTCAACGAATTAACGCTCTATCGTCCTGAACTGCGCTACTACCAGTTTGGCCTCGATAATGTGCGCGATCACCTCGACTTTGTTATCGAACGGGTAACCACTTACCCAACCCTGCTGGAGCTGATGATGGCGGCGTCACGGATGCTGGCACGTCTGGCCGACTCAGAGCATCGCCACTTGCTGGATGATTTCGATATGGCGAAATTCGATTGGGCGCTAGAGTCGCGTGCTCGCTATCTTGCTAACGGTTTTTTCTGGCCGGAACTGGCGATGTTTTTCAAAAACCCGCCACGCATCGTCGGCAGTTTTTTCATTCGTCACCACAGCTTCCGGGTACGAATCGATGATGTAGAACACTACCTTTCCGGCTATGTTGCTTACCGCAAACACTGGCGTCATTCACATGGCGACACGGTGTAATACGTTGGGGTTTATCCTCTTTCAACGACACCACGTCCGGGATTTCTTTTCCCGCGAACGCTGGCTGCCGTTTTTTTTGGCGCTGCTGTTACTTGTTCCTCCGGATTTAGGGGCAGGCTGGGATTTTAATACCATCAATTCGCGTACCCAGCGGCTTTATGGCCCGGCGACCCCGACTGCCCAGCGCAATATCGACGCCTGGGAAACGTTGCTTAAACACCCTCCCCAAGGCAATATTCGAAATAAGCTAAACATCGTAAATCAGTTTTTTAATTCGCGGATACGCTTCGTTGATGATATTACGGTGTGGGGACAACAAGATTATTGGGCAACGCCAGTGGAAGCACTGCGTAAAGGCGCGGGCGATTGTGAAGACTATGCGTTGGCAAAATATTTTACCCTACGAGAATTGGGCGTTCCTGCCAGCCAATTAAGAATTACCTACGTTAAAGCATTACAATTAAATCAGGCACATATGGTTGTGACGTGGTACGCGACCCCAGATGCAATTCCGCTGGTTCTGGATAATCTCAAGCCCGCCATATTACCCGCTACCGCGCGCAGCGATCTGCTTCCCGTTTATTCCTTCAACGGAGAAGGGTTATGGATCCCGCAGGCCAGCGGCAGCAAGCGCGTAGGCGACAGTACCAAACTCTCCCGTTGGCAGGATCTTCTCACCAGGATGCGTGCAGAAGGATTTGTAATTAATGAATAGGAAGCAGACATGTCACTTTATAAACAGCTACTGATTGGCATCTGCCTGTTTACGCTGACGATTTTCTGCGGCAATTTTTTTGCCACACTGGAAAGCTCACGCGAGCAATATCATAACCAGCTGAGCGCCCATGCCCAGGATGCCGCCACGGCACTCGGTCTTTCTCTGACCGCAAATATTGACGATCCGGTGATGACTGAGTTGATGGTGAACTCCATTTTCGACAGCGGTTATTTCTATCGCATTCGGGTCATTGATATCAAAAGCGGTAAGCCGATTATTGAACGGCAAAACGTGCCACCAAGCGCCAACGTCCCCGGCTGGTTTGCCCGTATGGTGCAGCTAAACCCAGGCCAGGGTGAAGCCATGGTGATGCGCGGTTGGACACAGGCCGCTCGCGTTGAAGTGATAAGCCACCCGATGTTTGCGCTAACGCGCCTGTGGGAAAGTCTCGTCGCCAGTTTCCTGTGGCTGACCGGCTGTAGCGCTCTGTGCATCCTTGGGGCGATGCTTCTGTTGCGTCATCGTCTTCGCCCGCTCAATTATATCGTTGAACAGGCGATGGCTATCAGCCGCCGCGAGTTCCTGAGTCTGCCAGCGCTGCCTAAAACGCCAGAACTTCGCCGAGTGGTGGAAGCGACCAACATGATGGTCACTCAGTTAAAAGCGCTGTTCAGCGAACAGGCAAAACGCACCGAAAGCCTGCGTCAAGAGGCCTATAACGACAGTCTGACTGGCCTGAACAACCGCCGCGCATTCGACATGAAACTCCTCACCAAACTGAGTGATGAAGACCATGCCGACGGCAATCTGATACTGCTTCGTGTACAGGACCTGATGGGGCTTAACCAACGTTTAGGCGGCGCGAATACCGATAAACTGCTGAAGTCCGTCACTGATATTCTCAACAACCTACAACAGCGTTTCTTCCACAGTGAAGGCTTTGTCGCCCGCATACGCGGCGGCGAGTTCGCCATCATCACCGCGCCAGTGTTAGCCACTGAAATGGAGAGTTTTGCGAGCGCCCTCAATACCCAGCTCAAAGCGTTGTACGAAACGGGATTAAGCGACGTGAATCCGGTAGCGCACTTTGCTGAGATCTCCTTCCGCTTTGGCGATTCACCACAGACAATCCTGCGACAGGCAGACCAGATTCTGGTTGCCGCTGAAGCCGATATGCGTACCTTTGTCGATCCTGAAAACGTCGAAAAACTGGCGCCGGATGAAGACCATCATCACTGGCATCAGCGTCTGAGCGCCATTCTGGATAAAGAAGCGTTCGAGCTATATTCCCAACCCGTTTATCAATGCAATGATCAACATATTGTTTTACACCGAAAAATTCTGGCGCGTATTAAAACCGAGGATGGCGAGATTATTCCAGCGGGCCGCTTTATTCCGTGGGTTCGCCGTCTGGCGCTAGGCCGACGTATGGATGTGGTGATGTTAAAGCAGACGCTCCGCGCGATGGAAAGTACCACTCACGCCTTTGCGCTGAGTATCAGCGGGGAGAGCGTGGCGGACGATGAGAGCCTCAATGCCCTGCTCCAGCCGCTTAAATCCGCGCGCCACCTAACCTCAAGATTGACGCTTGAACTCGACGAAAACGAACTGCCCGATCCGGAACGCGTTAGCGTGCTGGTGAAAAAGTTGCAGGATCTCGGCTGTGGCCTCGGCATCCAGCACTTCGGGGGCCGCTTCCATCTCATTGGTAACCTGCCTCAGTGGGGGCTTGCCTGGATCAAAGTGGACGGTGGGTACATTCATCGTATTGACGAAGAAGACGATAAAAAGCTATTTATCGAAGCCATCTACTGGGCGACACGGCAGATCAACCTGCCGCTTATCGCCGAACGTGTGGAAACAGAGGGTGAGCTAGCGGTACTGGAAAAAATAGGTCTGTACGGTGCAATGGGGCGTTATTTCAGCGACGCCAGCACGCTAGATCCTAAATAATTTGCGCTGCTGTCATTAGACCTGCAACGTGAAGTATGGCGGGCATACAATAAATCTCAGGAGAGCAACCATGCATTTTATCGAACGCGATGGTGAAGGACGGATCGTGCGGGTTGAAGCCGTTGAATTCAGCGGCATGACGGAAAGAAGCGAGAATTTAACGCCAGAAATCAGCGAATGAATTAAAGTGGAAGGCATCCGCGCCGCGACATTACAGCAGCTCCAGCAGAGCGATCTGGACATGGTTCGTGTGCTGGAAGACCTTATTGAAGTCCTGATGAGTAAGGGCGTCATCAGTATTACTGACCTGCCACCAGCCGCGCAAAATAAACTGTTGAACCGCGCCCAGGCACGTCAAACGCTCAGCGGTCTGGAAGGACTTATTGGCGATGATGATGAAAGACTCATCTAATCATTCGTATTATTAACTATTTCAGGCGTAAAATAGTACGCCTGAAATATCATTAGCTCCCTAACCATGCTTTTTTAATTCCTCTCTCCCTACCAATATTTCACAAGACATTTAGATTGAAACCACATTAAAATCAAAGAATATATTCCTCCTCCGTAATAACCTCGTAAGAGGTTATAAATATTGCATATTGCTGATGTTTTTCAGTGAAAATATAAGTCAAATTAATCTATCCAACTGAATTACATCGAATAGATCAACAATAGATGCAATCTTTTATTTGTGATTTTGCAGTTAAGGAAGAACTGCAAACACCGTGGGGAGTGTCATATGAGCGGTATAGCCGGAACAATAAAAACCATCATTGGGCAGGTTTTTGCCATTGCGCCTGACGGGAGTCGCCGTTTATTGGTAGAGGGCGACAAAATCCAGACTGGCGAGCAGATTGAGACAGGCGCAAACGGCGCCGTCACCCTGACACTCTCGAATGGGAAAACGTTCGATCTCGGGCGCGATAGCCACTGGGAAGGCGAGCATAATCTCTCACCAACCCCCTCTTCTACGGATCAAACGGATATTGCTGCCATTCAGCAAGCGATAGCCGACGGTCAGGATCCAACACAACTTCTGGAAGCCACCGCCGCTGGCCCGCAATCCCCAACCGGGAGCGGCGAACCCGGCGCTGGTGGCGCGCACACGCACGTTATCCTCGACCTGACTGGCGAGATTGTCGATCCCACCGCTGGCTACCCCACCCAAGGTCTGGACTTCCCCGATACCCCGGTAGCGGAAGAACTCACGATTCTGAATAACGCGGACGCGGATAATTCGCGTGATGATGGGGACGCCGATGCTGATGCGGACGCCGATTCCGATGCGGATGCAGATGCGGATGCCGACGCTGATGCCGATGCCGATGCGGACGCCGATTCCGACGCGGACGCTGATGCAGATGCGGATTCAGATGCGGACGCCGACGCCGATTCTGATGCGGACGCCGATTCCGACGCGGATGCAGACGCAGACGCGGACGCCGATGCGGATGCGGATGCGGATGCAGATTCCGACGCAGATGCGGATGCAGATGCAGATGCGGATTCAGACGCAGACGCGGATGCGGATTCCGACGCGGACGCCGATTCCGACGCAGATGCGGATGCTGATTCCGATTCGGACGCGGATGCAGATGCAGATGCAGATGCAGATGCTGATGCTGATGCGGATTCCGATGCAGACGCAGACGCAGATGCGGATGCCGACGCGGATTCAGATGCCGATGCTGACGCCGATGCAGATTCCGATGCTGACGCCGATGCAGATGCGGATGCGGATGCAGATTCCGACGCGGACGCCGATGCCGACGCGGATGCAGACGCAGACGCGGACGCGGATGCAGACGCGGATGCAGATTCCGATGCAGACGCCGATGCAGACGCGGACGCAGATGCCGATGCTGACGCAGATGCCGATGCTGACGCAGATGCCGATGCTGACGCAGATGCCGATGCGGACGCAGATTCCGATGCGGATGCAGACGCGGACGCGGATGCAGATGCGGATTCCGATGCAGACGCGGACGCTGATGCGGACGCTGATGCGGATGCGGATGCGGATGCGGATGCGGATGCCGATGCGGACGCCGATGCAGATTCCGACGCAGATGCAGATTCCGACGCAGATGCTGATTCCGACGCAGATGCTGATGCGGATTCAGACGCGGATGCGGATTCAGACGCAGATGCTGATGCGGATTCCGACGCGGACGCCGATGCTGACGCCGATTCCGACGCAGATGCGGATGCTGATTCCGATGCAGACGCCGACGCAGACGCAGATGCGGATGCCGACGCGGATTCAGATGCCGATGCTGACGCCGATGCAGATGCTGATGCAGATGCGGATGCTGATGCAGATTCCGACGCAGACGCCGATGCTGACGCAGATGCCGATGCAGATTCCGACGCAGATGCCGATGCAGATTCCGACGCAGATGCCGACGCGGATGCAGATTCCGACGCAGACGCCGATGCGGATGCAGATTCCGACGCAGACGCCGATGCGGATGCAGATTCCGACGCGGATGCTGATGCCGACGCGGATTCCGATGCTGACGCAGATTCCGATGCAGATTCCGACGCGGACGCAGATTCCGACGCGGACGCCGATGCGGATGCAGATTCCGACGCGGATGCCGATGCGGATGCTGACGCGGATGCGGATTCAGACGCCGACGCAGATTCCGATGCTGATGCTGATGCAGATGCAGATGCAGATTCCGACGCAGACGCGGATGCCGATGCCGATGCTGACGCAGATGCCGATGCAGATTCCGACGCAGATGCCGATGCGGATGCAGATTCCGACGCGGATTCCGACGCCGACGCAGACGCCGATGCAGATGCCGATGCGGATGCTGACGCGGACGCCGATGCAGATTCCGACGCAGATGCCGATTCCGACGCGGACGCCGATGCGGATGCCGATTCCGATGCTGACGCGGATGCAGACGCCGATGCTGACGCAGATTCCGACGCAGATTCCGACGCAGACGCCGATGCGGATGCCGATTCCGACGCGGATGCAGATGCCGACGCGGACGCGGATGCTGACGCAGATTCCGACGCGGATGCTGACGCAGATTCCGACGCGGATGCTGACGCCGATGCAGACGCAGATTCCGACGCGGATGCTGACGCCGATGCAGATGCCGATGCTGACGCCGATGCAGATGCCGACGCGGATGCCGATGCAGATGCCGACGCGGATGCTGACGCCGATGCAGATGCCGACGCCGATGCAGACGCAGATTCCGACGCCGACATCACCCTAAACATCGACTTCACCGCCTCAACCGGTACAAAAGTCTCTGAAGTAAACGGCGGCAGTAAAGATCCCAGCGGCAACGGTTTCGATGTTGATAGCAACGGGATGATCACATCCGTGGGTGAAAACGTGGTGCTCTGGGTTTCTAAGGGCGATGTTGGGAAGTATGTTTCCAGCGATATCCCTGCCGCCAATATTCACTATTACACCCAGGGGAATGCCAGCGGCACTGCGGGTAAGAGCGATATTTTCGTGCTGCACGAAGGCAGTACTTACACCCAGGGCGATAATACACAGCACGCCATGAACGCGGTGAACGGCAACCGGGAATCCACCACGAGCAGCGCGCACGACTATATCTTCGTTGCGGGCGCGTCGGCCTGGAGTTCGTCGGCAGGCTCGGCAAACATCAACAACAGCATTAACTATTACGAAAGCGTCAACGTCACGATTGGCAATAAAACCTACGGTGGCAATAACCGGGTATCAGACGTTATCTCCGGTAAAGGCGAAGAAGGGCTTAATCAGGGCGATCATGACGTTAAGACCAGCTGGCATTATGATCTCAATATCGACGCTAACCTTGAGGGCGGCGCTGATGGTGATCATATCACCTCCATCTCGCTGGGCGGCCTTCCTGTGGGATCAAACCTGAGTTATCAAGGCGTTAACTACACCGTCGACGCCCACGGTAATGTGGTCATCGATGTACAGGATAGCGCCGACCTTAACGCGCACCTGACGCTGACATCACTAACCGAGGTCACCAACCCAGGTTCAATTACCGTCGATATCTCGACGGAGGTCGGAGGCTCGCAGCATACGTCTGGTGATATTGATGCCAACAGCGGCGAGCATTCCATTCCCGTTAGTGAGAGCGCCCATACCTACTCAGCCGAAGCGCTGGACGAAGAACATCATGACGCGGTGGCGCACACGGACACCACCGAGCACGCCGACATGACAACCTCAGCCGAGAATCATTCGGACAGCGAGCTTACGGACAATAGCGCGAGTGAACATACCGACAACACAGACTCGGCTGCTCAAACAGAGAATACCGCGACCTCTGACCTGGCCGAAAATGCCAGCGCAACGGATCACGGGTCAGACAATCTGACAAACGATGACCCATCGACCAGCCAGGATAATGCCAGCCTGCTGATTGACCATGAGGATCTCGATTTAAGCACCGTTGACTCTGATACTTCTGCCGTACAGTCAACGAACGAAAATCCGGAAACGTCGCTTAACCTGCTGCTGGGCGATATTGATACACAGCTAAACGACACCGACGCGGCGCAGAGCGAAGCGTCGGTAGCTGAAAAATCTGCCCCGGCGGAAAGCGCCGAAATGAACACGGAAAACGTGATTAACCTCAGCGATATTATCCATGACGATGGCGCAAAAGATCTCAGCTCGCTAATACAAGTCGCGGATGCAACGGATAATACGCAGGCCGTTGGTCACGTGCAGGATGTTCCGGCGGATAGCGCTGAGGACTGGAACGCCCACGGCGCGGCTGAGCTGGACCATTTAATCGCGCAGCCTGACAGCGAGGTGTAATGCATAGGGTCAGTAAAAGCTGACCCTGCAACGTACACCGGTAAGAACGGCAAAACGTTGTAGATCGGCTCAAAAGCCGGCGACGGTGATTTACGATGCCATGGTGCAGTTAGGGCCATGCCGATAATTTTCTTTTTTGTCTAACGACATTGCCTCTGGCGGATGACACCACGAGTCAGGGAAATGGATCTATGGGAAGGTCTACACAATGAATAAACCAATTCGGGTATTAACAAGCCTCTCTTTACCACTGCTGTTTACCAACATCGCGAGCGCAGCCACTTTAGAACAGGCGGTAAAAGACAGTTTGCTGTGGCATCCGCAGGTCAGCGCTTCGGTCAACAGCCGTTATTCTGCCGATCAGGATTTACGGGCGGCCAAAGGGGGCTATTTACCCAGCTTAGATCTCTCCGCAGGTACCGGTTGGGAGCAGACCGATAACGCCAGCACCCGTGCTGCTGACGATCACCGCCGAAATCTGCACCGCAGCGAGTCGAGTATTAATCTGCGTCAGAACGTATTTAACGGTTTTGCCACCACCAGCGAAGTCGCTCGCCAAAAAGCGACGGTGAACTCCCGCGCTTACACGGTGATGAACACCAGCGAAGTGACGGCCCTGACCGCGATTCAAAGCTACCTGGATGTCCTGATGCGCCAGCGTATGGTGAAACTGGCGCAGGATAACCTGAAAAGTCACGAGCGTATTTTCGACCAGATCCGCCTGCGTACTGAAGAGGGTGTAGGGCGCACGGCGGACTATGAGCAAGCCCAGGCGCGTCTGGCTCAGGCCAAAAATAACCTGCTGACTGAGCAAACAAATCTGGAAGACGCGCAGGCGAACTACTACAGCGTCGTCGGAAAAGAGGCAGATGGCCTCTCGATGCCGATGACCACTAAAATCCCCGCGTCTCAGGCGCAAGCGCGCACGCTGATGCTGGATAACAGCCCGCTGCTGAAGCAAGCAGACTCGGATGTCGACGCCACTCGCCAGCAATATGAGGCGGCGAAGTCACGTTTTTATCCTAGCGTCGATGTGGATGTTGGTCGCAGAATGGATAACAACGTCGACGGTACACGCGGTCACGATCAGGAGTGGCAGGCGATGGTCAGAATGAACTATAACGTCTTCAACGGCGGCAGCGACCAGGCACAACTGTCCTCTTATGCCTATAAAATGCAGGAGGCTCAGGACGTGAAACGCAACGCTCTGCGTCAGTTGGATGAGGAGCTACGTCTGTCATGGAACGCCTGGCAGAATGCCAAACAACAGGTGCCCATTGCGAAAGACTATGCCGACCGCAGCGCCGTAGTGCGCACCGCGTACCAGGAACAGTTCAGCATCGGCGAGCGTAGCTTGCTGGACATGCTGGACAGTGAAAACGAAGTGTTCAACGCACAGCGCCGTTACGTCGAAATGCAATTTACGGAAATGTTCACCACCTACCGCATTAACGCGCGTATTGGCGATCTGTTAAAACAGCTGAATATTCAGGCTCCTTCAGCGGCACAACCGGTAGACATGCCGCAAACCGCGAATAGCGAATTACCTGAACTGCAGTAAAATTTTAGGCCTCTTGGTTATCTCATCATTCGGTGAGATAACCTTTTGTCTGTTTTAGCCTGGGCGATTTTTATCGCTGGTTTATAAGGTCTGACTATGGCGTCTACTACTGATTCACTTGAGCAAACGATCTCCGCAACGGATGATTCGGTCAGGCACGATCCGCGCCAGGACCACGATGATCCCCTGCTCGACGCGCTGATGATAGTCTGCAAATTGCACAACATCATCACCAGCCGTAATGTATTAACCGCCGGGCTTCCCCTGCAAGCCCACCTGCTTACCCTCAGCGCCTTTCCGCGCGCCGCACAGCGTGCGGGCCTGAAAGCGCGTGTTCTGCAACGGCCGCTGGAAAAAATCTCACCACTGTCGCTACCCGCCATCGTGCTGCTTAAAAACGATCAAGCCGCGGTACTGATAGGCTGGGATGACCAGCAACGTGCACGTCTGCTGCCGACCGAAACGGAAGGGGGAGAAATTGTGCTCACCCGCGAAGCGCTGGCGGAAAACTACAGCGATAAGGCAATTTTCATTCAGCCTGAGCACGCCTTTGACAACCAGCCAACGGCGGCGATTCCACGCACCCGCTCCTGGTTTAAAGACACCTTGAAGCTGTCCAAATTTCTCTATCTCGACTCGGTGGTCGCCAGCTTTATCATTAATATTATTGCTATCGCCACGCCGCTGTTCGTGATGAACGTTTACGACCGAGTGGTGCCAAACCAGGCGACTTCAACGTTGTGGGTGTTGGCTATCGGGATCAGCGTCGCGTTTATTTTTGACCTCATCTTGAAGGTATTACGCGGCATATGCCTCGATTTAGCAGGGAAAAAGACCGATCTTATCGTTTCTGCCGCGCTGTTTGAGCGCCTGCTGGGCATGAAAATGAAGGTGCGCCCCGACCGGGTGGGCGGCTTTGCGCAGAACTTCCAGGAGTATCAGTCGGTGCGCGAGTTTCTCTCCTCGCTGACCCTGACCACGCTTATCGATTTTCCGTTCACCCTACTCATTCTGCTGGTGATTGCCATCATCGGCGGCCCGCTAGCCTTTATCCCCCTGCTCTGCTACCCCATTGCCCTGCTGGTTAACTGGGTTATCCAGAAGCCGTTGATGACCCAGGTCCATAAGACCTATCGTCTGGCCACCGAGCGCCAGGCCATGCTGGTGGAAACCGTGACCGGGCTGGATGCCATTAAGGTCAATAACGCCCAAAGCGAGCGCCAGTATCAGTGGGAGCAGATTATCGGCCAGCTCAGCAAGCTTGAGATGCGGGTAAAATCACTCTCATACGTCGCAGTAAACTTTACCGCCTGGATCCAGCAAATTGGCGGTGTTGCCCTCATTGTCGCCGGGGTTTACAGCATTATCGCCGGTAATCTCAGCATGGGCGGGCTGATTGCCTGTTACTTGCTTAGCCGCCGCGCCGTCATGCCGATTGGCCAGTTCTGTAGCCTCATCACCCGCTATCAGCGCGCCAAAATGACCAAGGCCACTATCGACCGGATGATGGATCTCGAACAAGAAGTCCAGGAAGGTGAGGTGCCGCTTAAGCGCGAAACGCTGTCCGGGGCGATTGAGTTTCGTGATGTCTCCTTCCGTTATCCGCAAAACCAGTATCTTTCGCTTAACGGTGTGTCCTTGAAAATTGAACCGGGCGAGAAAGTGGGGATTATCGGCAGGAGCGGCTCAGGAAAAAGCTCACTGGCGAAACTGTTGGTTGGTTTTTATCAGCCGGACAGCGGGACTATCCTGATAGACGGCATTGATGCCCGCCAGCTCGACGTCAATGATGTGCGCCATAATATCGGCTATGCACCGCAGGACATCCATCTGTTCAGCGGCACACTGCGCGACAATCTGTTAACCGGCGCAGGCTATGCCGATGATGAAACCATGATTCGCGCGGCAACCATCGCGGGCGTACATGAGTTCGCTCGTCGCCATCCTTCCGGCTATAACATGCAGGTCGGTGAACGCGGGATGAATCTCTCCGGCGGGCAGCGTCAAGCCGTCGCCCTCGCCCGCGCGCTGCTACTCGACCCACCAATCCTGCTGATGGACGAGCCGACCAGCTCCATGGATAACACCAGTGAAGATCTGATTAAGAAAGCGCTGACGCCGATAGTCAGCAATAAAACGCTGCTTCTGGTCACCCACCGGGCATCACTGCTCACGCTGGTTGACCGTCTGATTATTCTCGATAACGGTAAAATCATCGCTGACGGTGCAAAAGAAAGCGTCATGGCCGCCCTGAAAAAAGGACAAATTCATGCGCAACGCTAAACTCAATCGCCTGATGCAATGGCTTTTCGGCGACAAAAACGGCGCTACGCTGACGGCCAATGAGGTCAATAAGGCGCTTATCGATGACTCACCGCGCGTGGTGCGTATTACGCTGTGGGTCATACTGGGCTTCTTTATCGTCATGATTGCCTGGGCATCGCTTGCTGAGATTGATGAAGTGACGCGCGGTGATGGCAAGGCAATTCCCTCTTCACGTCTGCAAAAAATCCAGAACCTGGAAGGCGGCATCGTCGCGGAAGTGTTTGTGCAAGAAGGCGAGGTGGTTAAGGCTGGTGCACCGCTGCTGCGCCTGGATGACACCCGTTTTCGTTCCAATGCGGGCGAGTCCGAGGCCGACCGGCTGGAGTTGAAAGCGCGCGTTCAGCGCCTGACCGCTCAGCTTGCCGATAAAGAAACGCTGACGCTGTCTGCAGATATTATGGAAAAAGTGCCGGATATCGCCAACGGTGAAGTGGAGCTGTTTACCAGCATCAACAAGCGTATTCAAAGCGAACTGTCCGGGCTTAATGAGCAACTGGTGCAGAAGAAACAGGATCTGCTGGACTATCAGGCGAAGGCCGAACAGTACCGTCGAAGCCTGGGGCTGTTGCAGCAAGAGATCGGCATGTCCGAGCCGCTGGTCGCCAAAGGGGCTATTTCCCGCGTCGAGGTGCTGCGTCTGCGCCGTTCTGAGGTGGAAACCCGTGGGCAGCTGGAATCTGTCACCCTGGCGGTGCCAAGAGCGCAGGCGGCGATTAAGGAGATTGAGAGTAAGGTTGCTGAACCGCGTGGGCGCTATCGTAGCGAGGCGTTAACGCAGTTGAATGAGGCTCGTACCGATCTCAGTAAAATAGAAGCCTCAGGCAAGGCGATTGATGATCGGGTGAACCGTACCTTGGTCACCTCGCCGGTGCGCGGTGTCGTGCAGCAGATGATGGTCAACACCATCGGCGGCGTCATTCAACCGGGGAGCGATTTGGTTGAAATCGTGCCGCTAGACGACACGCTGCTGATTGAGGCGAAAATCCGCCCTCAGGATATTGCCTTCCTGCGTCCGGGCCTTGAGGCCATGGTCAAGTTTACCGCCTACGATTACACCATCTACGGCGGTCTGAAGGCAAAGCTTGTGCAGATAAGCCCGGATACGGTGACGGATAAAGAAGGCAAAAGCTTCTACGTGATTCGTCTGCGTACTGATAAAAACCACCTCGGCAGCGATGCAAAACCGCTGATTATTATTCCGGGCATGGTGGCCTCGGTGGATATTATTACCGGTAAGAAAACGATTCTGGCTTATCTACTGAAGCCAATTCTCCGGGCGAAAGCGGAAGCGTTTCGCGAGCGGTAAAGACAAAAACCCGGTGACACTCACCGGGTTTCTTGTTGGTGCGGGGTACGTCCCGGCGGCGCTGCGCTTGGCCGGGCTACATTTCTGAAGCCAATTCTCCGGGCGAAAGCGGAAGCGTTTCGCGAGCGGTAAAGACAAAAACCCGGTGATGTTCACCGGTTTTTTTGTTGGTTCGTGGTGCGTCCCGGCGGCGCTGCGCTTGGCCGGGCTACATTTCAGATGTGGAATACGGGTTGTTTTGGTAGCCCGGGCAAGGCGTGAAACGCCGCCCCCGGGGCCACTCGGTGCCACATTCACACCTTAATCATTAATTTTCGGATGCTGCATCACCAACTGAGAACGTTTCTCCTGCAACACGGCAATCTCCTCATCGAGGTCTTCAATCTTATGCTCGATGTGGTCATGGTGCTCCTGGAGGATCTCTTTCGCTTCAGCCATATCCGATGCCGCAGGCGTCGCGCCTTTCAGCGGTCGGTTAGCGGTCTCTTTCATCGTCACACCGGTAATCAGACCAATCACCGCAACCACCATCAGGTAGTACGCTGGCATCATCAGATCCTGCGTCGTTTCCACCAGCCACGCGGCTAACGTTGGCGTCAGACCGGCAACCAGTACCGAGATGTTAAACGCACTCGCCAACGCACTGTAGCGGATGTGGGTCGGGAACATCGCCGGTAACGACGAGGCCATTACCCCGGTGAAACAGTTCAGAATTACCGCCAACAGCAGCAGACCGGAGAAAATCAGGCCGATAGAGTTGCTGTTAATCAGGATAAAGGCCGGAATCGAGAACACCAGCAATGCCACACTACCGACAACGATAAACGGACGGCGACCAAAACGGTCACTCAGCAGCCCCATTACCGGCTGAACAAACAGCATACCGATCATGATGGCGATAATAATCAACACGCCGTGGTCTTCCGAGTAGTGCAGGTTATGCGACAGGTAGCTCGGCATGTAGGTCAACAGCATGTAGTAGGTAACGTTGGTTGAGATAACCAGGCCGATACACGCCAGCAGGCTGCGCCAGTGTTTAGTCGCAATCTCTTTAAACGAAACCTTTGGTCCTTCCTGCAAGCCCTCACGATCGCCCTGTTCAAGCTTCTCAACGTGCTGCTGGAACGCCGGAGTCTCTTCTAGCGCATGGCGCAGGTAAAGACCAATGATCCCCAGCGGCAACGCGACGAAGAACGGAATACGCCAGCCCCACTCAAGGAAGTTCGCTTCACCCACGACGGTGGAAAGCAGTACAACCAGCCCCGCACCCATCACAAAACCGGCAATGGAACCGAAGTCCAGCCAGCTACCCATAAACCCACGTTTACGGTCAGGTGAATATTCGGCAACGAAGATAGATGCCCCGGTATATTCCCCACCTACCGAGAAGCCCTGTGCCATTTTACACAGCAGCAGCAGGATAGGTGCCCAGATACCAATCGTGGCATACGAAGGAATAAGGCCGATACAGAATGTACTGATCGACATAATGATAATGGTGATGGACAAGATCTTCTGACGGCCGTATTTATCCCCGAGCATCCCGAAGAACAATCCACCCAGTGGGCGAATCAGGAATGGGACGGAGAAGGTACCCAGTGCGGCAATCATCTGCACGCTTGGGTCAGCGTCCGGGAAGAAGACTTTACCTAATGCATAAGCAACAAACCCATAAACACCGAAGTCAAACCACTCCATCGCGTTCCCCAGCGAGGCTGCGGTGATGGCTTTGCGTAGCTTGGCATCGTCAATAATAGTGACGTCACGAATCGTGATCGGTTTTACTTTTTTCCTTTTAAGCATGGTTTTCCTCGTTCAATTTCGCCTTGAACGCACACCCAGTGGCTGCAAACGACACCGTGTTTGCTAGAGTGCGTATAGGACCTTTGGTGATCCTGTTTCCGTTTATTCAAGCGTAGCAGGTTTGCATGTCTTTGTTGGAGTATGTATTTCCAGACAACCAAACCTGTTGAGCCTGCTGGCGTATTAGTTAAAAAGGCAACCCTCGAAAATGACCGCTTGAGGGATAATCCTATTTACCCTAACAGCGATTTTTATTGTGATCAACTTAACAAAAGAATTACCCCCTGCCACTACCGCGAAATAATTCCCTCACATTTTTCCACAGATATAAATTTTCTATCCCCACAACACCTTACCAGCGCTGTCTATTTATTAATCAATTAATACAAAACACTTTTCAGAATTTTTCACATTTTTTTCACAGCTTTTTTATTTCTCATCAGAGTTCAGATTCCACTTATGAAATATGTGATCTATATATCTAAAACGTCGTTTTATTTTCATTGAATCAGCATTCCAGTAAATGCATTATAGCGTCCGAAACCGCGTTAAAGATGCCAGTAAACGCCGCCCTCAACCGGGTGATAACTGGGATACCAACACCAGATGATAGCAAGCTAATAAGCTGAAATTATTATACTTAACCTCTTCCATCACCTTACGGTGATGAGAAGCGAGGATGCAACATGAAGATTAAAGCAACAATGGAACGAATCCCGGGTGGGATGATGCTTATCCCGTTATTGTTAGGGGCAATTTTAAATACCTTTGCACCGAGCACTGGCGAATATTTTGGTTCTTTCACCAAAGGTATGATTGGCGGAACAGTCCCTATTCTGGCGGTCTGGTTCTTCTGTATTGGGGCATCCATTGATTTACGTGCCACCGGTACGGTATTACGCAAATCTGGCGCACTGGTACTGACCAAAATTGCGGTGGCGTGGGTCGTGGCAATGATTGCTGCGATGTTTATTCCAGACACCGGGATCCAGACCGGATTCTTTGCCGGGCTGTCGGTTCTGGCTATCGTTTCTGCGATGGATATGACCAACGGTGGGCTGTATGCCAGCCTGATGAATCAATACGGCACTAAAGAAGAGTCTGGTGCGTTCGTGCTGATGTCTCTGGAATCTGGCCCGCTGATGACCATGGTTATCCTCGGTTCCGCAGGCCTGGCATCGTTTGAGCCGCACCACTTTATTGGTGCCGTGCTGCCATTCCTGATTGGTTTTGCGCTGGGCAACCTCGACCACGACCTGCGTTCTTTCTTCAGCAAAGCTACGCCGGTGCTGATTCCGTTCTTCGGTTTCGCGCTGGGTAACACGATTAATCTGAACGTCATCCTCGACACCGGCCTGCTGGGTATCGTACTGGGCGTGGCGGTGATCATCATCACCGGTATCCCACTGATTATCGCCGACCGCGTGATTGGTGGCGGTAATGGTACCGCTGGTGTTGCTGCCTCCTCCGCCGCCGGTGCTGCCGTGGCGAACCCGGTGATTATTGCGCAGATTAACCCGTCATTCGCCCCAGTTGCCGCGTCAGCCACGGCATTGGTTGCCGCCAGCGTGATTGTTACGGCGATTCTGGTGCCGATTATTACCGCGCTGTACGCCAAACGTTACGGCAAGCCGCAATCAGCTGAAAATAAAACAGAAAGCGCTCAACAGCCCGCGCATCACTAATCTGTCCCCTCGCCCCTATGGGGAGAGGGTTAGGGTGAGGGGAGATATGCACGCTGTACCCTCACCCCGGCCCTCCCCCTGCAAGGGAGAGGGGAAAACATCCCCTCGTTTTCTGACCATTCGTCAACCAAACTCCGGATAACACCGACAAATGCAGGGTTTTGTTGTATCATTAGGGCCATTTTCGGCGATTTGCCGTTTTACAGGCCCTTGCCTTTCGCACTGCACTTTTAAGGATATCCCATGTCATTACCCCATTGCCCACAATGCAACTCCGAATACACCTATGAAGACAACGGCATGTTTATCTGCCCGGAATGCGCACACGAGTGGAATGATGCTGAACCCGCAGCCGACAGTGACGAGCTGATTGTCAAAGATGCCAACGGCAACCTGCTGGTCGATGGCGACAGCGTGACCGTGATTAAAGACCTGAAGGTCAAAGGCAGCTCTTCAATGCTGAAAATCGGCACCAAAGTGAAGAATATCCGTCTGGTGGAAGGCGATCACAACATCGATTGCAAAATCGACGGTTTCGGCCAGATGAAGCTGAAATCTGAGTTTGTGAAAAAGAACTGATTTCTGTGCGGTACTGTATTGCCGGATGGCGCTTAGCTTATCCGGCCTACAGGGTGCACAGTTCGTTGTAGGCCGGATAAGATGCGCAGCATCGCCATCCGGCAATCCCCCCGCCCCGCTTCGCCCCCTGAACCAACTCGCACTACACTTACTGGGCTATCCTTACCTGAGGTAACGATCATGCCATTAAGTCCGTATCTCGCTTTTTCCGGCAACTGCGCCGACGCTATCGCCTACTACCAACAGGCGTTGGGCGCGGAGCTACGCTACAAAATGACCTTCGGCGAAATGCCCCCCTCCGCCATGGATGATGAAGGTGGCTGCCCGTCCGGCCTCAAATTCCCCGACAGCGCTATCGCCCACGCCAACGTGTCGATTGCCGGCAGCGACATCATGATGAGCGATTCCGTCTCAAAAAATGACCTCCACTACACCGGTTTCACCCTGGTGCTCGACACCCAGGACGTCAAAGAAGGCAAACGGTGGTTCGATAACCTTGCTGCCAACGGCAAGGTGGAGATGCCCTGGCAGGAAACCTTCTGGGCGCACGGCTTTGGTCGCGTGGTCGACCGGTACGGCGTGCCGTGGATGATTAACGTCGTCAAACAGCAGGAGCCAACGCTCTAATCCCACGGGAGGCACGGCCTCCCGTCTTGTCATCGAAACCCCGCCAATTATTCATCGCCCAGTCATGTTCCGTTAACCCAAACGTCACACTACTTCGCCACGATGGAGCCACTTTTTTGAAGGGGTTCCAGCATGCAAACGATCATTCGCGTTGAAAAGCTCAACAAGACGTTCAATCAGCATCAGGTGCTGCACGCCATCGACCTGAACGTACACGCCGGTGAGATGGTCGCTCTGCTTGGGCCGTCCGGTTCTGGCAAATCCACCCTCTTACGCCATCTGAGCGGCCTGATTGTTGGCGATAAAACGCCGGAGTGCCACGTCGAGTTATTGGGCAAGACGGTGCAAAAGGCAGGCCGTCTGGCACGCGATATTCGCAAAAGCCGCGCCCACACTGGCTACATCTTCCAGCAGTTCAACCTGGTCAACCGCCTGAGCGTGCTGGAGAACGTGTTGATTGGCGCGCTCGGCAGCACGCCGTTCTGGCGTACCTGTTTTAACTGGTTCAGCCGCGAGCAAAAGCAGCGAGCATTGCAGGCATTGACCCGCGTGGGTATGGCACACATGGCCCACCAGCGTGTTTCAACTCTCTCCGGCGGCCAGCAGCAGCGCGTGGCAATTGCCCGGGCGCTGATGCAGCAGGCGAAGGTGATTCTGGCCGATGAACCGATTGCCTCACTGGACCCGGAATCAGCGCGCATCGTGATGGACACCCTGCGCGACATCAACCAGACCGATGGCATCACCGTGGTGGTGACGCTGCACCAGGTCGACTATGCGCTGCGCTACTGCGAACGCATCGTCGCGCTGCGTCAGGGACATGTGTTCTACGACGGTAGCAGCCAACAGTTTGATAACGAACGTTTTGACCATCTCTACCGCAGCATTAACCGCGTCGAAGAGAACGCGCAGGCTGCCTGACTCCCCACGATTGAGGAATGGAAATGAGCTATAAAACGGTTGCCGCGCTGGCCTTTACCAGCCTGTTTAGCCTCAGCACCCTGTTTGCCCCGGCACACGCCGAAGAGCAGGAAAAAGCGCTGAACTTCGGCATTATTTCGACGGAATCACAGCAGAATTTAAAGCCGCAATGGGAACCGTTCCTGAAGGACATGGAAAAGTCGCTGGGTGTAAAGGTTAACGCCTTCTTCGCGCCAGACTATGCCGGGATCATCCAGGGCATGCGTTTTAATAAAGTGGATATCGCCTGGTACGGCAACCTCTCGGCGATGGAAGCGGTGGATCGTGCTAACGGCCAGGTGTTTGCCCAGACCGTCGCCGCCGACGGCTCCCCGGGTTACTGGAGTGTGCTGATCGTCAACAAAGACAGCCCAATCAATAACCTTAACGACCTGCTCGCCAAACGCAAAGAACTCACTTTCGGCAACGGCGACCCGAACTCCACCTCAGGTTTCCTCGTCCCGGGTTACTACGTCTTCGCCAAAAACAATATCTCCGCCAGCGACTTCAAACGCACGGTCAACGCCAGTCACGAAACCAACGCGCTGGCGGTTGCTAATAAGCAGGTCGATGTGGCGACCAATAACACCGAAAACCTCGACAAGCTGAAGACTTCCGCACCAGAGAAATTGAAAGCGCTGAAGGTTATCTGGAAATCCCCTCTGATCCCGGGCGACCCGATTGTGTGGCGTAAGAATCTGTCCGAAGAGACCAAGGACAAGATCTACAAATTCTTTATGGGCTACGGCAAAACGCCGGAAGAAAAAGCGGTGCTGGAACGTTTGGGCTGGGCACCGTTCCGCGCCTCCAGCGACCTGCAGTTGCTGCCGATTCGTCAGCTGACGCTGTTTAAAGAGATGCAGACGGTGAAGGGCAACAGCACGCTGAACGAGGGCGAAAAGGCCACGAAGACCGCCGATATCCAGGCGCGGTTGAACGACCTTGACCGCACGACGGCGGCGATTGGTGCGATGACGTCCGTGAGCAAAGCAGTGCAGTGATCTTTTCCCCCCTCTCCCTCTGGGAGAGGGCCGGGGTGAGGGAAAATCGGTACGGAGCCGCCCCCTCACCCTAACCCTCTCCCCATAAGGGAGAGGGAACTCAGGAACCAAAGCAGTGCAGTGATCATTCCCCCTCTCCCTCTGGGAGAGGGCCGGGGTGAGGGAAAATCGGTACGGAGCCGCCCCCTCACCCTAACCCTCTCCCCATAAGGGAGAGGGAACTCAGGAACCAAAGCAGTGCAGTGATCTTTTCCCCCTCTCCCTCTGGGAGAGGGCCGGGGTGAGGGAAAATCGGCACGGAGCCGCCCCCTCACTCTAACCCTCTCCCCATAGAGGAGAGGGAACTCAGGAACCACGGAGCCAAACCATGCAACATACCATTACCGTTCCCCCACCCAAGCGCAGCTGGTTCTCGCTGATCAGCTGGGCCATCCTGCTCGCGGTGCTCGTCGTCTCCTGGGAAGGGGCGGAAATGAATCCGGTAACCCTGTTCACCGACGCGGGCAACATGGCGACCTTCGCCGCCGACTTCTTCCCGCCGGACTTTAGCCAGTGGCAGGACTACCTCAAAGAGATGGCCGTAACCCTGCAAATCGCCGTCTGGGGTACTGCTCTCGCCGTCGTTCTCTCCATTCCCTTTGGCCTGATGAGCGCCGAAAATCTGGTGCCGTGGTGGGTTTACCAACCGATGCGCCGCCTGATGGACGCCTGCCGCGCCATTAACGAAATGGTTTTCGCCATGCTGTTCGTCGTCGCCGTCGGTTTAGGCCCATTCGCCGGGGTGATGGCGCTGTTCATCCATACCACCGGGGTACTGTCTAAGCTGCTGTCTGAAGCAGTAGAAGCCATTGAACCCGGCCCGGTTGAAGGGATTCGCGCCACCGGCGCCAACAAAATTGAAGAAATTATCTACGGCGTCCTGCCGCAGGTGATGCCGCTTTTAATCTCCTATTCGCTGTACCGTTTTGAGTCCAACGTCCGCTCCGCCACGGTGGTCGGCATGGTGGGCGCAGGCGGGATTGGCGTGACGTTATGGGAAGCGATTCGCGGCTTTCAATTCCAGCAAACCTGCGCATTGATGGTGCTTATCATCGTCACCGTCAGCCTGCTGGATTTTCTATCACAGCGTTTGCGTAAGCACTTTATCTGATTAGCGAGGTCTTGTTGACTATGCACCTGTCTACACATCCGACCAGTTATCCCACACGTTATCAAGAGATTGCCGCTCACCTGGAACAAGAGCTGCGTCAGAACTACCGCTGCGGCGACTATCTGCCCGCCGAGCATCAGCTGGCGGCGCGCTTTGAAGTGAACCGTCACACCCTGCGCCGCGCTATCGACCAGTTGGTCGAAAAAGGCTGGGTGCAGCGCCGTCAAGGCATCGGCGTACTGGTGCTGATGCGCCCGTTCGACTACCCGCTCAATGCACAGGCACGCTTTAGCCAGAACCTGCTCGATCAGGGCAGCCATCCCACCAGCGAGAAGCTGCTGTCGGTGCTGCGTCCGGCCTCCGGGCATATCGCCGACGCGCTGGGGATTACCGAGGGCGACAACGTTATCCACCTGCGCACCCTGCGCCGGGTCAACGGCGTGGCGCTGTGCCTTATCGACCACTACTTTGCTGACCTCACCCTGTGGCCGCAACTGCAAAGTTTCAGCAGCGGTTCACTGCATGACTTCCTGCGCGAACAGTCCGGTATTGCGCTCAAACGCAGCCAGACCCGTATCAGCGCACGCCGGGCGCAGGCCAAAGAGAGCCAGCGGCTGGAAATCCCCAACATGGCGCCGCTTCTGTGCGTGCGCACCCTGAACCACCGTGAAGGCGATGATCAGGTGATGGAGTACTCCGTCAGCCTGACTCGCGCCGACATGATTGAATTTATTATGGAGCACTGAATGCACGCCACTATTGCTCACCGTCAGCACTGGATGTCGGTGCTGTCCCATAGCGATCCCGCAAGCCTCGCAGAAAAAATGGTCGCCCTGAATATCACCGCCGAATACGACGTCATTCGTGCGCCAGAAACCGGACTGGCTCAGCTTCAGGGCCGAATGGGCGGCATTGGCGATCGTTTTTTTGCCGGTGACGCCACCTTGACCCGCGCTGCCGTGCGCCTCGGCGACGGCACGCTGGGCTACAGCTGGATCCTCGGACGCGACAAATCGCATGCCGAACGCTGCGCGCTGCTCGATGCCCTACTCCAGCAGCCGACTCACTATCAAACCTTACTTGAAACCCTGATTACCCCGCTGGAAGCCGACCGCACGGCACGCATTGCCGCGCGTCAGGCTGAAATCAACGCCAGCCGGGTCGACTTCTTTACGCTGGTTCGCGGAGATAACGCATGACCCTGGAAACCGCTTTTTCATTTCCCGTGCAGGATGCCCAGCACAGCTTTCGTCGCCTGTTAAAAGCGATGAGCGAGCCGGGCGTGATTGTCGCACTGCATCAACTCAAACATGGCTGGCAGCCGCTGAACGTCGCCACCACCAGCGTGCTGCTGACGCTCGCCGATAACGACACGCCGGTGTGGCTGGCAGGCGCGCTGCATAACGATATCGTCAGCCAGAGCCTGCGTTTTCACACCAACGCACCGCTGGTGGAACAGCCGCAGCAGGCCACTTTCGCAGTATCCAATGACACCATCAGCCGTGAGCAACTCGACGCGCTGTGCGCCGGCAGCGCCGTTGCGCCGGAAACCAGCGCCACGCTGATAGTCCAGGTCGCCAGCCTCAGCGGTGGCCGCATGTTGCGTCTGACCGGTGCGGGCATCGCCGAGGAACGGATGATCGCCCCGCAGCTACCGGACTGCATCCTGCATGAATTGACCGAACGCCCGCACCCGTTCCCGCTCGGTGTCGATCTGATCCTCACCTGCGGCGAGCGGCTGTTAGCCATTCCGCGCACCACTCACGTAGAGGTTTGCTGATATGTACGTTGCCGTCAAAGGGGGCGAGAAGGCGATTGAAGCCGCTCACCAGCTCCAGGAAAGCCGACGCCGGGGCGATACCGCGCTACCGGAACTCTCCGTCGCCCAGATAGAAAACCAGCTGAATCTGGCAGTTGACCGGGTGATGACCGAAGGCGGCATTGCCGACCGCGAACTGGCGGCACTGGCGTTAAAGCAGGCCAGCGGCGATAACGTCGAAGCTATTTTTCTGCTGCGCGCCTACCGTACCACGCTGCCAAAGCTGGCGGTAAGCGAGCCGCTCGACACCCGTAAAATGCGCCTTGAGCGGCGTATCTCTGCGGTCTACAAAGATGTGCCTGGCGGGCAACTGCTTGGCCCCACCTACGATTACACTCACCGTCTGCTGGATTTCACACTGCTGGCAAACGGTGAAGCCCCAGCGCTGAAAACCGAAGACGGCGAGCACGCGCCCGCGCCGCATGTGTTCAGCTTGCTGGAAAATCAGGGTCTGGCAAACGCCGAAGCCTACCACGGCACCCTGCCTGACGACATTACCCGCACGCCACCGGTTTACCCGTGCTCACGCTCGTCCCGCTTGCAACAGCTAATGCGCGGCGATGAGGGCTATCTGCTGGCGCTGGCCTACTCCACCCAGCGCGGCTACGGACGTAATCACCCGTTTGCCGGGGAAATTCGCAGTGGCTATCTCGACGTGGAAATTGTGCCTGAGGAGCTGGGTTTTGCGGTGAACGTCGGCGAACTGCTGATGACCGAGTGCGAAATGGTCAACGGTTTCGTCGACCCCGCGGACGCACCGCCGCACTTCACCCGTGGCTACGGCCTGGTGTTCGGCATGAGCGAGCGCAAAGCGATGGCGATGGCGTTGATCGACCGCGCGTTACAGGCCCCGGAATACGGCGAGCATGCTATCGGCCCGGCACAGGATGAAGAGTTCGTGCTGGCGCACGCTGACAACGTTGAGGCCGCAGGCTTTGTCTCGCACCTCAAACTCCCTCACTACGTCGATTTCCAGGCCGAACTGGAACTGTTAAAACGCCTGCAACGGGAGCAGAACCATGGCTAATCTCAGCGGCTATAACTTTGCCTATCTTGATGAGCAGACCAAGCGCATGATTCGTCGCGCGATCATGAAAGCGGTGGCGATCCCCGGCTATCAGGTGCCGTTCGGCGGCCGTGAAATGCCGATGCCTTACGGCTGGGGCACCGGTGGGATCCAACTAACTGCTAGCGTGATCGGCGAATCTGACGTGCTGAAAGTCATCGATCAGGGCGCGGATGACACCACCAACGCCGTGTCGATCCGCAACTTCTTCCAGCGCGTGACCGGCGTTCACACCACCGACGCGACCTGTGACGCGACGCTTATTCAGACCCGCCATCGGATCCCGGAAACACCGCTGGTTGAGGATCAGATCCTTATCTTCCAGGTACCGATCCCTGAACCGCTGCGCTTTATCGAGCCGCGTGAAACCGAAACCCGCACCATGCACGCGCTGGAAGAGTACGGCGTGATGCAGGTGAAGCTGTATGAAGATATCGCCCGCTTCGGCCATATCGCCACCACCTACGCCTATCCGGTGAAGGTCAACGACCGCTATGTGATGGACCCGTCGCCGATCCCGAAATTTGATAACCCGAAGATGGACATGATGCCCGCGCTTCAGTTGTTTGGCGCCGGGCGCGAAAAACGCATCTACGCCGTACCGCCGTATACCCGCGTAGAGAGTCTCGATTTCGACGACCATCCGTTTACCGTGCAGCGCTGGGACGAGCCGTGCGCCATCTGCGGATCGACCCATAGCTATCTTGATGAAGTGGTACTGGATGATAGCGGCAACCGGATGTTTGTCTGCTCCGATACCGACTACTGCCGCCAACAGAGCGAGGCAAAAAAAGCATGACTCAACCATTACTCTCCGTTGACCGCCTGACCCATCTGTATGCGCCGGGGAAGGGGTTTAGCGATGTCTCCTTTGATTTGTGGCCGGGCGAGGTGCTGGGGATCGTGGGCGAGTCCGGTTCCGGCAAAACCACGTTGCTGAAGTCTATTTCCGCACGGCTGACGCCGCAGGAAGGCGTAATCCGCTATCAGGACAGTTCGCTGTATGCCATGAGCGAGGCCGAGCGTCGTCGCCTGTTACGCACCGAATGGGGCGTGGTGCATCAGCATCCAATGGACGGCCTGCGCCGTCAGGTGTCTGCGGGCGGTAATATCGGCGAACGGCTGATGGCGACCGGCGCGCGGCACTATGGTGATATTCGCGCTACCGCCCAGCGCTGGCTGGAAGAGGTCGAAATTCCAGCCTCGCGTATTGATGACCTGCCGACCACATTCTCCGGCGGAATGCAGCAGC
Organism: Kluyvera intermedia; assembly: GCF_034424175.1. Taxonomy (NCBI): domain Bacteria; kingdom Pseudomonadati; phylum Pseudomonadota; class Gammaproteobacteria; order Enterobacterales; family Enterobacteriaceae; genus Kluyvera; species Kluyvera intermedia. The sequence continues at coordinate 4,339,001 of NZ_CP139986.1, forward strand.
GTTTGCAGATTGCCCGCAACCTGGTGACCCATCCGAAGCTGGTGTTTATGGACGAGCCAACCGGCGGGCTGGACGTGTCGGTGCAGGCACGCCTGCTCGACCTGCTGCGCAGCCTGGTGGTGGAGCTGAACCTGGCGGTGGTGATTGTCACCCATGATTTGGGCGTCGCGCGCCTGCTAGCTGACCGGTTGCTGGTGATGAAGCAAGGTCAGGTGGTGGAAAGTGGGTTAACCGACCGGGTACTCGACGATCCGCATCATCCGTACACGCAGTTGTTGGTGTCGTCGGTGTTGCAGAATTAACCCTCGTGCCGTTCCCGGCGGCGCTGCGCTTGGCCGGGCTACAGATTCGGAGTAGCCCGGCCAAGCGCAGCGCCGCCGGGGAAGCACAAATGCTTAAAGAGGCAAAAAATGAACGTGATCCGCGTTGAAAACGTCAGTAAAACCTTCGTTCTGCACCAACAAAACGGCGTCCAGCTCCCGGTACTGCGCGATGCCTCGCTTACGGTCAAGGCCGGTGAATGCGTGGTGCTGCACGGCCACTCAGGCAGTGGGAAATCCACCCTGCTGCGCTCGCTGTACGCCAACTATCTGCCGGACGAAGGGCATATCCACATTAAACACGGCGGCGAATGGGTGGATTTAGTCTGCGCCCCGGCGCGCAAAGTGGTGGAAGTGCGCAAAACCACCGTCGGCTGGGTGAGTCAGTTCCTGCGCGTCATCCCGCGCATTTCCACGCTCGACGTGGTGATGCAGCCGCTGCTCAACACCGGCGTACCGCGTGAAGCCTGTGCCGCCAAAGCCGCCAGGCTGCTGACCCGCCTGAATGTCCCTGAACATTTATGGCACCTTGCCCCATCAACCTTTTCCGGCGGCGAACAACAGCGCGTCAACATCGCCCGTGGCTTTATCGTCGACTACCCGATTTTGCTGCTCGACGAACCCACTGCCTCGCTGGATGCCAAAAACAGCGCGGCGGTTGTCAGTCTGATTAACGAAGCCAAAGCCCACGGTGCGGCCATCGTCGGCATTTTTCACGACGAAGTCGTCCGCAACCAGGTCGCCGACCGCCTTCATCCAATGGGTATTCCTGCATGATTATCAATAACGTCAAACTGGTGCTCGATAACGATGTGGTTCATGGCTCGCTTGAGGTGCAGGACGGTGAAATCCGTGCCTTTGCCGACAGTCAGAGTCGCCTTCCACAAGCAATGGACGGCGAAGGCGGCTGGCTGCTGCCGGGGCTGATTGAGCTGCATACCGATAATCTGGATAAATTCTTCACCCCGCGTCCAAAGGTTGACTGGCCTGCCCATTCGGCGATGAGCAGCCACGACGCGCTGATGGTCGCCAGCGGTATCACCACCGTGCTGGATGCGGTGGCGATTGGCGATGTGCGCGATGGCGGCGACCGTCTGGAAAATCTGGAGAAGATGATTAACGCCGTGGAAGAGACGCAAAAGCGCGGACTCAACCGCGCCGAACACCGCCTGCATCTGCGTTGCGAACTTCCGCACCACACCACGCTGCCGCTGTTTGAAAAACTGGTCAGCCGCGACCCGGTGTCGCTGGTATCATTGATGGATCATTCGCCGGGCCAGCGTCAGTTCGCCAACCGCGAGAAGTACCGGGAATATTATCAAGGTAAGTACTCACTTACCGATGCACAGATGCAGCAGTATGAAGCAGAACAGCTTCAGCTTGCAGCACGCTGGTCTCAGCCCAACCGTACCGCCATAGCAGGGCTGTGCCGCGAGCGGCAAATCGCGCTCGCCAGCCACGATGATGCCACGCACGATCACGTGGTTGAATCACATCTCTTAGGCAGCGTGATTGCCGAGTTCCCCACCACCTTTGAAGCCGCAGAAGCCTCGCGTCGCCACGGCATGAACGTGCTGATGGGCGCGCCCAATATCGTGCGTGGCGGCTCGCACTCCGGCAACGTGGCGGCGCATCAACTCGCCGAACTGGGGCTGCTGGATATTCTCTCTTCCGACTACTACCCAGCCAGCTTGCTGGATGCCGCGTTCCGCGTGGCAGATGACGAGAACAATGCTTTTACGCTGTCACAGGCGGTGAATCTGGTGACGCGAAACCCGGCACGGGCGCTGAGTCTGCACGACCGTGGGGTGATTGGTGAGGGCAAACGGGCCGACCTGGTGCTGGCGCACCGCAAAGGCGATCACGTTCATATCGACCACGTCTGGCGTCAGGGAAAAAGGGTGTTCTGATGAGGGGAAAACTTGTCTGGTTAATGGGGCCGTCAGGCTCCGGGAAAGATAGCCTGCTGGAGGTACTCCGCCTGCAGGAACACAGCGATCTGCTGGTCGCGCATCGCTATATCACCCGTCCGGCCACCGCTGGCTGTGAAAACCATATCGCTCTGAGTGAGCAGGAGTTTTTCACCCGTGCCGGGCGCAATCTGCTGGCGTTAAGCTGGCACGCCAACGGGCTGTACTACGGCGTGGGCGTGGAGATTGACCTCTGGCTGCACGGCGGCTTCGACGTGGTGGTTAACGGCTCCCGCGCCCATCTGCAGCAGGCAAAAGCCCGCTACGCTGAGGCGCTGCTGCCGGTCTGTTTACAGGTGTCGCCCGGGATTTTGCGCGAGCGCTTGCAGACTCGCGGCCGTGAAAACGGCGTCGAGATCGCCGCTCGTCTGGAACGTGCCGCACGCTACACGCCAACGGAGTGCCACACGCTCAATAACGACGGAAGTCTGCTACAGTCGGTGGATACACTGCTGGCCCTGATGGGACGAAAGGAGAAAAGCCATGCCTGAGCGTGAACTGCGCCATGCCACCTTTGAAGACGTCGACGACGTCTACGCGTTAATGTGCGAGTTAAAACAGGCCGAATTCGACCGCGATGCCTTTTACACCGGCTTCGCTGCCAATCTGCAGGACAAGAATCTGCATTATCAGTTGGCGCTGCTGGAGGGGTATGTTGTTGGCATGATAAGCCTGCATTTGCAGTTTCATCTGCATCACGCCAACTGGATAGGCGAGATTCAGGAACTGGTGGTGATGCCAAAGGCTCGCGGATCAAAAGTCGGTAGCTTGCTGCTGGCATGGGCGGAAGAGACGGCGCGTGAAGCGGGAGCCGAGATGACCGAACTGTCGACCAGCACCAAACGGCTTGATGCCCACCGTTTCTATCAGCGCGAAGGCTACGCGCCCAGCCACGTCCGCTTTACCAAAGCACTATGAGCTTAACCCTCACGCTTAGCGGTACCGGCGGCGCACAGGGTGTCCCCGCCTGGGGATGCCACTGCCCCGCCTGCACACGTGCCAGGCGGGCGCCGCAGTTTCGCCGTCAGGCCTGTAGCGGTGTGGTCAAATTCAATGATGCCGTTACGCTGCTTGATGCAGGGCTGCACGATCTCACTGAGCGCTGGCCTGCCGGCTCTTTCCAGCAGTTTTTGCTCACGCATTATCATATGGATCATGTACAAGGGCTGTTTCCGCTACGCTGGGGCGTGGGCGAAAAGGTGCCGGTCTACGGCCCACCGGATGAGCAAGGTTGTGACGATCTATTCAAACATCCCGGCCTGCTGGATTTCAGCCACACCGTTGAACCGTTTGTGGTTTTTGATTTGCAGGGATTGCAGGTAACGCCCGTACCGCTGCAACATTCAAAACTGACCTTCGGTTATCTGCTGGAGACGCCGCACAGCCGCGTCGCGTGGCTTTCCGACACCGCCGGGTTGCCGGAAAAAACGCTCACCTTTTTAAGCAGCAATCGCCCGCAGGTGATGGTGATTGATTGCAGCCATGCCCCGCAAGAACATACTCCGCGTAACCACAGTGATTTAGCCACCATTCAGGCGCTAAACGAACGAATCCGCTGCCCCCGAGTGATTCTGACCCACATCAGCCACCAGTTTGATGAATGGATGATGCATCACCTGCTCCCCGCAGGAATCGAAGCGGGCTATGACGGGCTAGAAATTACGCTGGATTAGCGGTCGTAATCCTCTTCCAGCCTGCGTTCTTCATCTTCAATTTGACGACGCTCCTGATCGAGCTGACGCTGACGGTCATCAATCTGTCGACGGCGATCGTCTAACTGACGGCGTCTGTCGTTATATTGCTGGCTGCTTGGCGAACTGCCGCGATCGTCCCACGAACGATCGTTATCCTCACGATCGTTGCCTGGGTTATAGGCGTCGTTGACCGCCTGCTGAATATTGCCGATCGCGTCGTCGATAATGTCCGCATGGGCTAGCTGGCTGGTCAGCGATACAACACCGAAAATAAAAGCACTCAGATAACGTTTCATAGAGCCAGTCTCATCAAGGGGGCTGGCTGTAGGTTAGGCGAGCGAGTCTAAGTCGTGTAGCGGAGGAATCTCAATTCAGAATGTGCAAAACACGCACGTTCACTATATGTGTTATCTAAATATTATTCATTGATATTATCATTATAAAAATTTACCCCCCATAAAATCAGGAAATAAACCAAAACCTATTACAGATCTCTTAATTTTTATTTTAATTAACACTCACGATCACATTCATATAATTGATAACCCAATGCTTAAAATAAAATAAACAAATAAGTTATGAATGCGGTTTCTTCACAACGCTATTTTTCTCATCAACAAAAATAGCCATACTGGTACTCCTTATTCTCTTTTACATTCACCCGGATATTGTTCGCAATACACAGGATGTATTTTAATATGCAAATAATTAAATCCAGGTTTGTGATGCAGCTAAAAAAAATTAGCGGTCTGCTACTCGCCGCGTCTCTCACCGGGTGCTCACTGCCCCCGGCGATCCCCGTTATTGGCGCTTATTACCCTAGCTGGCTTTTCTGCATGATTGCCGGCGTCATTCTGACGCTCATCACCCGGCGGGTGATCCTGCGAAAATATACATCGCCGTCATTTGCAGGGGTTATTTATACCGCCCTCTTTGCACTCTACTCCATGCTGTTCTGGCTGGTATTTTTTTAACTCACATTGAGATGCGCCCATGGAAAGCTCGCAGAAAAAAGCTCCTCGTAACAAAGTGCCCGCCCTGGCTCTGGTTATTCTTGCCCTTGTGGTGATGATATTTGTCATCTGGCGTGTCGATAGCGCCCCGTCCACCAGCGATGCCTATGCATCTGCCGACACCATTGATGTCGTCCCGGAAGTCAGTGGACGCATAATTGAACTGGCCGTCACCGATAACCAACAGGTGAAGCAAGGTGACCTGCTGTTCCGTATCGACCCTCGCCCATATGAGGCGAATCTTGCGAAAGCCCAGGCGATGCTGACTGCCCTCGATCAACAGATCATGCTGACCCAACGTACCGTGGATGCGCAAAAACTGGCTGCGAATTCCGTTGAAGCCACCGTCGCCAAAGCCCGCGCCGCCGCCAAACAGGCCAGCAGTACGTTAAACCGCACGGCCCCGCTGCTCTCGCAGGGATTTGTCTCGGCGGAAGACGTTGATCGTGCCCGCACCGCACAGCGCGCCAGTGAAGCCGATCTCAACGCGGCATTGTTGCAGGCACAACAGGCCGCCACTGCCGTTAGCGGCGTAGATGCGCTGGTCGCTCAGCGCGTCGCTATCCAGGCCGATATCGCCCTGACCCGACTGCATCTTGAAATGGCAACGGTGCGCGCGCCGTTCGACGGTCGCGTGGTGTCGCTAAAAACCTCCATTGGCCAGTTTGCTTCCGCGATGAAGCCGATCTTTACCCTGATTGATACCCGTCACTGGTACGTTATTGCCAATTTCCGCGAAACCGAGCTGAAAAATATCCACGCCGGGACCCCTGTTACCCTTCATCTGATGAGCGACAGCGGCAAAACCTTTAACGGCAAAGTCGATTCTATCGGCTACGGCGTGCTGCCGGACGATGGCGGCATGGTGCTTGGCGGCCTGCCGCGTGTCTCACGTTCGATTAACTGGGTGCGTGTCGCTCAGCGTTTCCCGGTAAAAATTGTGGTCGATAAACCGGATGCCGACATGTTCCGTATCGGCGCATCGGCGGTTGCCACGCTTGAGTCGCAATAATGAACGCGCTCAATTACCTGCCGCTCCCGCTGGTCAGGCTGTTGGCGTTTTTCCGTGAGGAGTTAAGCGAAAAACGCCCCGTGCGAGTGCCACAAACCCTCCAGCTGTGGGTGGGCTGTCTGCTGGTGGTGATTATCTCCATGACCTTTGAGATCCCGTTTATGGCGATCTCATTGGCGGTGCTGTTCTATGGCGTACAGTCGAATGCCTTTTACACCAAATTTGTCGCCATTCTGTTTGTGGTTGCCACGGTGATGGAAATCGGCAGCATGGTGCTGATCTATAAATGGTCTTACAGCTACCCGTTGATCCGTATGATCATTGCCAGCCTGATCGTCCTCGGCTGTATGTTTATGATGCGTACTTACAAGCTGGGGCTGCTGTTTTTCGCTGTCGCTATTATCGCCGTCTATGGTCAAACCTTCCCGGCGATGATTGATTATCCGGAAATCGTCGTTCGCCTCACGCTGTGGTGTATTGTGGTGGGGCTGTATCCTTCGCTGCTGATGGTGTTAATCGGTGTACTCTGGTTCCCAAGCCGCGCCGGAAAGCAAATGCAGGATGCGCTGTGCGCAAGGCTTGATGATGCGCTAAGCCATCTGACCACCACTACCACACCGCTGGCGGAAAAGTACGTCGAACGCGAAGTGCTGGCGCTGCAAAAGCTCAATGTTTTCTGTATGGCAGATGATGCCGACTGGAAAGCGCGCAGCGCCTGGTGGCAAACCTGCGTCATGACCGTCACCTATCTGTACACTACGCTGAATCGCTACGTCACCGACGCCGCCTCGCGGCATCCAGAACTGGTACATAAAATCCAGCGTGAAATTGCGTCGTTGCAACACGCGATTGCCGACGCCACACCCTGGCAAAGCACATGGCAACTGAGTGCCGACGAGCGCGCCGCTGCCCGCGAGTGTGGGCTGGAAAACCTCTGTGAACACCTGCATCGGCTTGGGCAGATGGATCCGGATACGCCGCCTGCCCCCGCCGCTAAACAGCCTTCGATGGTGCCGGACGCTTTCAGCAATCCCGTCTATATCCGCTACGCCCTGAAAACGCTGCTGGCCTGCATGATTTGCTACGTTTTCTACTCCGGCACCGACTGGGAAGGCATTCATACCTGTATGCTGACTTGCATTATCGTCGCTAACCCCAGCATTGGCGCATCCTGGCAAAAAATGGCGCTGCGTTTTGGCGGCGCGGTGTGCGGCGCAGTCCTGGCGCTTCTCATGACTATTTTCGTTATTCCGTGGATAGATAATATTGTTGAACTGCTGTGCGTGCTGGCACGGCTGCTTCTGCTGGGCGCGTGGATCGCCACCGGATCGGAGCGATCGTCGTATATCGGCACACAGATGATCGTCACCTTCGCGCTGGCCACCCTCGAGAATGCTTTTGGCCCGGTGTACGATCTGGTTGAGATCCGCGATCGTGCGGTTGGTATTCTGATCGGTACTGCCGTTTCCGCAGTGGTCTACACCTTTATCTGGCCGGAAAGCGAAGCCTCGGCCCTGCCGCAGAAACTGGCGGGCGCGCTGAGTACCCTTGGAAAACTGCTGCGTCTCCCTCAGCACGATCCCGCCATGCAGCGAACCTACCTTCAGCTACGCATTGGCTGTCACGCTGCTTTCAACGCTTGTGAAGAGATGCGCGAACGCGTGGCGCTGGAGCTTCAGCTCAATGATGATGAACGCAGCCAGCTACTGGCTCGTAGCGATGGCGTTATTCATCACGGGCGCGAGATCCTCTACCACTGCGATGGCCTCACCCAACCGGAGCCCCCGCTCGCCGAGACGCTTGAGCACTACGCGGCGGGTCTTGCCAGCAACAACACGCCGTCTGACCGTGACACATCATCAACCTTATCTGAACAAGCGCAGTGCGTGATGCAGCAGATAGCCCGTTTACCCGACTGGAATCATCCGGCCCACACTGCCGCCGGGGAACAGGCGCAAGGAGCCACATCTCAATGACCCGTAACTTATCCCGCTTAATTCTCTGCGGCCTGCTCGGCAGCACAACGGCGCTCTCCGGCTGCGCGCTGATCCGCAATGATTCCGCGCCACACGCGCAGCTGCAACCGGCACAAATCAAGCTGGCGAGCGATATTCACCTCGCCAGCCAGGGGTGGCCACAAGCGCAATGGTGGCGGCAGTTTAACGATCCACAGCTCAGCGCGCTGATTGAAAAAACTTTGTCCGGTTCCCACACGCTTGCCGAAGCGAAGCTGCGCGAAGAGAAAGCCCAGTCACTGGCCGAACTACTGGAGGGCGGGTCGAAGCTCCAGATGGCGGCACTGGGGATGATCAACCGTCAACGAGCCTCCGCCAACGGCTTCCTCGGGCCTTATGCGCTGGATGCGCCACGCTTAGGGATGGACGGCCCCTATTACACTGAAGCCACCGTCGGCCTGGTCGCTGGACTGGATCTCGATTTATGGGGCGCGCACCGCTCTGCGGTCGAGGCGGCAATTGGCGCGCATAACGCCGCACTGGCGGAAACCGCGGCGGTAGAACTGGCGCTCTCCACCGGGGTGGCGCAGCTTTACTACAGTATGCAGGCAAGCTTCCAGATGCAGAGTCTGCTTGAGCAAACCCGCGTGGTGATTGATTACGCCGTGCAGGCGCATCAGAGTAAAGTCACCCATGGTCTGGAAGCGAAAGTGCCGTACCACGGCGCGCGCGCGCAGGTACTGGCGGTCGATAAACAGATAGCCGCCGTGAAGGGGCAAATCAAAGAAACGCGCGAGTCGCTACGTGCGCTGATGGGCGCAGGTGCAGATGGGATGCCAGAAATTAAACCGGTGGCGCTACCGAAGGTACAAACGGGCATTCCAGCTACGCTTTCTTATAACCTGCTGGCCCGTCGTCCGGATCTACAAGCAATGCGCTGGTACGTACAAGCATCGCTGGATCAGGTAGATGCCGCACGCGCGCTGTTCTACCCAAGCTTTGACCTGAAAGTCTTCTTTGGCCTCGACTCCATCCACATCGACACGTTGTTTAAAAGCACCAGTCGCCAGATTAACGTCATTCCCGGTTTACGCCTGCCGCTGTTCGACGGTGGTCGCCTGAATGCCAATCTGAAAAACAGCCGTGCCACCAGCAACATGCTGATTGAGCGCTATAACCAGTCGGTATTGAATGCGGTGCGTGACGTAGCGATTAACGGTACTCGTTTGCAAACGCTGGACGATGAACGAGCCCTCCAGGCAGAACGCGTCGACGCCACGCGCTATAGCCAAAGCGCCGCCGAAGCCGCGTTTAAACGTGGCCTCGGCAGCCGACTTCAGGCCACCGAAGCCCAACTGCCGGTGCTTGCCGAGCAGATGTCGCTGCTGGTGCTCGACAGCCAGCGCGTGATTCAAAGCATTCAGCTCATTAAATCGTTGGGCGGCGGCTATCACCAGTAGGCCGGATGGCGCGCAGCTTTCAGGCCTACGAGACGGTAGCCCGGCCAAGCGAATGCGCCGCCGGGGAAACTCGGTGCAAAACCCCGGCATCGCAGCAAAGCCGAGCTACCGTTTAAATGTCATCCCATTATTCCTTTCGACACGTCAAATATGACGACAGCCTGTTTTTCGTCAGGGTTTTGACCAAAATTCACCCGTAATATCAGGGAATGCCCACAATAAAAAAGTGGCATAAAAGATGCATACTAAGGGCGACAGCGCGTATGCGCGATTTGATTAACTGGAGCGAGACCGATGAAAAAAGTCGTCACGGTTTGCCCGTATTGCGCATCAGGTTGCAAAATTAACCTGGTGGTCGATAACGGTAAAATCGTCCGGGCTGAGGCGGCGCAGGGGAAAACCAATCAGGGTACCCTGTGTCTGAAGGGCTATTATGGCTGGGACTTCATTAACGATACCCAGATCCTGACCCCACGCCTTAAGACCCCAATGATCCGTCGCCAGCGCGGCGGCAAACTGGAATCCGTATCCTGGGATGAAGCGCTAAATTACGTTGCTGACCGCCTGAGCGCGATCAAAGCGAAATACGGTCCTGATGCTATTCAGACTACCGGTTCCTCACGCGGAACGGGTAATGAAACCAACTATGTAATGCAGAAATTTGCGCGCGCCGTTATTGGTACCAATAACGTTGACTGCTGCGCTCGCGTCTGACACGGCCCTTCGGTTGCAGGTCTGCACCAATCGGTCGGTAACGGCGCAATGAGTAATGCGATTAACGAAATTGATAACACCGATTTAGTGTTTATTTTCGGGTACAACCCGGCGGATTCCCACCCTATCGTGGCGAATCACGTCATTAACGCTAAACGTAACGGGGCGAAAATCATCGTCTGCGATCCGCGTAAGATTGAAACTGCGCGCATTGCCGACATGCACATCGCGTTGAAAAACGGCTCGAATATCGCGCTGCTCAACGCCATGGGCCACGTCATTATTGAAGAAAACCTGTACGACAAAGCGTTCGTTGCCGCGCGTACTGAAGGTTATGAAGAGTACCGTAAGATTGTCGAAGGCTATACGCCGGAGTCTGTCGAAGCGATTACCGGCGTGAGCGCGCAGGAAATCCGTCAGGCAGCCCGTATGTATGCGGCGGCAAAAAGCGCGGCTATCCTGTGGGGCATGGGTGTGACCCAGTTCTACCAGGGTGTGGAAACCGTGCGTTCACTGACCAGCCTCGCGATGCTGACCGGCAACCTCGGTAAGCCAAGCGTCGGTGTTAACCCGGTTCGCGGCCAGAACAACGTTCAGGGTGCTTGCGATATGGGCGCGCTGCCGGACACCTATCCGGGCTATCAGTACGTGAAGTTCCCGGAAAACCGCGAGAAGTTTGCAAAAGCTTGGGGCGTAGAAAGCCTGCCAGCACACACCGGCTATCGCATCAGCGAGCTGCCGCACCGTGCGGCGCATGGCGAAGTGCGCGCGGCGTACATCATGGGTGAAGATCCGTTACAGACCGATGCTGAACTTTCCGCAGTGCGTAAAGGCTTCGAAGATCTGGAACTGGTTATCGTCCAGGATATCTTCATGACCAAAACCGCTGCCGCCGCAGACGTTATTTTACCGTCTACGTCGTGGGGCGAGCATGAAGGCGTCTTTACCGCCGCTGACCGTGGTTTCCAGCGCTTCTTTAAGGCCGTTGAGCCGAAGTGGGACCTGAAAACGGACTGGCAGATTATCAGTGAAATCGCCACCCGTATGGGCTACCAGATGCACTACAACAACACCCAGGAGATCTGGGACGAGTTGCGCGGTCTGTGCCCTGATTTCTACGGTGCCACCTACGACAAAATGGGCGAACTGGGCTATGTGATGTGGCCGTGCCGCGATGAGTCTGACGAAGACCAGGGGACGTCTTATCTCTTCAAAGAGAAGTTCGACACTCCGAACGGTCTGGCGCAGTTCTTTACCTGCGACTGGGTTGCGCCTATCGACAAACTCACCGACGAGTTCCCGATGGTGCTGTCGACGGTTCGCGAAGTCGGCCACTACTCTTGCCGTTCGATGACCGGTAACTGTGCGGCGCTGGCAGCACTGGCGGATGAACCGGGCTATGCCCAGATCAACACCGCCGACGCCGCGCGTTTAGGTATTGAAGATGAAGCGCTGGTGTGGGTGAATTCCCGCAAAGGCCGTGTCATCACCCGTGCCGCCGTGAGCGATCGTCCGAACAAAGGTGCGATTTACATGACCTACCAGTGGTGGATTGGGGCATGTAATGAGCTGGTGACCGAGAACTTAAGCCCGATTACCAAAACACCTGAGTACAAGTACTGTGCTGTGAACGTAGAACGCATTGCCGATCAACAGGCCGCCGAGCAGTATGTCATTGATGAGTACAGCAAGCTGAAGGCCAGTCTGCGCGAAAGCGCGATGGGCTAAGCGGACGCTGGGGACGCCCCGGAGTCGGTGCTGACGCACCTCGTCCGGGCTACTTAGCCGTCTGTCTCAACGCCCCCATTTCGGGGGCGTTTTTTTATCCTCGTTTTCTCTTTATACTGCCCTCTTCCTCGACTACCCACATAATAAGATGAAACGAATTTTTGCATTACTCTGGTTGATTGCCTTATCCGTACACGCGGAAGAGCCGGGCAGCCAGTATCAGAAAGCCGCAGAAGCGGGCGACGCTCGCGCGCAGTACTATCTGGCCGATACCTGGTTTAGCTCCCGTGATTTGGGTAAAGCAGAGTTTTGGGCACAGAAATCCGCTGACGGCGGCGATGCTGACGCCTATGCACTGCTGGCGCAGATTAAAATTACCAATCCGGTAAACCTCGATTTTCCTGCGGCCAAAATTCTGGCGGAAAAAGCCGTGAAAGCCGGCAGTCGGGCCGGGGAAGTAATTCTGGCACGTATCCTGATTAACAGTCAGTCGGGAGAGACCGACTATCCGCGAGCCATTACCCTCCTCCAGCAGGCCTCCATGAACGCCGAAAGCGATTTTGCGGTTGATGCGCAAATGCTGATGGGGCTGATTTACGCCAACGGCGTCGGGGTAAAGGAAGATGATGAAAAAGCGACGGATGCTTTCAAAAACAGCTCCACGTTGTCGCGTACCGGCTACGCCGAGTACTGGGCCGGGATGATGTTCTTGAACGGCGAGAAAGGCTTTATCGTGCCAAATAAACAGAAAGCGCTACAGTGGTTGAACCTGAGCTGTACGGAAGGGTTTGATACCGGGTGCGAAGAGTTTGATAAGGTGAGTGCGGAGTAAGGGGTTACACTCGCCTTTTAGCACTGTGTTGCACCCTCACCCCAACCCTCTCCCTGAAAGGGAGAGGGTGCATATCAGTCGCCACATCAGCGCACCAGCCAGTCCCCTCGGAGGGGTAGCCCGGCGAAGCGCCGCCGGGATAGTCACCAAATCCCAAAAATAATAACGCCGGGCAAGCCCGGCGTTATTGTTTCTATCTATTTATTGGTCAGCGGTTTTATCAAACCTGCCCAACACTTCGCGTTCATACGCCCGCGCTTTTTTGTGGTCGAATTTGTGTTCCCACTTAGAGATGACCAACACCGCCAGCGCGTTACCCACCACGTTCAGCGCGGTACGCGCCATATCGAGGATACGGTCAACACCGGCAATAAACGCCAGACCTTCCAGCGGAATACCCACGCTACCCAACGTCGCCAGCAGCACCACGAAGGAGACGCCCGGCACGCCAGCAATCCCTTTCGAGGTCACCATCAGCGTCAGTACCAGCACGATTTCCTGCCAGATAGACAGGTCGATACCGTACAGCTGCGCAATAAAGATCGCCGCAATACTCTGATACAGCGTTGAACCGTCGAGGTTAAAGGAGTAGCCGGTCGGTACCACGAAGCTGGTGATCGACGCCGGTGCGCCGTAGGCTTCCATCTTCTCAATAATACGCGGCAGCACGCTCTCGGAGCTGGCGGTGGAGTACGCCAGAATCAGTTCGTCTTTGAGGATGCGAATCAGGATCCAGATACTCAGCCCGCAGATACGTGCCACGATGCCTAGCACCACCAGCGCAAAGAACAGAATCGCGAAGTGAACCAGCAGCACCAGCTTCGCCAGCGGCCACAGCGAGGCAAAACCGAAATTCGCTACCGTCACAGCGATCAGCGCAAACACACCAACCGGCGCATAGCGCATGACCATGTGGGTCACTTTAAACATAGTTTCAGAGATAGAACGGAACACGGTGACCAGCGGTTCACGATGCGTGGCGGGCAGCGAAGAGAGGCCCAGACCGAACAACACCGAGAAGAAGATAATCGGCAGCATGTCGCCTTTAGCCATCGACGCCACGATATTGGTTGGCACCAGCGACAGAATCGTCCCCATCAACCCATGAGCGTGACTCTGTACTTCCGCCGTCGTACTTTGATATTTCGAAATATCCACCGTCGCCAGCTGCGACATATCGATCCCTGACCCAGGCTGGAAGACATTCGCCAGGGTAATACCGATAATAATCGCTATCGTGGTGATCACTTCGAAATAAAGAATGGTTTTAGCACCAATTCGGCCTAACTGTTTGGCGTCACCGACGCCAGCTATTCCCACGACCAGCGTTGAAATAACAATCGGCACGACGATCATTTTAATCAGATGGATGAAAATATCACCAGCGGGGGACAGGAGATTCAAAACCAACCAGTCACGGCTATCGCTATGATAATGAAGATAACTACCCAGAATAATACCTAGCACAAGGGCAATCAGAATTTGCCATGCAAGGCTGATTCGTGTTTTTTTCATAACTGCAGACTTCCTCAATGAAAAATACCATACCGAACGGGAATGGTATCCACTTGAAAGGGGGTGATTTGTGTTGCGTTTACTTTTAGAGGTTTTTAACGCGCAATATCAGTATCATTTGCACGGTATCTCGTGCAACCCTTTCAGATCAGGGCTTTTCACCACAAAAATCCTTATTCCCGCTAATTTCTACCAGTCATTATTTATAAGTTTTTGTTATAAAAACAAAAAATTTCCGCCATTTTCTATAAATCCCTTCCCGTAATTATTTCTGTTCAAAGAATCAAATGAACGTTATTTGAACAATTCCACTATTGCGTGATCTGCCGCGCAAATAGTAAACAAAGATTCTCCACCCTCTGTTATTAACTTTTATGAGACATATTATTAACATCTTACATGGAGAAAAAAAGCATGAGCCAAATTCACAAACACTCTATTCCTGCAAATATTGCAGAACACTGCCTGATAAATCCGGAACAATATCTGACCAAATACCAACAGTCGGTCACCCAACCAGATGCCTTCTGGGGTGAAGAGGGAAAAATCCTCGACTGGATGCAACCTTATACCAAGGTGAAAAACACCTCCTTTGCGCCTGGCAACATCTCCATTAAATGGTATGAAGATGGCACCCTGAACCTGGCGGCAAACTGCCTTGATCGCCACTTACAAGAGCGTGGCGATCAGACGGCGATTATCTGGGAAGGCGACGACGCCACCCAAAGCAAACATATTACCTATCGCGAACTGCATCGCGACGTCTGCCGTTTCGCCAATACTCTGCTGTCGCTGGGCGTGAAGAAAGGCGACGTGGTGGCGATCTATATGCCGATGGTGCCAGAAGCGGCCGTTGCCATGCTGGCCTGCGCCCGCATTGGTGCAATCCATTCGGTCATCTTTGGCGGCTTCTCCCCGGAAGCCGTGGCCGGGCGTATCATCGACTCCAATTCCCGTCTGGTGATCACCTCTGACGAAGGCGTGCGCGCCGGGCGTAACGTTCCACTGAAGAAAAACGTCGACGATGCGCTGAAAAACCCGAACGTCAAAACCATCGAAAACGTGGTTGTCCTCAAGCGCACCGGCGGAAAAATCGACTGGCAGGAAGGCCGCGACCTGTGGTGGCATGACCTGCAAGAGCAAGCCTCCGACCAGCATCAGCCGGAAGAGATGAATGCGGAAGACCCGCTATTTATCCTTTATACCTCCGGCTCCACTGGCAAGCCTAAGGGCGTACTGCACACCACTGGCGGTTATCTGGTGTATGCCGCGACCACCTTTAAGTATGTTTTCGACTACCATCCAGGCGACATCTACTGGTGTACTGCCGATGTGGGCTGGGTCACCGGTCACAGTTACCTGCTGTACGGCCCGCTGGCCTGCGGCGCAACCACGCTGATGTTTGAAGGCGTACCGAACTGGCCAACGCCTGCGCGTATGTGTCAGGTGGTTGATAAACATAAAGTTAACATTCTCTACACCGCGCCAACGGCCATCCGTGCGCTGATGGCGGAAGGCGATAAAGCCACCGCCGGAACCAATCGTTCCTCCCTGCGTATCCTGGGCTCCGTCGGTGAGCCGATTAACCCGGAAGCGTGGGAATGGTACTGGCGTCAAATCGGCAACGAAAAATGCCCGGTAATGGACACCTGGTGGCAAACCGAAACCGGTGGTTTTATGATCACCCCGCTACCGGGCGCTATCGAACTGAAAGCCGGTTCCGCCAGCCGTCCATTCTTTGGCGTGCAGCCTGCGCTGGTGGATAACGAAGGTCATCCTCAGGAAGGCGCTACCGAAGGCAACTTGGTGATCACCGACTCCTGGCCGGGGCAGGCACGTACGCTGTTTGGCGATCACGAACGCTTTGAACAGACCTACTTTTCCACCTTCCAGAATATGTATTTCAGCGGCGACGGCGCGCGTCGGGATGAAGACGGCTATTACTGGATTACCGGTCGTGTCGATGACGTGCTGAACGTTTCCGGTCACCGCTTAGGGACCGCAGAAATCGAATCGGCACTGGTATCGCATCCGAAGATTGCCGAAGCCGCAGTTGTCGGTATCCCACACAACATTAAAGGCCAGGCGATTTACGCCTACGTCACCCTGAACCACGGCGAAGAGCCAACCCCTGCGCTGTACACCGAAGTTCGCAACTGGGTGCGCAAAGAGATTGGCCCGCTGGCGACGCCGGACGTACTGCACTGGACTGATTCCCTGCCGAAAACCCGTTCAGGCAAAATTATGCGCCGTATTCTGCGCAAGATTGCCGCGGGCGATACCAGTAACCTGGGCGATACCTCAACGCTCGCCGATCCGGGTGTGGTGGATAAACTGCTGGAAGAGAAGCAGTCCATCGCCATGCCGTCATAAAACAACGTTGCCCGGTAGCGCTTCGCTTACCGGGCCTACAGTTCACCACCGAAGTAGGCCGGATAAGACGCCAGTCGCCCTCCGGCAATAGACAGCCCTATAACAAAAAACCTTACCTATACCTCTGGAGACTCTGTGATGAATGATCAAATTTGTCAGCAGATAGAAGGTAGTGCGCATTTCAGGGAACTGGTTCAAAAACGGCAACGGCTTGCCACCTTCTTATCGCTGATTATGTTAGTGGTTTACGTCGGCTTCATCTTGCTCATCGCTTTTGCCCCAGGCTGGCTTGGCACGCCGCTGCATGCGGGTACCAGCGTCACGCGCGGCATTCCTATTGGGATCGGCATTATCGTTATCTCCTTTATCCTGACCGGTATTTACGTCTGGCGGGCGAACAGCGAATTTGACCGTTTGAACAAGGCCGTACTGCGCGAGGTAAAAGCATCATGAAGAAAGTCCTGACGGCGCTCGCCGCCACACTTCCTTTCGCGGCCAACGCCGCAGACGCTATCAGCGGCCACGTCGAGCGCCAACCGACCAACTGGCAGGCGATTATCATGTTCCTGATTTTCGTCCTCCTGACGCTCTACATCACCTACTGGGCGTCAAAACGTGTTCGTTCCCGTAATGATTACTACACTGCGGGCGGCAACATTACCGGTTTCCAGAACGGGCTGGCGATTGCCGGTGACTTTATGTCGGCGGCATCGTTCCTTGGGATCTCCGCGCTGGTTTATACCTCCGGCTACGATGGTCTGATTTACTCGCTCGGTTTCCTCGTCGGCTGGCCAATCATTCTGTTCTTGATCGCCGAACGTCTGCGTAACCTCGGCCGCTACACCTTTGCCGACGTGGCGTCCTACCGCCTCAAGCAAGGGCCAATCCGTATGCTCTCTGCCTGCGGCTCTCTGGTGGTGGTAGCGCTGTATTTGATCGCTCAGATGGTGGGCGCAGGGAAACTTATCGAATTGCTGTTCGGCCTGAACTACCACGTCGCCGTGGTACTGGTGGGTGTGCTGATGGTGATGTACGTGCTGTTTGGCGGCATGCTCGCCACCACGTGGGTACAGATTATCAAAGCCGTCCTGCTGCTGTTCGGCGCCAGTTTTATGGCCTTTATGGTGATGAAGCACGTCGGCTTTAGCTTCAATAATTTGTTCACCGAAGCCATGGCGGTGCACCCGAAAGGGGCGGCGATTATGAGTCCGGGCGGGCTTGTGAAAGACCCGATATCCGCGCTGTCGCTGGGGCTGGGCTTGATGTTCGGTACCGCCGGTCTGCCGCATATTCTGATGCGTTTCTTCACCGTAAGCGATGCCAAAGAAGCGCGTAAGAGCGTGTTCTATGCCACCGGTTTTATGGGTTACTTCTACATTCTGACCTTTATCATCGGCTTCGGCGCCATCATGCTGGTCGGTGCAAACCCGGCGTTTAAAGACGCGGCGGGTGCGCTTATTGGCGGTAACAACATGGCGGCGGTGCATCTGGCTGACGCGGTTGGCGGTAACCTATTCCTCGGCTTTATTTCGGCGGTCGCTTTCGCCACCATTCTGGCGGTGGTCGCCGGTCTGACGCTGGCAGGCGCTTCGGCGGTCTCTCATGACCTGTACGCTAACGTCTTTAAGAAGGGCGCAACCGAGCGCGAAGAGCTGAAAGTCTCGAAGATTACGGTTCTGGTATTGGGTGTGGTAGCGATTCTGCTGGGTATTTTGTTTGAGAATCAGAATATTGCGTTCATGGTTGGCCTAGCGTTCTCTATCGCAGCAAGCTGCAACTTCCCTATCATTCTGCTTTCCATGTACTGGTCGAAACTGACCACCCGTGGCGCAATGATTGGCGGCTGGCTGGGGCTGTTGACGGCAGTGATTCTGATGATCCTTGGCCCAACCATTTGGGTGACGATCTTAGGTCACGAAAAAGCGGTCTTCCCGTATGAATATCCGGCGCTGTTCTCGATTGCCATCGCCTTTATCGGTATCTGGTTCTTCTCAGCCACCGATAACTCCGAAGCGGGCAACCTCGAACGCAACCAGTTCCGCGCGCAGTTTATCCGCTCGCAAACCGGTCTGGGCATCGATGAAGGTCGTGCACACTAAAAACCCCTCCCCGACCGCTGGTCGGGGATCACATTTTTTTGCCCTTCAGGTGACGTTTATCACGTCACCAAAATGATAAAAGCCGCTACGCATCACACACTTTATCTCCCCTTCGCGAAGCCCATCACACTTTTCCCGTTTTCACGCCTTTCCCCCGTTTTAGCACTACGACGTTTACAGACAATACCCGCCACAGTTTTTATTCTTTACTCACAGCGACTTATTAAGGCTTAGGGCAAAACGGCTCAACCGCTCCGGGCTTAACAGCAGCGGTAAGAATAATGGGCCGCTGGCGGGCGGATTGACCAGCCAGCGTTCCAGCGTATCGGTGTAGTGTAAAAGCTGATGCTGATGTTTTTGCAGTGTGTCACCAGGCAGGCTTTGCGGGCCGTAGTGGTCGAGCCACAGGATATCGGCCATCGCCGCAGCCACCCGGGAGAACATCTGGCTGTAGATTTCCGCGCTGCGCCAGGCGGCAAGCAGTATCTCCAGCGAGTCATTCTGACAGGTGATACGCGGCATCAGCTCACGCAGATTTTGTACCGTGCGTGAGGCCAAAAAGCAGGCGGCCTCTTTCTCCAGCGCCACCCGCTCGCGCTGTTCTTTGCCGAGTTCGGGGTCGTCGGTGGGCATCAGCGGTTGCCAGGCGTGCATCCAGTTAGCGCTGCGGGTGTCCATATGCAGAAGCTGCTGTGCCTGCGCGACGCTCTCCGGGATCTGGCTTTGGTAGTGCAACCGTCGCCCGAGGAAGTTAGGCGTTTTACATAGCCAGTCGTAGCTGGCGTGGACGATGGACGAGAGTTGATGCTTGTCCTGTAGAGAGCGAAAGCCAAGCTGCTGTTGTTCAGCCCAACATTCAAAAGCAGAAGGCTGCGCGGTATCAGCGGTCTGGTTGGCGGCAGAAAGGCCAAACAAGTTGATGGCATTGGCGGAGTCCATCACCCGGCTGTCGGGCAACCACTGCCAGCTCACGCGTGAGGTAATGGCTTCGATTTCGTTCTCAGTGGCACTCAGCGCCCAGCTCAACCGGCCGCTGATTTCATCACCCAGATAGCACGGCAGCGCGGTCCAGCCGTAGCCGGTGCCAAAGAGATCGTACTCGATCCATTTTTTATGTCCCGGCAGCGTGGCGATATGCGGGTGATTGGCAAAACCAGGATGGTAATCCAGCTCTGTGGCCTTCACCGAGGCGCGAACATCGTCGGGAAGCGTTGCCAGCAGGTTGGAGAGCTGTTGGCGCGGCCAGCTGTCATCAATGTAGTCACGCAGCACCAGCTTTTTGCCTTGGGCGCGCAGCAGGCTCCAGACGTCGTGCAGACTTTGCTGCCAGCGCGCGGTCTGAAAGTCCGGCGTGGTCAGGCTGAGGATAAGCCCGCTGAGATGTGGTAATGCCTGTAATAACGGATGCAAAATCGCGGCATAGAAATGCTGCCAGAAATCCGGCGAGCTTTTTTCGTCGAAGGTCAGTTCGGGAAATTTACGCTTAATTATATCGTCGCTCGGCGCGGCTTCGCCTTGCAGCCAGAACGATAAATTATTTTCCGCCAGATAACGGTCGACGCGTTTTAAATACTGCAACGCGTAATGTTGCTGATGAATAAGGTTCTCGACGTTAAGTTTTTGGCTTAATGGCGAGGGCGTAGCAAGCACAGAAAGCAGTTCCTGTTGGTGCAGGATGATGCCGGTGAAACCGTGCTGTTTCGCGCTTTTAACGCCCTGAATAAACCAGGGCCAGTGCCATATAAAAGTGCTATTCAGCTCCATCAATTGATGCGGAATACGTTTCATTGCCTCGCCCTGCAAATAAATATGTACTTATCATAATCGAGGATGCCATGAAAAAATATGCTCTGGTCGGAACTGGAGGTCGTGCGGGTTTATATATTGCCGCTATTGGTGGAACCTGGCGTGATAACGCCAAAATGGTCGCGTTTTGCGACACCAACCAGACGCGTATGAATTACGCCAATACGCTGCTGCAAAAAGAAGGCGCGGAGCCGGTCTCCACCTGGAAAGCGGCGCAGTTTGAAGAGATGATCCGCGAGACTCGCCCGGATATCATCATCGTTACCACCATGGACCGCACCCACGATGACTACATTGTCCGGGCGCTGCATGCGGGCTGTGATGTGATCACCGAAAAACCGATGACCATCGATGAGAAGCGCGCGCTGCGTATTCTCGACGCCATCGAAGAGACCGGGCACACCGTGCGCGTGGCCTTTAACTATCGCTATGCGCCGCACCACAGTAAAGTGCGCGAACTGCTGATGCAGGGCGTGATTGGCAACGTCACTTCCGTTCACTTTGAATGGCTGCTCAACACCGAGCACGGCGCAGATTATTTCCGTCGCTGGCACCGTGAAAAACGCAACAGCGGTGGCCTGCTGGTACACAAATCCACCCACCACTTCGACCTGATGAACTTCTGGCTGGCAAGCTATCCGGAGCGCGTTTACGCCGAAGGCAGCCTGCAATTCTACGGCAAAGAGAATGCCGAGAAGCGCGGCGCTTCCCGGTTCTACCCGCGCACCCACGGTTTTGCCGAAGCGAAAGACGATCCGTTTGCGCTGAATATGGCAGACAACGCGCAGCTAAAAGCGCTGTATCTCGACGCCGAGCATGAAGATAACTACTTCCGCGATCAGAGCGTGTTTAGCGACGGCATTACCATCGAAGACACCATGTCGGTGCTGGTGAAGTACCAGAATCAGGTGCAGCTCACCTACTCGCTCAATGCTTACCTGCCGTGGGAAGGGCTGAACGTGGTATTTAACGGTACTGAAGGCCGCCTGGAGATGAAAATCGTCGAGAAGTCCTACGTCAACGCCGGGGGCAAACGCGAAAACGAAGGCAGCCTGGAGCAGTGCGATATCACCGTGTTCCCGATGTTTGCCGAACCATGGAAAGCGGAATTCAACCTTGGTGAAGGCGGCCACGGCGGTGGCGATAACGCCATGCTGGCAGACCTGTTTGGCGAGCCGGGCAACGATCCGTTGCAGCGGGCGGCCGACCATCGTGCAGGCGCAATGTCTATCCTCACCGGCATTGCGGGCAATATCTCAATGCAGCAGCAGCGCCCGGTGAACTTTAAGGAATTTGAACTGGTTTCCCGCCTGGCGAAACGCTAAGCACCTCACTCCGGCGCGGCAGATCGCTGCGCCGGAGAGAAGGGTCAGTATTTTGTCGTTACTCACCTGTTTAATAAAACTATTTCTGCCTCTGTCCCGGAGACGAATAATGAATAAAATCGCGTCAGGTGTTATCGCATCACTGTTACTTTCCTGTACCTCTGTCTGGGCGCAGCAGCCCGTTGAATTACGCATGTCATGGTGGGGAGGCAACAGCCGCCACCAGGCGACCCTGAAGGCACTGGAGGCCTTTGAAAAGACCCATCCTGATATCAAAGTGAAGGCCGAATATACCGGCTGGGACGGACACCTCTCGCGCCTGACGACCCAAATGGCCAGCGGCACCGAGCCTGACGTTATGCAGACCAACTGGCCGTGGCTGATTATTTTCTCCAAAAATGGCGAAGGTTATTACGATCTCAATAAGCTCAAAGACCAGCTCGATTTAAGCCAATATCAGGCCAAAGATCTGCAATCGACCACCGTTAAAGGCAAGCTAAACGGCCTGCCGATTTCGGTCAACGCACCGGTGTTTTACTACAACGACGCCACCTGGAAAAAAGCCGGGCTGTCCTATCCGAAAACCTGGGATGAGTTCTTTGCCGCCGGGAAAACGTTCCAGCAAAAATTGGGCAACAATTACTACCCGTACAGCATGGTCGATCAGGACGTGATTTTGCTGCTCAACGCCTACATGATGCAGAAATATCAAAAACCGATGTTCGACAGCAGCGGTAAATTTACCTGGAGCGAGGAGCAGTGGGCCGAAGCGTTCAATTTTGTGAAGCGCCTGAGCGACGACCATATTCTTCCGTCGCCGAAAACACTCTCTTCTTACGGCAAAGGCAATCTGTATGAGATGAAACCGTGGATAGCGGGCGAATGGGGCGGGCTGTTTACGTGGAATATCACCATCCGCATGTTCGCTAACAATATGACGCCACCAGCCAAACTGGTGCTGGGCGACTACGTGATGCAACCGGGGTCAGATGAGTCGGGCGTGTACTTTAAAACGGCACAGATGTTCTCGGTGGCAAAATCCACTAAACACCCGAAAGAGGCGGCGATCCTGGTCAACTTCCTGCTAAACGACCCGCAGTCGGTTGAGGCGTTAGGGCTGGAGCGCGGTATTCCGTTGAGTAAAGCAGCAGAGACGCTGCTTACCGAGAAGGGCGTGATAGACCCGGCCGATCCGGTGGTTGCTGGGTTAAGACAGGCGCAGTCGCTGCATACCACCGCCGTGGCGACGCCGTATATTGAAGATTTACAGGTTATCGATCAATTTACCTCAGCCCGCGAAAAGCTCGATCAGGGTAAGCTGACAACCACGCAGGTCGCCGCAGAATTCCGTCAGCAGGTGGAGCGGATTGTGCGACGGTTGAACCGGTAAACTGGCATTGTTGCCTGATGGCGCACAGCTTTAAGGCCTACGGGATTGCGTCTTTTGTAGGCCGGATAAGCGCAGCGCCACCCGGCAGAGAACGGCTCAGAACATCAGCCAGCCAACCATCGGCGCAACCAGCACCATCACCACGCCGGAGAGCATCATCACAAGGCTAGCAACGACGCCTTCCTGCGGGCCCAGCTCGTAGGAGCGCGCGGTTCCAGCACCGTGTGACGCCGCGCCAAAGCCCGCGCCTTTTGCCATCCCTTCACGAATCGCCAGGCGTAAAAACAGCACGTCACCAATCGCCATACCAAACACCCCGGTCACTACCACGAACAGCGCCACCAGCTCCGGCTGACCGCCGAGTGATTTCGCCGCCGCCAGCGCAAACGGCGTGGTGATGGAGCGTACCGCCAGACTACGTTGAATCTCATCGGGCAGCGTGAACAACCGCGCCAGCCAGACCGAACTGGTGACCGCCACCACCGTTGCCGTCACCACGCCCGCAGAAAGCGACATCCAGTGACGCTTAATGATGGCCAGATTGTCATACACCGGCACCGCAAAGGCGATGGTCGCCGGGCCCAGCAGCCACAGCAGCCAGTGCGCTTCCCCCATGTAGTTTTGATAGGAAATATGGCCAAACACCAGCAGTAAGACCAGCAGCACCGGGGTCAAAACCAGCGGCATCAGCGGCAATTTACGAAAGCGGCGATACAGGCGTTTATTGGCAAAGTAGAGCACCAACGTAATCACCAGACACGCGACGCTCAGTTGAAAATTAGTCATGGCGCATCCGTTTCATTTCAAAGCGATACACCTTGTCGACTACCCAGGCGGTCGAGCCCAGCACCATCATCGTGCTCAGCGCAATCACCAGGAAAATCCGCCAGCCGTCAATCATCAGCAGCTGCGCGTAGTTCACTACCGCCACCACCGCCGGGACAAAGAACAACAGCATTTCGGCCAGCAGCCAGCGCGACCCGGCGCGCACCCATTTCAGCGGAACAATGTGACAGACGATCAGCGCCAGTAGCAGCACCATGCCGACCAGATTGGCAGGCAGCGGCAGATTCCACCAACTTACTAAATACTCAGCAAAAACAAACAGTCCAGCGTACAGCAGTACCTGTACCGGGACCTGCAAACGGTTTAAAACGGAGGGCACTACGCGCCCTAAGGCCTCAGCCATGGAGGGATGTCCAGAAAAAATCACAGGCGCACAGTATAGTGAGGCAACGATGATGACAGAAATGAATTAAACTCATTGGTAGCATAGTTTAGAGGCATAATCATGGACATAAGAACGCTGCGCTACTTTGTCGAAGTGGTTCGTCAACAGAGCTTTACCCGCGCAGCGGAGAAGCTTTTCGTGACGCAACCAACCATCAGCAAGATGCTCAAAAATCTGGAAGATGAACTGAATTGCACCCTGCTTATCCGCGACGGTCGTAAGCTGTTGATGACCGATACCGGGCAGGTGGTGTTCGAGCGCGGGCTGGCGATTCTGGATGAATTTCGGCAACTGGAAGCTGAGCTTAGCGATATCAATCATCTCAACAAAGGCGTGCTGCGGCTGGGGATCCCGCCGATGGTCGGCATGCTGATGGCTGGGCCGATTAGTCTGTTTCGCCAGCGCTATCCTGGCGTTGAGCTCAAAATATCTGAATTTGGCGGCCTGACCGTGCAGCAAGCAGTGATGAATGGCGAGCTGGATTTAGCGATGACCGCATTGCCGGTGGAAGACGAAGAAGCGCTCACCACCCGCCTGCTGTTTAGCCACCCGCTGTGCGTGCTGGTGCCGCGCTCCGGCGAATGGCTTGAGCAAACCTCAGTCTCACCAGAGCAGCTAGCCGCGCATCCGCTGCTGATTTATAACGAAGATTTTGCCCTAAGCCGCCAGTTGATGCAGCTTTTCGCTCACCACGATGTCAAGCCACGGATTGCGGTACGCAGCGGACAGTGGGATTTTCTCGCCGCCATGGTGCAGGCGGGTGTTGGCGTAGCAATTTTGCCGGAACCGATTTGTCGTCGTCTGGATGAAAAAACGCTGCGCTGGCTGCCGCTGGAAAGCGAGCTGCGCTGGCAGTTGGGGATGATTTGGCGGGAAGGGGTGTATTTGTCGCACAGCGCCCAGGCGTGGCTGAAGTGCTGCGAAGGCTTTGCGTTGCCGGAGTAGTACCGAGCCGCCCCGGGGTCGGCGCAAACGCCTCGCCCGGGCTACAAGATAGGTAGCCCGGCCAAGCGCAGCGCCGCCGAGAATCTCTATGTGCTACGCATCTTCAATCAACAACGCTTCCAGCAGGTCGAGGTCATGCAGCAGTTTCTGCAAGGTCTCGTTACTGATTTGCCGGGTTGCGCGCAGGTGATATAGCTCACCGCGCTCAGAACGCAGCGCCGCCAGGCGGAAGCGACGTTCCAGTTGCTCTTCCAGCATCGATGTTTCGACGTCATTTCGCCCATCAACCCGACGACGCAGGTTACCAATGACGCGCGAACTCACCTCGGTCAGCAATTGGTTATCGATATTCTCTTCGGTATCCGCCGCCAGACGCTCTTCCATTTTCTGGATAGCCACAATCGCCACGTCCGCCGTTGCTGCCCGCGCTAACCGCTCTTCTTTGCGCTGCTGAACATTGTCGGTCGATTCGATATGGCGCAGCAGAATCGGCAGCGCAATCACACCCACAAACAGCGAGAACAGAATCACACCCGCGGCCAGGAACACCAGTTCATAACGCGCCGGGAAAACATCACCGGACGGCAGCAGCAGCGGGATAGAAAGCACACCCGCCAGCGTAATGGCCCCACGCACCCCGGCAACCGTTGAGATAAGCAGTTCACGCGTGGTCCACGAACCAAACTCCATCGGTTTCTTTTTCAAGAAACGCTGACTTAATTTGCTCATCGTCCACAACCAGCCAAAACGTACAAACATCAGCGCGGCATAAATCAGGATGATATCGGTAAACAGCATCCAGGTTTCAACGTTCGGATCGGCCTCAGCCGCCACCAGCGAGCTATGGAGGATATCCGGCAATTGCAGGCCCAACAGCAGGAAAACCATGCCGTTAAACACGAATTCCAGCATCGCCCAGGTGCTGTTAGCACGCAGGCGCATCGCCAACGGTGCGGTACGCATCACGCCTGAACGGGTGATGGTCATCCCCGCAGCAACCGCCGCCAGGATACCGGAAACGCCGATATGTTCAGCAATCAGGTAGGAAGCGAACGGTAACAGGAACAGCAGCACAATCTGCGTGGCCGGTTCATCACCGCCCCAGCGACTCAGGAAACGCATGGAGCGGCCATATAGCCAACTGACCACAAAGCCCGCCAGAATGCCGCCTATCGCCACTTTGAGGAACTCTACTGTCGCACCGCCTACGGTGAAGATCATCGTACCCATCGCCACCGCGACGGCAAACTTCAACGACACCAGGCCGGAGGCGTCGTTCATCAGCGCCTCCCCCTGCAAAATGCCCATGATCTTTTTCGGAATGCGCCCTTCACCAACAATGCCGGAGAGCGCAACAGCATCGGTTGGCGACAGGACTGCCGCCAGCGCGAACGCCGGAATCAGCGGAATGCCAGGGACAATCCAGTAAATCAGGAAGCCAATCCCGACAACCGTCACCAGCACGAGCGCCAGCGCTAGCCCGAAGATCTCCCTACCGTGTTCAATAAACTCGCGCGTGGGTGTCTTCCAGCCATCCGCAAACAGCAGCGGTGGGATGAACAGTACGAGGAACAGTTCGGGGTCGAATTCAACATGCAAACCAAATGTCGGCCATGCCAGCATGGCACCAATGGCAATTTGCATTAAAGGAAGTGGAATCTGGAAAGGCAGTACGCGTGTCACCACCCCGGAGAGCGAAACCACAAGGGTCATAATAAGTATGGTAAAGAATATTTCCATGCGTTCCCTGTTTGCTGCGTTGTCTCAATTATTCAAAACATGAAGCGTCGTGCTTCTTATTATACGGTCTCCAGAGTAACGCAAAAGCAAACAAGACGTGGCTGAAAATGGAAAAAAAGTGTTGGTACGTACTGCACATGGATGACAAACAAAAAACCCGCCAGTTGGCGGGTTCTGTGGATCACGGTGACGATATTAAATCGCCCAGCCGCCCGCATAGAAAACGACCAGCGCCACCGCAATAATCACGGTACCGATATTCAACTTGCGCCATTCACCGGAGACCACGCGACCAATAACCAGCGTCGCGAAGCCGATCATGATGCCGGTCACGATGTTACAGGTCAGCACAATCATCACTGCAGTAATCAGGCCAGACATCGCGTCAACAAAATCGTTGAAGTCGATGCGCGCCACGTTGCTCAGCATCAGCAGGCCGACGTACATCAGCGCAGGTGCGGTCGCATAGCCTGGAACCAGGTAAGACAGCGGAGAGAGGAACAGGATCAGCAGGAACAAGATACCCACGGTCACCGCGGTTAAACCCGTTTTACCGCCCGCTGCCGTACCTGCTGCAGATTCAATGTACACCGCCGCTGGAGCCGCACCGACGACTGCGGAGAACACGCTGCTCAGGGAGTCGGTAGTCAGCGCTTTGCCGCCGTTGATGATCTGACCGTCTTTATCCAGCAGATTGGCCTGACCGGCTACAGCACGAATGGTACCGGTGGCGTCAAATACCGCCGTCATCACCAGCGCCAATACGCTTGGCAGCACGATTGGGTTCAGGGCCCCCATGATATCCAGGCTACCGATAAGCGAGTTGCCGTTGTCATCACTCAGGGATGGCATGGCGAAGATGCCAGAGAAGTGCACGTTGGGATCGAAAATCAGGCCAACAATGGAGATACCGATGATGGTCAGCAGAATACCGCCTGGCACCTTCAGTTTTTCCAGACCGATGATCATCGCCAGACCAATCAGCGTCATGATAACCGGGAAGCTATCGAATTTGCCCAGCGCAACCGGCAGACCTTCAATGGGGTTTTTAACAACCATGCCCACGCCGTTAGCGGCAATCAGCAGCAGGAACAGACCAATACCGATACCGGTGCCGTGCGCAATGCCCTGCGGCAAATTGCGCAAAATCCAGCTACGGATCCCAGAAGCAGAGATAATGGTAAACAGCACGCCCATCAGGAAGACGGCACCCAGAGCCACCGGAATGCTGATCTGCTGGCCCAGTACCAGGCTAAATGCGGTGAAGGCAGTCAGTGAAATGGCGCAGCCAATGGCTAGCGGCAGGTTTGCCCACAGACCCATGACAATTGAACCTACGCCCGCAACCAGACAGGTCGCGACGAAGACCGCGGCTGGCGGGAAGCCTGCTTTACCCAGCATACCCGGCACAACAATAACCGAGTACACCATTGCCAGGAAGGTCGTAAGACCGGCAACAATCTCCTGACGAACGGAGCTACCACGTGCAGAAATTTTAAACCAGGCGTCTAACGAACCGCCGGTACGCGCTGAAGGCGTAGACATAGAAAACATCCCCTGAGAGTTTTTATCATTCGTTCGTCTGCGTGGTGGAACATCCACTGCCAGTTAAGCGTCATCTCCTTGTGCTACATTGCGGCAATAGGGGAGCCACAAAAAAGCAAACGATTAACTCCGCGCAGACAAAACGATAATCGGAAGTCCCCATTTGCGCGTTTGCGCAATGAGGTGAGCCTGTCGTTTTCGACGTAAGATGCGTCCGAAAATTCGAGGCAAACGATTATCTGGCTTTTATACCCTCTTTTTCAACAGAAGTTTGCCCTGCTGTATCAAAATTAACGATTGCCGATGAAGAATTCACCAACCCATGCGCAAACGTTATCGTTAATGCGCAATCTGGCAACAATTCTGTGGCATAAATGTCGCAATCACCCGGCATGGATTATTCGTCTTCTAACAGTCGCGCACCGGTGCCCTCTTCACCCAATTTATCACCTGGGTTACGCAACGGGCAGTCACGCAATGACATACAACCGCAACCAATGCAGCCGTTGAGTTGATCGCGCAGCGCTTCCATGGCGTGGATGCGTTTATCCAGCTCTTCGCGCCATTGGGTGGTGAAATGCTTCCAGTCTTTCGGCCCCAGCGTGTGGTTTTCCGGTAGAACGCGCAGAGATTCACCAATGGTGCCGAGCGGGATCCCTAAGCGCTGGGCAATTTTAATAATCGCCACGTAGCGCAAAACATCGCGCTTATAGCGCCGCTGATTGCCGCTGTTTCTCGTGCTGCGAATCAGCCCTTTGCTTTCATAAAAATGTAACGCAGATACCGCTACGCCAGTTCGTTTCGCTACTTCACCCGGTGAAAGCAGCGTTTTTATTCTCGTCGATTTTTTTTCCATAATCCGCTTTACCTCAAGTTAACTTGAGGAATTATACTCGCCCTCAGAACAGAAATCGACGCGAAAATAGACAACGGGGAGAGCCTTATGTCCCATCGGGAAATTATTCAGACGCTTATTGAATGGATAGATGAACATATCGAGCAACCGCTTAATATCGATATCGTGGCCAAAAAATCCGGCTATTCGAAGTGGTACCTGCAACGGATGTTCCGCACCGTGATGCATCAAACGTTGGGTGATTACATTCGCCAGCGGCGTCTGTTGCTGGCGGCGGAAGCGCTGCGCACCACCCAGCGACCCATCTTCGATATCGCGATGGATCTGGGTTACGTTTCGCAGCAGACGTTTTCCCGCGTATTCCGCCGTGAATTCGACCGTACACCGACAGCCTATCGTCATCAGATCTCCGCTTAATATGCCTCTTTGCTGCCGTCGCACACCGCGCGGCAGCACCATTCCCATACCCTTTTAACGGTTATTTTACTGACAAAAATCCTGCGCCCGCCTCTGGTGAATAAAACAACAAACGTGATATAGTTCACAAAATAGAATGAAACAGAAACAGCGTTTCATCTCGTTTGATGCCTTCAGATAGCCAGAGCGCCTCGTGCCTCAGTGAACAACGCGCTGTCAGGGCAATGTCTTGTTTATCTCTGAGGATAAGGTTTCATGGTTTCCATTACCGCAGGCGTCGCGCTGCTACGTTGGCCGTTAACCAGCGCAGTACTGATGTTTATCGCCAGTACCCTGAAGATTCAACTTCGTAAATCAGACTACGCCGGGCTGGCAGTGATCAGCGGTATGCTGGGTGTCGCAGCAGCTTGCTGGTTCGCGACGGGCTTACTGGGGATTACTCTGGTGGATATTTCGACCATCTTTAATAACATCAAAGATGTGATGGTTGAAGTGATGAGTCATGCGCCGCCTGAATGGCCGGTGCCGATGTATTGAGTGCTGATGAAACTGCTAAAACCCCGATTTATCGGGGTTTTTTATTGCCCAAATTCACCAGGGAAAACCCTTTCCACACCAGGTGTTTTACTCTCCATCGACTAAAATAAACGGATGCGCCCTGCGGAGTGCCGCACCATGAACACCGTCCCTTTCTATCGTTTTATCATTCCCTGCCTCAGCGTTCTGCTGCTTCAACCCGCTTATGCTGCCTCGACGGAGAGTGAGCCTTCCGACACTCTAGAGGTCAATATCGAAACGATCATGCAGCCGTGGACGGGCGATCTTCCCGGCATGCAAGACCGACGAGTGATCCGGGTGTTGACCACCTACAGCAAGACCTTTTTTTTCATCACCAAAGGCCAGCAGCGCGGGGCAACTCACGATATTTTCGCTGCGTTTGAACAAAGCCTTAACGCGCAGTTGGCAAAAGATAAAAAGCTGAAGCAGCGCCATCTTAAGGTACGTATTATCTTCGTCCCGGTAACGCGAGATACGCTTTTTAGCGCCCTCAATGAAGGTAAAGGGGATATCGCGGCCGCAAACCTGACCATCACCCCTTCCCGCCAAAAAGAGGTCGCCTTCACCGAGCCACTCTACTCCGGGATCAAGGAGTTACTGATCTCAGGCCCCGCCTCTCCACAGGTAAAAAACCTCGACGATCTCTCCGGCAAGACGGTATTTGTGCGTCTTTCATCAAGCTATTACGAAAGCGTGCTTACCCTAAATGCGCGTTTCGCCAAAGAGAAGCGCCCTCCGGTAACCATCAAACCCGCTCCCGAAGCACTGGAAGATGAGGATTTACTGGAGATGCTTAACGCGGGGCTTATCCCTCTGACCGTGGTCGACCGCCATAAAGCCGTATTCTGGAAACAGGTATTCCCCAAAATTGAGGTACACGAAAAGGTGGTGCTCCGAGATGACGGCAGCATTGCCTGGGCCGTGCGTAAAAATAATCCGAAGCTGCTGGCTGAGCTGAATGATTTTGTCAAAGACCACCGCCAGGGCAGTACGCTGGGTAATACACTTTTGTTGCGCTATCTGAAGAGCGCAAGCTATGTCAAAAATGTCGCCGCAGAGAGGGAGCGACGCAAGTTTCTCAAGATGGTGGAGGTGTTTAGAAAATATGGCGACCGTTATGATGTTGACTGGCTATTGATGGCCGCGCAGGGATATCAGGAATCACGGCTCGATCAGTCGGTACGCAGCCATGTTGGGGCGATTGGCGTGATGCAGGTGATGCCAAAAACCGGTAAAGAGTTGAAGGTGGGCGACATCAAACAGCTGGATCCCAATATTCATGCTGGGGTGAAATATATGCGCTGGATGATCGATCGCTACTATGCCGATGAACCCATGACGCAGCTAGATAAGGCACTGTTTTCCTTCGCCTCCTATAATGCTGGGCCAGCGCGTATTGCTCGCCTGCGAGTGGAAACGAAGAAGCGTGACTTTGATCCCAATATCTGGTTTGGCAACGTCGAGAACCTTGCCGCTGAGAAAATTGGTGCAGAGACAGTGACCTACGTCAGCAACATCTATAAATACTACATCGCTTATCGGCTGATTCTTGACGAGATGAACCGCAAGCGGGTGGCGACGGGAAAGCCACCGATTCTGCCCGTGCTCAATGAAACATCAATGGCCAACTGAGGGCGTGATCGCCTCCACTGAATTACCTATCGTAGACCGGATAATGCATTTACGCCGCTGCACGGTTGTACCTGATGGCGCTTTGCTTATCATGCCTACCCAGAGCCGACGATAATCGACACCGTAGTCTGAGACGGTCTGCCCCAAAAACAAAAAACCCTGCCGAAGCAGGGTTTCATATTCTGAGTTCGCGAAAACGCGAGTCTTAGAATGGGATATCGTCGTCGAAGTCCATTGGTGGTTCGTTAGACTGTGCCGGTGCAGATTGTGGCTGCTGCTGCGGGCGAGACTGCGCGCCGCCGCTGAACTGATTGCCGCCCTGTGGCTGCTGAGGTTGACCCCAACCGCCCTGCTGCTGGCCGCCGCCTGCGTTACCGCCAGCCGGTGCGCCGCCGCCCTGACGGCCGCCGAGCATCTGCATGGTGCCGCCTACGTTCACGGTCACTTCAGTGGTGTATTTTTCAACGCCGGACTGATCGGTCCATTTACGGGTACGCAGCTGGCCTTCGATATAAACCTGAGAGCCTTTACGCAGGTATTCGCCCGCAACTTCCGCCAGCTTGCCAAACAGCACTACGCGGTGCCATTCGGTCTGCTCTTTCATTTCACCGGTCGCTTTATCGCGCCAGGATTCGGAAGTAGCCAGCGTAATGTTGGCAACTGCGCCACCATTCGGCATGTAGCGCACTTCCGGGTCCTGGCCCAGGTTACCGACGAGAATCACCTTGTTTACGCCTCTGCTGGCCATGTTTGTCTCTCCTGAATATGTGTCTTGATTAAGTGTAAACGCGCCAGTGTATCATTTCCAGACGGTATTTTGGTAGCTGCGAGGTGGATTCCACTAAACATCTTATTGCACTGCAATTTTCATCCGTCACTCCGTTCGGCATTCCAATACTGTATATTCATTCAGGTTAAGTTGTGTCATAATTAGCCGTTTCTGCCGTTTGTCCTTCGAACAAACCAGGCAATCCGTGTATCTTCTACCGGGAAAGGTGAATGGATAAGATCGAAGTTCGGGGCGCCCGCACCCACAATCTCAAAAACATCAACCTCGTCATCCCTCGCGACAAACTGATTGTCGTGACCGGGCTGTCTGGGTCTGGCAAATCCTCATTGGCTTTCGACACCCTCTACGCCGAGGGACAGCGTCGCTATGTAGAATCGCTTTCTGCCTATGCGCGTCAGTTCCTGTCGTTGATGGAAAAGCCGGACGTCGATCATATTGAAGGGCTGTCGCCAGCGATTTCTATCGAGCAGAAGTCGACCTCGCATAACCCGCGTTCTACCGTCGGTACCATCACCGAAATTCACGACTACCTGCGTCTGCTGTACGCACGTGTCGGCGAACCGCGCTGCCCGGATCACGACGTACCGCTGGCGGCGCAAACGGTCAGCCAGATGGTCGATAACGTGCTGTCGCAGCCGGAAGGCAAACGCCTAATGCTGCTGGCTCCGATCATTAAAGAGCGCAAAGGCGAGCACACCAAAACGCTGGAAAACCTGGCAAGCCAGGGTTACATCCGCGCGCGTATTGACGGCGAAGTGTGTGACCTGTCCGATCCGCCGAAGCTTGAGCTGCAAAAGAAACACACCATTGAAGTGGTTATCGACCGCTTTAAAGTTCGCGACGATCTGACGCAGCGTCTGGCTGAATCCTTTGAAACCGCGTTGGATCTCTCTGGCGGTACGGCGGTGGTCTCTGATATGGATGACCCGAAAGCGGAAGAGTTGTTATTCTCCGCCAACTTCGCCTGCCCGATTTGCGGCTACAGCATGCGTGAGCTGGAACCGCGCCTGTTCTCGTTCAACAACCCGGCAGGCGCCTGTCCAACCTGTGATGGTCTGGGCGTACAGCAGTATTTCGATCCTGACCGCGTTATCCAGAACCCCGAGTTGTCGCTGGCCGGTGGCGCCATTCGTGGCTGGGACCGTCGCAACTTCTATTACTTCCAGATGCTGAAATCACTGGCGGAGCACTATAAGTTCGACGTAGAAGCACCATGGGAAAGCCTAAGCGCCACCGCGCAGAAAGCGATTCTCAACGGTTCAGGTAAAGAGTCGATTGAATTTAAGTACATCAACGACCGTGGCGACACCTCCGTGCGCCGCCATCCGTTTGAAGGCGTGATGCACAATATGGAGCGTCGTTACAAAGAGACCGAATCCAGTGCGGTACGTGAGGAGTTGGCGAAATTTATCAGCAACCGTTCCTGCACTAGCTGCGACGGTACGCGTCTGCGTCGCGAAGCGCGTCACGTGTACGTTGAGAACACACCGCTGCCAACCATCTCCGATATGAGTATTGGTCACGCGCTGGACTTCTTCACCAACATGAAGCTGTCCGGCCAGCGGGCAAAAATTGCGGAAAAAGTGCTTAAAGAGATTGGCGATCGCCTGAAATTCCTGGTGAACGTCGGCCTCAACTACCTCACTCTGTCCCGTTCAGCGGAAACGTTGTCCGGCGGCGAAGCTCAGCGTATCCGTCTGGCGAGCCAGATTGGCGCCGGGTTGGTTGGCGTGATGTATGTGCTGGATGAGCCGTCTATCGGTCTGCACCAGCGCGATAATGAACGTCTGCTGGGTACGCTGGTACACCTGCGTAATCTCGGCAATACGGTGATTGTGGTGGAGCACGACGAAGATGCCATTCGCGCGGCCGACCACGTTATCGATATTGGCCCGGGCGCGGGTGTGCACGGTGGTCAGGTGGTAGCTGAAGGGACACTGGACGACATCATGGCGGTGCCGGAGTCGTTAACCGGACAGTTCATGAGCGGTAAACGCAAAATTGAAGTGCCGAAAAACCGCGTGCCAGCAGACCCGGAAAAAGTGCTCAAACTGACCGGCGCATCGGGTAACAACTTAAAAGATGTCACCCTGACCCTACCGGTCGGCCTGTTTACCTGCATTACCGGCGTGTCCGGTTCAGGTAAATCGACGCTGATTAATGACACGTTATTCCCGATTGCACAGACTCAGCTCAATGGTGCCACCATCGCTGAACCGGCGCCGTATTGCGACGTGCAGGGGCTTGAGCATTTCGATAAGGTTATCGATATCGACCAGAGCCCGATTGGCCGTACGCCGCGATCGAACCCGGCAACCTACACCGGTGTCTTCACGCCAGTGCGTGAGCTGTTTGCGGGCGTACCGGAGTCGCGTACCCGTGGCTATACGCCGGGGCGCTTTAGCTTTAACGTGCGCGGCGGACGCTGCGAAGCCTGCCAGGGCGATGGCGTTATCAAAGTCGAAATGCACTTCCTGCCGGATATCTACGTGCCGTGCGACCAGTGCAAAGGCAAACGCTATAACCGCGAAACGCTGGAGATTAAGTACAAAGGCAAGACCATCCACGAAGTTCTGGATATGACCATTGAAGAAGCCCGTGAGTTCTTCGATGCCGTTCCGGCGCTGGCGCGTAAGCTGCAAACGTTGATGGACGTTGGCCTGACCTACATTCGTCTTGGCCAGTCGGCCACCACGCTGTCCGGCGGTGAAGCGCAGCGCGTGAAGCTCGCGCGTGAGCTGTCAAAACGCGGTACTGGCCAGACGCTGTACATTCTGGATGAACCGACCACCGGCCTGCACTTTGCCGATATCCAGCAATTGCTGGAAGTGCTGCATCAGCTCAGAGATCAGGGCAACACCATCGTGGTGATTGAGCACAACCTGGACGTCATTAAAACGGCTGACTGGATTGTCGACCTGGGTCCGGAAGGCGGCAGCGGCGGCGGTGAAATCCTCGTTTCCGGCACGCCGGAGACGGTGGCTAACTGCGAAGCGTCACACACCGCGCGTTTCCTGAAACCTCTGCTGCAATAACTACGAGTACATCTGCTGCCGGAGCGCTTCCGGCAGCAGTTCTACCGCCAGTTGATACGACGCGTCCACCAGATAGTAAATCTGCGAATTCGGCAATGAGCCATCAAGATACAACGTACTCCAATGCGCCTTATTTAAATGGCGACTTGGGCGTACATCTTTGTGCTGCTGTCGCAGCAGTTCCGCCAGTTCGGGGCTGGTTTTCAGTGAAACCGCCGGGCGGTCTTCCACATCCTTTACCATCGCGAAAAGTACGTCAGCCACTTTAATTTGAGTTGCCTTCCAGTCGCTGTGTACGCTTTGTTCCGCGCCACGTTTGGCCATGCAATACAGCAGAAGATCCGAACTGGTCATCGTTTCATACTCCTTAAGTCTCACAAACCACTTTGTGCAAAAAACCATCATCTCAGTGTGCAACAAGATGCCGAAAGGATAAACCTTCCAGTGACTGATCTTGACTAAAAAAGCATCATTTATTGATAGGCGTTTGGAGCGAATTGTAGGCCGGATAAGCAAAGCGCCATCCGGCAGCGTGGGCAGATTGCCGAATGGCGGCGTAAACGCCTTATCCAGCCTACCCTTGTTTGGTATTAGTACTCAGAATTAACGATCACTTCTTCGTTGAATGTGCCAACCTGCGGCAGCGGTCGGTAAGTCGAGTTAGAGGCACGCAGTACGCGGATTGCTCTGGCACCCACTTCACGCGCAGCGGTGATATCGTTGTCGGAATCGCCGTAGAAAACGCGAATATTCTTCTCTTTGAGCCACTGGGTTTTGCTGTTCTGTCCAGGATTGTCACCGGCAAAAATCACCGGATTCATGCTCGCTCCTGGGATCAGGAAATAATCCTGCAGCGTTTTTGAGACGGTTTCAGTTTTGGTCTGGCTGCGACCGGTCACAAAGTAGATGCTATCGCCGCGCTTCACGTGC
Organism: Kluyvera intermedia; assembly: GCF_034424175.1. Classification (NCBI taxonomy): domain Bacteria; kingdom Pseudomonadati; phylum Pseudomonadota; class Gammaproteobacteria; order Enterobacterales; family Enterobacteriaceae; genus Kluyvera; species Kluyvera intermedia. The sequence goes on from NZ_CP139986.1 coordinate 4,375,886, forward strand.
ATCGCAATCAACGAGCGGGCAACCTCTTTCGGGATACTGAAAGCATCCCAACCGTTATTCATTTTTTCCCAGAATTCTGGTTTTTTCAGATAGTCCTGGGAATCTGGAGAGTAGGTCTTTTGTCCGCGCCAAAAACCAGGGCTGGAAAACAGCACGGTATCATCGATATCAAAACCGACCGCCATCGGCGGGTGACCGAGCAGGCTGTTCTCAATTTGAGCGACTGAAACCCAGTGAATTGGCGCTTGTTCGGCAAGCTTTGCCACATCGGTACCGGGGTAGAGCGGAGACGGTGACGAGGCATGGGCCGTCACCGAAGAATTCAGTGCAAATAACAAGCAGACGGCACTGAGAGCTTGCGTGATCTTGCGCATGGTTTCCCTTAAATCGTCGAGTCGTTATTGTAATAAAGTGAGGGGTGTTTCAAATAAAAGCCCTGCGACCTTACCGCCTGGCAACGATGAAAGGAAGGTTTTTCTGAGAATAATCCTGTAAAAAGTAAGGTGATCACATTTTGATGCTTTAATCCCACTCTGGCTCAGAATAAAGCCCCAGGCCAGAGTGAGCACATACTTACATCACAGCGGCGAACGCTTTTGCTACACGCTGAACGTTACGAGTATTGAGCCCAGCCAGGCACATACGTCCGCTGGCAATAAGGTAAACACCAAATTCATCACGCAGACGATCCACCTGAGCAGCACTCAGGCCGGTATAACTGAACATCCCACGCTGCTTCAGGAGATAGTCAAAGTTGCCATCGGGCATCTCTTCTTTCAGCACCTTCACCAGCGCCTCGCGCATCTGCTGAATACGCACGCGCATCCCTTCGACTTCGGCCAGCCACTCAGCGTTAAGTTGCGCATCGCCCAGCACCGTTGCCACCACCTGCGCCCCGTAATTCGGCGGGCTGGAGTAATTGCGACGAACGGTCGCTTTCAGTTGCCCCAGCACGCGCAGCGCGGTTTCATTATCTTCGCAAACCACCGACAGGCCGCCGACGCGCTCGCCATAGAGGGAGAAAATTTTGGAGAATGAGTTGCTGACCAACGCAGGCAGGCCCGCATCGGCAATCGCGCGAATCGCGTAGGCATCGTCATCCATTCCCGCACCAAAGCCCTGATAGGCGATGTCGAGGAACGGGATCAGGTCACGCGCTTTCAGTACTTCAACCACCGCATCCCACTCTTTAGGCGTGAGGTCGGCCCCGGTTGGGTTATGGCAGCATGGGTGCAACAGCACAATACTGCGGGCAGGCAGCGCGTTGAACGCTTCCAGCAGTGCATTAACACGAACACCGTTGGTTTCGCTGTCGAACCAAGGATAGGTACCCACGGTAAAGCCTGCGCCTTCAAAAATAGCGATATGGTTTTCCCAGGTCGGGTCGCTGACCCATACGCCGGAGTCCGGGAAGTAGCGCTTAAGGAAATCAGCGCCAATTTTTAACGCGCCGGAGCCGCCGACCGTCTGAATAGTGGCGACACGCTGTTGCTGGAGAACCGGATGGTCGGCGCCAAACAGCAGCGGTGCCACGGTGTGACAATAGCTGTTAAGCCCTTCCATTGGCAGGTATAAGGACGCACCGTGCGGCTGCGTGTTCAGAAGTGCTTCAGCCTTAGCCACCGAGTCTAACTGCGGGATGATACCGTCTTCGTTATAGAACAGGCCGATGCTGAGGTTTACTTTCTCGCTGCGGGGATCTTCTTTAAAGCGTTCCATTAACGAAAGAATGGGGTCGCCCGCATAGGCGTCAACTTTTTGAAACACGCGATGGTTCTCCAGGTGTACAGAAGGCAGGAAATAACACAATAAACTGGATGTTGCGGAAGGTCGAGAGGTTGTTGGTGGGTTTTTCCCGGCGTCACGCAGTGAAGCCGGGGAATAGCGGCGTAAGACTAGTCGATATACTTCATCGCCACACGTGACGTCAGGCGCGTGATAAGTTCGTAAGCACTCACTTTCGTTATTTCGGCAATGCGTTCAACCGGTAGCCCTTCACCCCACAAGGTGACTGCATCACCGGTTTTATCCTCGGCTTCAGGCCCTAAATCAACGCAGATCATGTCCATCGCTACGCGCCCGACAACAGGCACGATACGACCATTCACCAGCACCGGCGTACCGGATGGCGCCGCGCGCGGATAACCATCGCCGTAGCCCATGGCCACCACACCTAAACGAGTGTCGCGTTCGCTAATCCAGGTACCACCGTAGCCGACCGCTTCGCCCGCTTTGTGCTCGCGGACAGCAATTAAGCTGGAAATCAGCGACATCACCGGCTGCATACCAAAATCCGGGCCCCAGGGTTTCTGCTCGAGTGGCGACACGCCGTAGAGAATGATACCCGGACGCGCCCAGTCGAAATGCGATTGCGGCCACAGCAGGATACCGCCGGATGCCGCGATAGAGCGCTGACCCGGTTTGCCTTCGGTAAACGTATTGAAAATATCAAGCTGGCGTTCGGTCGCGCCGCAGTCTGGCTCGTCGGCGCGGGCAAAGTGGCTGACGATATTTACCGGCTGACAAACGTTTCTGCACTGGCTCAGACGCTGGTAAAAAGCATCAGCCTCTTCCGGGCGTACACCCAGACGGTGCATACCCGTGTCGAGTTTCATCCAAACGGTGACCGGCTCGGCCAGTTCAGCAGCTTCCAGCGCTTCCAGTTGCTCAACGTTATGTACGGCGGTGTGCAGATGCTGCGCCGAGATGGTTGGCAGGTCTGTGGCATTAAAGAAGCCTTCCAGCAGCAGTATCGGTTGAGTGATTCCGCCTTCACGCAGGCGCAATGCTTCTTCAAGACGGGCCACGCCAAAAGCATCCGCGTCGGGGAGCGTTCGCGCGGTCTCAAGAAGACCGTGTCCGTAGGCGTTCGCTTTCACCACCGCAACCAGCTTGCTGGCAGGTGCCAGTTCACGCAGACGTTGCAGGTTGTGTCGCAGAGCGCGGCGGTTAATGACTACAGTTGCCGCTTGCATTTGTGTTCCTTGATAAGTGTTTGCTTAAGTAACTTGATTCAATCTTATTATTCGTCGTCGTACTGCGGTCCTGCGTAGTTATCGAAACGCGACCATTGACCGTTGAACGTCAGACGTACCGTCCCGATTGGGCCGTTACGCTGTTTACCAATGATAATCTCGGCGATACCTTTTAAGTCACTATTTTCGTGATAAACCTCATCACGATAGATAAACATGATTAAGTCGGCATCCTGCTCGATGGAGCCGGATTCACGCAAGTCGGAGTTGACCGGGCGTTTGTCCGCACGTTGTTCCAGGGAGCGGTTAAGCTGCGACAGCGCCACCACCGGTACGTGCAGCTCTTTAGCTAACGATTTAAGCGAGCGGGAGATTTCAGCGATTTCCAGCGTACGGTTGTCGGAAAGCGACGGCACACGCATTAGCTGGAGGTAGTCGATCATAATCAGGCCAATACCCCCATGTTCACGGGCGATACGGCGCGCGCGGGAGCGTACTTCCGTCGGCGTCAGGCCGGATGAGTCATCAATATAGATGTTTCGTTTTTCCAGCAAGATCCCCATGGTGCCGGAAATACGCGCCCAATCTTCATCATCAAGCTGACCGGTACGAATACGGGTCTGGTCAACGCGAGACAGAGACGCCAGCGTACGCATCATGATCTGTTCTGATGGCATCTCGAGACTGAAGATGAGAACCGGTTTATCCTGCAACATCGCCGCATTTTCGACGATGTTCATTGCAAATGTCGTTTTACCCATCGCTGGACGAGCGGCCACAATAATCAAATCTGACGGCTGTAAGCCTGCGGTTTTTTTATTGAGATCATCATAACCGGTGTTTACCCCGGTGACGCCGTCGTGCGGCTGCTGGAAAAGCTGTTCGATACGCGCGACGGTAGCGTCGAGCACTTCGGTAATATTTCGCGGGCCTTCGTCTTTATTGGCGCGGCTTTCAGCGATTTTAAAGACGCGAGACTCCGCCAGATCCAACAGGTCTTCACTGGTGCGGCCCTGCGGGTCAAAACCGGCTTCGGCGATTTCATTGGCCACCGAGATCATTTCACGGACAACCGCACGTTCACGAACAATATCAGCGTAAGCACTGATGTTCGCCGCACTTGGCGTGTTTTTTGACAATTCTGCCAGGTAGGCGAAACCGCCGACACTGTCCAGTTGCCCCTGTCGCTCCAGCGATTCCGCGAGCGTGATCAGGTCAATCGGGCTACCGCCTTCTTGCAAACGCCCCATCTCCGTGAAGATGTGGCGGTGCGGACGCGTGTAGAAATCGTCGGAGACCACGCGCTCAGCGACGTCGTCCCAGCGCTGGTTATCCAGCATTAAACCGCCCAACACCGATTGTTCCGCTTCAATCGAGTGCGGCGGTACTTTCAGCCCTGCGACCTGAAAGTCGCGGTCGCGAGCTTCGGTTTGGGGTTTGTTGAAGGGTTTATTTGCTGCCATAGTGAATGGTATTACCGAGATAGAGAGTGGGTCGAAAGATTACCATATTATATCACTTTTGACCGCATCCAAATGAGACTGGAGGAAGCATGGCAACCCGCATTGAATTTAGCAAACATGGCGGCCCGGAAGTGTTGAACGCCGTCGAATTCACCCCGAATGCCCCCGGTGAAAACGAAGTGCAGGTGGAAAACAAAGCCATCGGCATCAACTACATCGACACCTATATCCGCAGCGGCCTCTACCCACCGCCGTCGATGCCAAGCGGTCTGGGCACTGAGGCTGCCGGGGTGGTCAGCCAGGTGGGTAGCGGCGTTAAACACATCAAAGCAGGCGATCGCGTGGTATACGCCCAATCCGGGCTGGGTGCATACAGTTCAGTGCATAACGTGCCAGCCGATAAAGTCGCCCTGCTACCTTCAGCTATCTCTTACGAGCAGGCTGCCGCGTCATTCCTGAAGGGTTTAACGGTCTATTATTTGCTGCGTAAAACCTATGAAATCAAACCCGGCGAGCCGTTCCTGTTCCACGCGGCGGCAGGTGGTGTGGGGTTGATTGCCTGTCAGTGGGCAAAAGCGCTGGGAGCGAAGCTTATCGGCACCGTAGGAAGCGCAGAAAAGGCCGAGCGAGCTAAACAGGCGGGAGCCTGGCAGGTAATTAATTATCGCGATGAAAATATTGCTGAGCGGGTTAAGGAGATTACTGGCGGTAAAAAGCTGTCGGTGGTCTACGACTCGGTGGGTAAAGACACATGGGAGGCATCACTCGACTGCTTAAAACGTCGCGGCCTGATGGTTAGTTTTGGCAATTCATCCGGCCCGGTGACCGGCGTCAACTTGGGGATCCTCAATCAGAAAGGTTCATTGTTTGTCACCCGCCCTTCTCTTAACGGCTACATCACAAATTATGATGAACTCAAAGAGGCCAGCCATGAGCTGTTTTCGCTTATCGCCAGCGGCATTATCAAAGTGGATGTGGCAGACAGCCAGAAGTATCCGTTGAAAGAGGCGCGACGTGCACATGAAATTCTGGAAAGCCGGGCCACACAGGGGTCAAGCCTGCTGATTCCGTAAAGTTTCTCGCGCACAAAAGACTAGGGCTTCCCGTAGGAAGCCCTTTCTTTTTTTAGTTCGGCTGTATGTAGGGTACAGCTCGATGAATTCGTTAACCGAGCCATAGTGACAGATTTATTACGCAAAACCTACGGTGTTTTATGCAAAAATATTGAGGTTGTGACAGAAGCCTCAATACCTCCGGTAGTTGCTGCGGTAGGTTTGATTTTTCGGTGATTTAATCGCTCGAATAATCCACACGCCGACCACCGCCAGGATCAGCCACGGCAGTAACTTGATCATAATCGCGAACAAGCCACCGACAAACATCAGAGCCGTTGCCGCCACCAGCGCGGCAATAATGCCGAGCAGAGAAATGCCGGTAACCAGCAGCATCACGAAAAATCCAATCACAAATAACAGTTCCAGCATGGTCGCTCTCCCAGAATAAAACGCTTTTCTGTCAGAACTATTACAAGAATCGTGCCAAAAATAACTTATTGAATATCAACAAAAACGCCCTGCAACAGGGTGCAAGGCGTGGTGAATTTGACCAGGTTTTAGCGAAATAATTAACGCTTATCAGCGACCAGCTTTAATGCATGTTCCAGCACATTGATATCAGCACCGGGTTTGTGCGCATTTTCGCTCAGGTAGCGACGCCACTGGCGCGCACCCGGAATGCCCTGGAACAGCCCCAGCATATGGCGAGTCACGTGGCCCAGATAGGTGCCGTTGCTCAGCTCGCGCTCAATGTACGGGTACATCGCACGCACCACGGCCACCGGGTCAGCATCCACGCCATTGGTACCGAAGATTTCACGGTCAACCGACGCCAGAATACCTGGGTTTTGATAGGCTTCGCGACCCACCATCACGCCGTCCATATGTTCCAGATGCACTTTGGCCTCTTCCAGCGACTTGATGCCGCCGTTGATAGACATGGTCAGGTGCGGGAAATCGCGTTTGAGTTGGTAAACACGCGGGTAGTCCAGCGGTGGAATCTCGCGGTTCTCTTTCGGGCTTAAGCCCGAGAGCCAGGCTTTACGCGCATGGATGATAAACATTTCACATTCGCCGCGACCGGACACGGTTTCAATGAAATCGCAGAGAAATTCGTAGCTGTCCTGGTCGTCAATGCCGATACGGGTTTTCACCGTCACCGGGATGGAAACCACATCGCGCATCGCCTTAACGCAATCCGCCACCAGCTGCGCGTTGCCCATCAGGCAAGCCCCGAACATGCCGTTTTGTACACGGTCAGAAGGGCAGCCGACATTGAGGTTAATTTCATCATAGCCCCGCTCCTGCGCCAGTTTCGCACAGTGTGCAAGCGCTGCCGGATCGCTCCCACCAAGCTGCAGGGCAATCGGATGCTCTTCATCACTGAAGGCCAGATAGTCGCCCTTGCCGTGAATAATCGCCCCGGTGGTCACCATTTCGGTATACAGCAGCGTGTGCTGTGACAGCAGGCGCAGGAAGTAGCGGCAGTGTCTGTCCGTCCAGTCGAGCATTGGCGCGATGGAAAAACGGTGAGCGGGGAAAGCAGCAGTCGAAGATTCTGACAACATGGCGATTATTTAAGCATCCGGAAAAAGGGGGCGGTACTATAGCACAGCCGGGAAACGGATACGATTCGCCTTGATATGATATCAAAAAATGATATCATAAAATTGACTTTGGCGATCCCTACATCAAAAAATGGAAATTGAGATGAAATCATTGAACGCCAGGCACCAGAAAACATTACAGCTGATCTTCTCTCTGCCCACACCGGCCTCACTGGAATGGCGAAAAATTGAAGCACTATTTATCGCTTTGGGTGCCAAAGCTTCGGAAGGAAATGGCTCTCGGGTTCGATTTGAAATTAACCAGGTCGTAGCCTCTTTCCACCGACCTCACCCTGACAAGGAAGCAAAGGTTTACCAGGTTCGCGATGCTATGGCATTTCTTATCGCAGTAGGAGTGACACCATGATGAATACCATGACGTACAAAGGCTATGCCGCAAAAATTGATTACAGTGACGAAGACCAATGTTTTGTCGGGCGTATTGCTGGCATCAGGGATGTGATTGGTTTCCATGCAGATAACGTAGCTGACCTTCGCATTGCCTTTGAGGAAGCCGTTGACGATTATATCGCGTATTGCACAGAGCAAGGCCGTGAGCCATTGCGCCCAGCAAGCGGAAAAATTAGCCTGCGAATCTCTCCTGAGGTTCACTCGGCAATCAATATCGCAGCAGAAGTATCCGGTAAAAGTGTCAATCAATGGATTAACGACACGCTTTCGCGGGCCGCCCACGGTTGAACCTGAGCGTTGAACATCCCCGGCGGCGCTGCGCTTGGCCGGGAATAGTGCGGTTTAGAACGTGACGCTGACCTGCGCGCCTGCGCCCCAGGTTTGGTCTTCGCCGTACAGCCCCATCAGGTCGAGGTGTACCCGGTTAAACGGTGCAAAACCGACGCCGCCGGTGAAGACGTTGCTGTCGTTATCCTTGACGTCTGCACGGTAGCCTGCGCGCAGTGCCAACCAGTCGAGCGGACGTACCTCGGCACCGACGCCGACGTATTGCGAGCTTTCCTCACTCTTGAAGCCTTTGGTTTCCGTCAGATCACCATCAGCGCTCAGGGTAAGCATGTCGGTATGCCAGGCCACGCCTGCGGTGACCAGCGGACGGATTTGGTACGTGTCGCGCACACCGTCCACCTCTTTGGTGTCGATATCGCGGGAGAACAGGTTTTGCCCACTCAGCCCCACAGTCCAGTTGTCGCCAAAGTCGGCGGCCATCCCGGCATCCACGTTAAAACCGGTGTCGTCGTTACGATAGCGGCTGCTATTGATATCGTCGCTGCTGAAGTTGTAGATCGACACGGTGTAGTTATAGAGCCAGGTTTTTTGCAGTTTTGGCGTCACGCCAAATGATACCGGCACGCCACCAAAATCAAACTGGCGGGCAATAGCAACACCGTAGTCGGAAACGATCGCCGCTCGGCCATAACCTTTAGATTTGAGATTTTGTGGGTTAACCGCCAGTGCGCTGGAAGGCACGGCTTCAACGCCACGCAGCAGGTCAATATCGCCCTGGTCGATATACGAACTCACTCGCGCCCGAGCGCTAGCTTTCGCCACAAACGCCACGTCCAGAGTCTCATTCGGAATACTCACCGCCAGCCCCGCCCCAGCTTTCGCACTGGCGGTTTTTCCCTGGAGTGAAGAGAGCTGATCCGCTAAATCACCGGCGGCAGATGAAACCTGTCGGTAGCCCGCACTGCCGGGGACGAACAGGTCGAAAAGATTGATATTGTCCAGAGAGTGGCGATAGTTGTTTACATCGTCGCTGATATCATCAATTTTATCGCGCAGATTGTCCTTGTCTGATATCTGCGCACCAATTGTCGGTAGGATCACCGTCACATTATCGTCCGGTTTGGATTTTGCCAGCAACGCTGGGTTAATCAGCACCCCGCTACCGTATTTCGCGGAAGCGACACCGGTGCCACCCATGGCGTCATTTCTGGCTTCCGTCCAGCCGTTTGCTGCCCCTGCCTGTCCTGCCACTAAAAAAGAGACAGCGATCCCCATCAGCGAAAATTTTTCGTTTTTTTTCACAGTTTGCCCGTTTTATTGTCTGTTATGAAACAACACTCCCTCTGTTATCACCCAGAGAGAGAAGAACTATTGCTGTGAATAACGGGACAAAAAGCGGTTTGTTCCCTTAACTGAAATTTTCGACAGGCTATATTTATTAGTAAGCGCCCTAATCTTTTATAGAAGAGGATCGTTAATTTCGCCCAGGTTTTCCGTCGTGTGGGCCAAAAAACTGCGGTGGGTGATCCACCCAACGGTCTTCACGGGTGACAGCATACGACGCATTTAGCGGATAGTAGATTCGGTTCGACCGCTTGTTTGCCTCACCGACTACCAATAAACGCACCTCTTCTGAGGTGTTATTGATAAAGGTGTGACAGACACCGGTTCCGGCCGGAAAACCGACGCTATCACCCGGTTCCAGCTTCCACAAATAACCATTAATCCATGCCTGAGGGTAGCCCTCCAGCACATAGATAAACTCTTCCTCATCACTTTCAGCATGCGGGTAAGAGGTGCGACGGCCCGGTGGTAAACGCTCGTGATGAATACCAAGATGCCTAAGCCCCAACGCACGAGCCAGCGGCGCGCCAATAGCAAAGCGTTCTTCACTATCGGGATAAGTCGAATTATCGGGTCCTTCAACATCGTGCCAATGGCGAATGCAATCGGGTCTTTTCATCATTTTCGTCCTGAGTGTGAACTAAGCCTGCTATAACACACCTATAGCACACGGGTGGAAACTCGGCGTTTCTAACATAACATGATAAAGTATGCGTTTGTTTCACCCGTAACTCGAGGACGCCAATGGATAAGACCACTACGCAAGAACTGTTAGCGCAAGCTGAATTGCTGTGCGCGCAACGCGGCGTGCGCCTGACTCCGCAACGTCTGGAAGTACTGCGTCTGATGAGTCTGCAGGAAGGGGCGATTAGCGCCTACGATCTGCTCGATCTACTGCGCGTCAAAGAACCCCAGGCTAAGCCGCCAACGGTTTATCGCGCACTGGAGTTTCTGCTCGAGCAAGGTTTTGTGCATAAAGTGGAGTCTGCGAACAGCTACGTGCTCTGTCACCTGTTCGATCAACCGACTCACACCTCGGCGATGTTTATCTGCGACCGCTGCGATGTGGTGAAAGAAGAGTGTGCGGAAGGGGTGGAAGATATCATGCATACGCTGGCGGCAAAAATGGGCTTTGCCCTGCGCCATAACGTTATTGAAGCACATGGTTTGTGTTCAGGCTGCGTGGAAGTAGAAGCGTGCCGGGCGCATGAAGATTGCCAACACGACCATACCATTCAGATTAAAAAGAAATCCCGCTAGTGGCTGCTTAACGGGGGAGCGTACGTCCTTGTACGCACGGGTAGGAATTATACGTTACCAGTGATGGTTATTACGTTTGTCCCAGCTATCGACCTCTTTCTCCGCTTCATCCTTCGCGTAGCCGTAGCGTTCCTGAATTTTACCGACCAGCTGATCGCGTTTACCTTCGATCACCGTCATATCGTCATCGGTCAGTTTGCCCCATTGCTCTTTCACTTTACCTTTAAGCTGTTTCCAGTTGCCGCCGATTTCGTCTTTATTCATCATCAAATCCTCGAACGTCAGTGATTGAACTAGTGAACTAAAGGTTGCTGTAGAGCAGACGTCTTTTTCTCTAAGCGTGAGATTAATTGTAGTCACTCATTCTGGGGTTGATTCACTATTCGGAATCTTTAACCGTTCCGTCAGAGAAACCAGCTATTGTTCCGCCAGTGCCGACGCCAGATAACCGCCAGAGACAAACCGCGCAAAGCAAGGAAAACAGCCAGCGCTAGCCACAGACCGTGATTGCCAAGAACCGGCAGCGCCAGCAGCGTTAACGCAAAACCTACCGCCGCTACCGCCATGCTGTTACGCATCTCCGCCCCACGCGTTGCCCCGATAAACATGCCATCGAGCAAGTAACACCACACGCCAATCACCGGTAACACCACCTGCCAGAGCACATAGCGATCGGCTAGCTGTTGTAGTTCGGGCAATGAAGTCAGCAACGCAACGATATGCTCACCGAAAACGGCATAAATCAGCGCGAAGGCTAGCGCAACCACGCCGGCCTGACGACACGCAGCCCGCCAGACCTCCAGCAATTTGCTACCATCCCGCGCGCCGTAGGCCTGCCCGGAATGCGCTTCTACCGCATAGGCGAAGCCGTCCAGTGCATAGGCCGTGAAGGTCAGCATGGTCATCAGCACCGCATTCACCGCCACCACGTCGCTACCAAGACGCGCGCCAAAAACGGTCACGGCACCAAAGCAAAGCTGGAGCAGCAACGAGCGCAGCATGATGTCGCGGTTCAGCGCCAGCAAGCGGCGGAAGTCACCCGCCCAGGCGGTTTTGAGCATTGCCCAGGAAATCCCGCGCATCACCAGCACCTTACGCACCATGCCCAATCCCACCAGCAAGGTAGCGTATTCGGCAATCGCCGTTGCCAGCGCCGCGCCCTGCACGTTCATGTGTAGCCCCATAACCAGCCACAGATCGAGCACAATGTTCAGAACGTTACCGACCACCAGTAGCACTACGGGCGCTCGCGCATATTGCACGCCGAGCAACCAGCCCAGCAGTACGAGGTTTGCCAGTGATGCCGGAGCGCTTAGCCAACGGATGGAAAGAAAACGCCGCGCCTGCTCCAGCACTTCACCGCTCCCTCCGACGATGGACAGCGCCAACTCAATCAATGGATTTCTGAAGAGGACAATCAGCAATCCGGCCCCCAGCGCCAGCAGCAGCGGCTGCACCAGCGCACGAGCCAGCGCCTGCGGATTTTTGGCGCCAAACGCCTGTGATGTCAGGCCAGTAGTGCTCATACGTAAAAACAGCAATAGCATGAACAGGAAACTGGTCGCAGTGGCGCCAATCGCCACGCCGCCGAGGTAAACGGGACTGTCGAGGTGACCAATAACCGCGGTATCCACCAGCCCCAGAAGAGGAACGGTGATGTTGGAGAAGATCATGGGAAGCGCCAGGCGCCACAGGGCCTTATCGGCGGAAGTCAGAAGCGGCATGTGTGTATACCAGAAAGAAAAAAGGCTGTGATAGCGAAAGCCTCACAGCCGTTTAAGACAGGGGAAGAGTTACAGCCATTCACCGTTGCGGATAACGCCAACGGCTAGCCCTTCAATCGAGAAGTTCTGCTGACGCAGATCGACCACGATAGGGGAAAATTCGCTGTTTTCGGGCAGCAATTCGACGACGTTACCCTGTTTTTTCAGGCGTTTCACCGTCACTTCTTCGTCGATACGCGCCACCACAACCTGGCCGTTACGCACGTCCTGAGTTTTATGCACAGCGAGCAGATCGCCATCCATAATCCCGATATCTTTCATCGACATGCCGCTCACCCGAAGCAGAAAATCTGCGCTCGGTTTGAACAGCGAAGGGTCAACCTGGTAGTGCCCTTCAATGTGCTGCTGCGCCAGCAGCGGTTCGCCCGCCGCCACACGGCCTACCAGTGGCAGGCCCGTTTCTTCTTCCACCAGCAGGCGGATGCCGCGAGAGGCGCCTGAGACAATCTCAAGAACCCCTTTACGCGCGAGCGCTTTAAGGTGTTCTTCAGCAGCGTTCGGGGAACGGAACCCCAAGCGCTGAGCAATTTCCGCACGTGTTGGCGGCATGCCCGTCTGGCTGATGTGATCCCGGATGAGATCAAACACCTCTTGCTGCCTGGTCGTTAATGCTTTCATTCCGCCCCCTGGGTGTATATACAGTTATGCTGTGAGTATATACAGCTAGTGTCTATTTTGGAACCATAAAACACGCAAAATCAGGCAGTTTTCACAGCTTTAGTGGAAATGCGCCCACAACAGGATGCCCCAGGTGAGAAGCGCGACGAAAATCGACAGTAGCACCGCCGCCGATCCCATGTCTTTCGCACGCCCCGACAGTTCGTGATGCTCCGAACCAATACGGTCAACTACCGCTTCCAGTGCACTATTGAGAATTTCCACTATCATCACCAACAGGACGGAGCCGATAAGCAGCACGCGGGTGATGGGATCAACATCCAGCCAGCAGGCGATGATAATCGCCACGACCGAGGCGGCCCCTTCCTGGCGGAAGGCAGCTTCGTTGATCCATGCCGCGCGAAATCCTTTCCAGGAATAGCCTGCAGCTTTGATGATTCGGGTGAGCCCAGTGGTATTATTGGCCATCTAAAGAACCTTTTTCATTTATACGTCTATGACAATGCGTGTTATGAAGCGGTAGAACAGAAATTCTGCCGACTTTCTGATATTCTTGCCGCGCATTTGCATGATTAACCAGAGGCTTTACATCGTTTATGTCCGGCTGGCCACGAATTTACTACAAATTACTGAATTTACCATTAAGTGTTCTGGTAAAGAGCAAGTCTATTCCGGCAGAACCTGCCCAGGAATTGGGGCTTGATACATCACGTCCAATTATGTACGTCCTGCCTTATAACTCTAAGGCCGACTTACTGACGCTGCGCGCCCAGTGTCTGGCGCACGAGCTTCCCGATCCGCTCGAACCGTTAGAAATCGACGGCACCCTGCTGCCGCGCTACGTGTTCATTCACGGCGGCCCGCGCGTCTTCACTTACTACACGCCGAAAGAAGAGTCGATTAAGCTGTTCCACGACTACCTCGATCTGCACCGTAGCAATCCAAATCTGGATGTGCAAATGGTGCCGGTGTCGGTGATGTTTGGGCGTTCTCCAGGTCGCGAGAAAGGCGAGGTGAATCCACCTCTGCGGATGCTGAACGGCTTCCAGAAATTCTTCGCCGTCTCCTGGCTGGGGCGCGATAGCTTCGTGCGTTTCTCCCCGTCCGTCTCACTGCGCCGCATGGCCGATGAACACGGCACGGATAAGACCATCGCCCAAAAACTGGCGCGTGTGGCCCGTATGCACTTTGCTCGTCAGCGCCTGGCAGCAGTAGGTCCACGCCTGCCTGCACGTCATGACCTGTTCAAAAAACTGCTGGCGTCAAAAGCGATTGCCAAAGCGGTAGAGGACGAAGCACGCAGCAAAAAAATCTCCCACGAAAAAGCGCAACAGAATGCCATTGCGCTGATGGAAGAGATTGCCGCTAACTTCTCCTACGAAATGATCCGTCTGACCGACCGTATCCTGAGTTTTACCTGGAACCGTCTGTATCAGGGGATTAACGTCAATAACGCCGAGCGCGTACGCCAGTTGGCGCACGACGGGCATGAGATTGTTTATGTGCCCTGCCACCGCAGTCACATGGACTATCTGCTGCTCTCTTACGTGCTCTACCACCAGGGGCTGGTGCCGCCACATATCGCTGCCGGTATCAACCTGAACTTCTGGCCAGCGGGCCCGATTTTCCGCCGCCTGGGCGCGTTCTTTATTCGCCGTACCTTTAAGGGCAATAAGCTCTACTCAACCGTGTTCCGCGAATATCTTGGCGAGCTGTTTAGCCGTGGTTATTCCGTGGAGTACTTCGTTGAGGGTGGTCGCTCCCGTACCGGTCGTCTGCTGGATCCGAAAACCGGCACCTTGTCGATGACGATTCAGGCGATGCTGCGCGGCGGTTCTCGTCCTATCACGCTGGTGCCAATCTACATTGGTTACGAGCACGTGATGGAAGTGGGCACTTACGCCAAAGAATTACGCGGCGCGACGAAAGAGAAAGAGAGCTTACCGCAGATGCTGCGAGGCTTGAGCAAACTGCGTAATTTGGGGCAGGGTTATGTGAACTTCGGTGAACCGATGTCGCTGATGTCCTATCTCAACCATCACGTACCGGAATGGCGCGAGTCTATCGATCCTATCGAAGCCGTGCGTCCGGCGTGGCTGACGCCAACCGTCAATAAGATGGCGGCAGAACTGATGGTGCGCATCAACAACGCCGGTGCGGCGAACGCCATGAACCTGTGCTGTACCGCGCTGCTGGCTTCTCGTCAGCGTTCGTTGACCCGCGAGCAGTTAACGCAGCAGCTGGATTGCTATCTAGACCTGATGCGTAACGCGCCGTACGCGCCGGATGCCACCGCGCCGAAAGCGTCGGCGAGCGAGCTTATCGACCACGCGCTGCAGATGAACAAGTTCGAAGTCGAGAAAGACACCATCGGCGATATCATCATTCTGCCGCGCGAGCAGGCGGTATTGATGACTTACTATCGCAATAACATTGCGCATATGTTGATGATGCCGTCGTTGTTAGCCTCGATTCTGACCCAGCACCGTGAGATCTCACGCGAGCAGGTTCTTGAGTACATTGGGACGCTGTATCCAATGCTGAAGGCAGAGCTGTTCCTACGCTGGGATCGCGAGGAGCTGCCGGCGGTTATCGATACGCTGATTGCTGAGATGGCGCGTCAGGAATTGGTCAACGTGGATAACGACAAGCTGCGTATCAACGCCTCTCATTCCCGTACCCTGCAACTGTTAGCCGCAGGCGCGCGTGAAACGCTGCAACGTTATGCGATCACCTTCTGGCTGCTGAGCGGAAACCCGTCGATGAACCGCAGTACGCTTGAGAAAGAGAGTCGCACGCTGGCTCAGCGTCTGTCTGTTCTGCACGGCATTAACTCACCGGAGTTCTTCGATAAAGCGGTGTTCTCATCGCTGGTGTTGACCCTGCGTGATGAAGGCTATATCAGCGACAGCGGCGACGCCGAGCCGGAAGAGACGATCAAGGTGTACCAGATGATGGCAAGCCTGATTACCCCGGACGTGCGCTTGACGATTGAGAGCGTGACGCAGGAAGAAGCGGCGCAGTAAAAACAAAAATCCCCGGCATCGACCGGGGATTTTTTTATGCTTTTGTAGCCCAGACGAGGTGTTTACGCCGACTCCGGGGTGATTCCGTGCCAATTCCCGGCGGCGCTGCGCTTGGCCGGGCTACCGGTGAGGTGTAGGCCGGATAAGGCAAAGCCGCCGTCCGGCAATGTGCACAGTTCAGAACTGCCAGTAGCTCATCGCCAGACCAATAAACAACACCAGCCCCACGTAGTTATTGTTTAAAAATGCCTGGAAGCAGGGGTCGCGTTCACGGTTACGGATAAGCTTCTGCTGATACACAAACAGCGCGCCAGCGACCAGAATCGACCAGTAGAACTCCCAGTTCAGGTCATTCAGCCAGCCAATCGCCGCCATTAGCGCCAGTACACCCGCCTGCAAAATACCGATAATCAGCCGGTCGTATTGGCCGAATAAAATGGCCGTCGATTTAATGCCGATTTTAACGTCATCGTCGCGATCAACCATCGCGTACTGGGTGTCATAGGCGACCGCCCACAGGATGTTTGCCAACAGCATCAACCAGCAACTGAGCGGTAAGGTTTCGCTAACGGCGGCAAACGCCATAGGGATTGACCAGCCAAAAGCCGCGCCCAACACCACCTGCGGCAAATGGGTGTAGCGCTTCATAAACGGGTAGACCCAAGCCAGCGCCAGACCGGCGACCGACAGCAGGATGGTCATGGTGTTGAGCGTTAGTACCAGCAAGAACGACAGCAGTACCAGCACAGCAAACAGGATCCGCGCCTCTTTCTCGCTCACCGCACCGCTAGGAAGCGGACGGTTTGCTGTGCGCTTCACGTGCCCATCAAATTTACGGTCGGCGTAGTCGTTTACCACGCAGCCTGCGGCGCGCATCAACCAGACACCCGCGACGAACACCGCCAGAATCCACAATGGTGGTACGCCCGGTGCCGCGACCCACAGCGCCCATAGCGTTGGCCACAGCAGCAACAGTGCGCCAATCGGTTTGTCCGTGCGCATCAGTCGGTGATAAGCCATCAGCTTACCCGACCTAAGACTCGTCTCCATTTTCCTTCTTCCTCTTAATGCAGCTTAATACAGCGGCGACGCCGGTAAAAACAGCTCTGTCAGCAGCAGCGGTTTCCCGCTCAGACGGAGGCGAGAACGACGCCCCCACAGCGCATCGTGACGCCCAATTTCAATAAAGTCGCGGGTCAGTTGGGAGGACGTAAACAGATAACGCCCCAGTGGGGTTTTCCCCAGTTGCTGTAGCGCCAGCTCTGGCCCACAGAGGGTTGATTCAGGCACCACGGTACGCCCGGCAAGCCACGGTTCGTCACCCACGCACAATAATATTTCTCGCAGCCAATAGCGAGGTTCTTCCGGCAATAGATGCTGTTCACTGGTCAATGCATCGCGGTGGATAAATTCTTCGTTTAATAGCGTAACGCTAACCGGTTTCCCATACTGCTCAAACCGTTTGGTCATAGAATCTTCCAGCATCAGCCAATCACGCAGAGCCGGTTCGAGCGGGGGAACGACGTCAAAATAGCGCAAATTACGCAGTTGCGTCAGTGCAGAGTGCGACATGCCTGTCTCTCCAATACATAGCGTTCAGGCATTGTATCGCAGAAAGGCGTGGGAGGGAGTGCAGGAATGGTCAAATACGATCATAAGCGCAACAGCGGTGCAACAGATGATGCTAGATGCCAAAAAAGGTGCGCCCGTGAGGGCACACCGAAAGGCTTCGCCTAAACATCCGCGCTGCGGGGAGAACTTACCCCTTGCCTTTTACAGCGCCGATAAAGGTGGAACGAGCAGATTTGGAGCCCAGACGTTCGGCTTCATTCATCAATTTCAGGGCCTTGTCGATGTCCCCTTTCGCCACAGCTTGTTTAATACCGTTGTTAAAGTAGCTTTCGGTATCGTTGAGCATCGGTTCCGCTTTTGCAGCAGGAGCCGGAGCTGCTGCGACGGCTGCCGCAGGTGCTGCATAGGTTGGTGCGGCGGTATTACCGACGGTCACCGGAGCCGGGCCGGAAGAGCCGAATAGTGGGCCAACCAGTACGCTGGAGCTGCTGTTGGTTTTCACTTTCAGCTTCACCAGACCGTCGGTGGTGTGTTTTGCAATCGGGTCTGGAATATCCGGGATCGCGTTGCCAATACCTTTGGCATAAGCTTTTGCCGGATCCAGCAGCTTAGTGGTCTGCTGCAAATCTTTTTCAGTAGTAAAGACCAGTACGTAGAGTTTTTGCTGTCCCAGCGCTGGCGTCAAACGCATAACACCTTCCAGGCGGTCGGCGCTCATGACACCCGGTTCCTGGTAGGTAAAGTAGCTGCTAGGGAAATAGGCAGAAGGCGTCATATTCTGATCAAGAATCAACACATTCGGTGCAAAGACGGTAGTTTGTTTGTTCACTTCGCTGGATAGCGTCAGCGTGAGTTCGCCAATGTTAGCCGGTACGCTGTAAGCAACAACTTTACCGGTGATACCTGGAACATTCAGCGTTTGTCCGCCCACCGCAATTTGCGTGGACTGAACTTTAGATTGGTCGACCGGCGTCCAGGTCAGTTGTTGCAAGGACGACATCGGGATGGTTGGCGCGGCGCTGGTGTTTTGCGGCACATAGTTGACGTCGGCAAGGCTGATGCCCGGGACGCTCGCCATTAATCCAGCGGTTAAACATAGAGCAACGAGACTTTTTTTCATTTTCATTATGATGACCTCAGAAATCGCCAGTCTAGCGGTGGCCAGGCAATAGCGCGCTAAACCTTATGAAATAGAGGGGCTTGCGCCCCTCGTCAGATTATTGCTTCAGGTTAATGCTGAATTACCACCAGATTTCCATCTGAGCACCGAAGGAGAACTCATCGCTGTCGCCGCGGCTGGTGTTGGATGTGCTTGAGTTGCTTGAAACGGCATAACGAGTTGCATCGCCGTTGCTGTTTTTCGCGTAGCCCCAGTTTTCATCCCATTTCGCATAGGTTGCGAACACACGGATCGCCGGACGAGACCAGATGCTGTCACCCGCCTGCCATTGTTGTGCCAGGGTGATTTTGTACTGGCTGTTACGGTCGCCAGTCTGCTGGGATTTCACGTTGTCATAGCCAACTTCCAGCAAGGTGCTCATGATTGGTGTCCATTTGTACATTGGACGGATACCCACGGTATACCATTCGGTACCCAGGTCGTTATCCATATCGAGATTCTGATACATACCGACGTACATCAGGTCCCAATCGTCACTCAGAGAGATAGCACCGTGGTCTAATACGCGCACCAGGCTACCGTTGTTGTTTACAACGTTGTTGGCGTAGTTCGTTTTTGTACCGTCTGGATTGGTAATGGTTATCGTAGAAGAACCGAAGGAGCCCTGAGACAGCCCTTTACCCTGAGAAGTCATAGAGTCAGTTGCGTACTGAACAACAAACTTGTTGTAGCCTTTCAGCATGCTCTGGGTATGTTCAGCGGTGAACATCCAGCCATCTTTAGAAGCGCCATCTGCCAGGCTGTAGTCATCAGTGGTGTTTGCACGACCGTAGTCAGCACCCAGTTCCAGCATGCCGTCTGGGTTGATAGCCAGCTGCGCTAAACGCACGTCAAAGACGTCGTTGGCGGTATCTTTGGTTTTGTCATAAATATTCTGGCTGCTGAAGGCATAAGAACCACCAGCTTCCTGAGAACGGGTCGCTGCCAGAGACAGTTTACCGAAGCCCAGATCGACGTTTTCGATACCCGCACCAGGACCTGAAATATCCCAGTAGTAGAAGTCGATCATGTGAACATCATGACGTTGGTAGAAGCGCTTACCGGCCCAGATAGTGGAGCCTGGCAGCCAATCAATCAGGTTTTTACCCTGCACGTTTGCTTCACGGAATGCTGGGTCAGTCCCTTCCCAGTCATTCTGCTGGGCAACGGAGTAAGCCACGTTAGTGTCGAAGTAGAAGCTCTTATCGCCTTCTTTCCACACTTCCTGGCCTAATTTCAGTTCGGCGTAGGTTTCACATTCGTTACCGAGACGGTATTTACTTTGTGCACCAGTTGCCTGGAAACATTGTTGTTCGCCACCGCTACCTGTCCAGCCAATACCGGAACGTGCGTAGCCATGGAAATCTACTGCCATTGCTTGAGCAGACATAATGCCTGCAGCAACAGCAACCGCCACGGGGAGTTTGCGCAGAGTAATCATCTATTCTATCTCCTGAGATCATTGCTTTTCTTTAACATTTCACCCCGTAACGCCTTATCGTTGGCGGTGTAAGGGTTTCCTGTTTGTTTTGTTATGGGGCTCTTAAACACCGGGTTCTTTGTGCAGCCGACGACATGCAGTGCCATCTTCTCGGAACAGATGACAACGCTCTGGCGGCAAACCAATGGCGAATGTGGCACCCTCTTCTACCAACACCACGTCGTTCTGGCGGTACACCAGGTTTTGACGAATGGCGGGGATCTGGATATGAATTTGTGTTTCGTGACCGAGCTGTTCGACAACATTCACGATGCCTTCCAGCGTCACATCGGCGATGTGGCTAGGCAGCAGGTGTTCAGGGCGGATGCCCAGCGACATGTTGGTACCAACATTCACGTTGCTGCTTTCTACCGGTAGCCAGATTTGCTGGCGGTTCGGCAGCTCAACCTGCACCTGATCAATTGCAGTTGCGGTGACTTTAACCGGCAGGAAGTTCATCTTCGGCGAGCCGATAAAGCCCGCAACAAAGCGGTCAGCCGGGTAGTGATACAGCTCCAGCGGTTTACCCACCTGTGCTACGCGACCGGCATCCAGTACCACGATTTTGTCCGCGAGGGTCATGGCTTCGACCTGATCGTGGGTGACGTAAATCATCGTGCGGCCAAGGCGTTTGTGCAGACGGGAAATTTCAATACGCATCTGGACGCGCAGCGCCGCATCCAGGTTCGAAAGGGGTTCATCGAGCAGGAACACGCGTGGTTCTGCCACCAGCGTACGACCAATGGCGACACGCTGACGCTGACCACCGGAGAGCGCTTTCGGTTTACGTTCCAGCAAATGTGCTAGCTGTAAGACTTCAGCAACTTGCGTGACGCGCTGGTTGATCACCTCTTTTTTGGCACCCGCCAGTTTCAAACCAAAGGACATGTTCTCGGCAACGGAAAGGTGGGGATATAACGCATAGGACTGAAACACCATGCCCACGCCACGTTCAGCAGGTGGGATATCGTTCATGCGGGTTTCACCAATATACAGATCGCCACTGGTGATGGTTTCGAGGCCCGCGATCATACGCAGCAACGTTGATTTGCCACAGCCTGATGGCCCGACAAACACCACGAACTCCCCTTCCTGGATGTCGAGGTTAATATCTTTCGACACCACCACGTCTCCCCAGGCTTTCGTTACATTGCGTAGCTGTACGTTCGCCATGCCCTTCTCCCTCGTTACAACTCGTCACCAAAAGACACATTCAAGATGGGCTGACTATGCAGCAACCATCATTCTGGTGAATCCTCCACCCCCCCGGTTTTTTATGGGGGAGGAGGCGGGAGGATGAGGAGGCGCGCTCTGCTCCCGATGACATCTCATCCGAACGAAAATCGTGATGGTGCTTGCAAAAACCGGCGCATTTTTTTGTGCGCTGGAACGCATAACCGGGGATTTTGTTATCGAGATCACACTAATAACCCCTAGGGCGTAGACTCCAGGAGGATGGAAAGGGGTTGCTAAAAAAGGAAACTCATCAACGTTAAACCACCTCTGTGTATCCACGAGTACATCACCAAAAAGGACGGATAGATGAAAATCAAAACTGGCGCTCGCATCCTTGCGCTTTCCGCATTGACCACGATGATGTTTTCCGCCTCTGCTCTGGCAAAAATTGAAGAGGGAAAGCTGGTTATCTGGATTAACGGCGACAAAGGCTATAACGGCCTGGCCGAGGTCGGTAAGAAATTCGAGAAAGATACCGGAATCAAAGTCACCATCGAACACCCGGATAAGCTGGAAGAGAAATTCCCGCAGGTTGCGGCAACTGGCGACGGCCCGGACATTATCTTCTGGGCACATGACCGCTTTGGCGGCTACGCACAGTCTGGCCTGCTGGCCGAAGTTACCCCAGATAAAGCGTTCCAGGACAAGCTCTACCCGTTCACCTGGGATGCAGTACGTTACAACGGCAAACTGATTGCTTACCCAATCGCGGTTGAAGCGCTGTCGCTGATTTACAACAAAGACCTCGTGCCTAACCCACCGAAAACCTGGGAAGAAATCCCAGCACTGGATAAAGAGCTGAAGGCAAAAGGTAAATCTGCGCTGATGTTCAACCTGCAAGAACCGTACTTCACATGGCCGCTGATTGCTGCCGACGGCGGTTACGCGTTCAAGTTTGAAAACGGCAAGTACGATGTGAAAGACGTGGGCGTAGATAGCGCTGGCGCGAAGGCGGGTCTGGGCTTCCTGGTTGACCTTATCAAGAACAAGCACATGAACGCAGACACCGACTACTCCATCGCTGAAGCCGCCTTTAACAAAGGCGATACCGCAATGACCATCAACGGTCCGTGGGCGTGGTCGAACATCGATAAGAGCAAAATCAACTATGGCGTAACGCTGCTACCAACCTTCAAAGGCAAAGCGTCTAAACCGTTTGTTGGCGTACTGAGCGCGGGTATCAACGCTGCTAGCCCGAACAAAGAGCTGGCGAAAGAGTTCCTCGAAAACTACCTGCTGACCGATCAGGGTCTGGATGAAGTGAACAAGGACAAACCGCTGGGCGCTGTTGCGCTGAAATCCTTCCAGGACCAGTTAGCGAAAGATCCACGTATCGCGGCGACCATGGATAACGCCCAGAAAGGCGAAATCATGCCGAACATCCCACAGATGTCTGCATTCTGGTATGCCGTTCGTACCGCAGTGATCAACGCCGCCAGCGGTCGTCAGACCGTCGATTCTGCGCTGAAAGATGCACAAGGTCGTATCACCAAGTAATGTTTTTATCCCCTCTCCCGCAGGGAGAGGGTTAGGGTGAGGGTTGTTTAATATATCCGCCCTCACCCCGACCCTCTCCCCCAGGAGAGGGAGAAAAGCTCAAACGTTGTAGAGGAAGATCCCCATGGATGTCATTAAAAAGAAGCATTGGTGGCAAAGCGACCGGTTTAAATGGTCAGTGATAGGTCTGCTTGGACTGCTGGTGAGTTACCTTGTCGTTTTAATGTATGTACAGGGGGAGTACCTGTTTGCCATCATGACGCTGATTTTAAGTTCAGCGGGCCTGTATATTTTCGCCAATCGTAAAACCTACGCGTGGCGCTATGTTTACCCGGGCGTTGCCGGGATGGGGCTCTTCGTCCTGTTCCCGCTGATTTGTACTATCGCCATCGCATTTACCAACTACAGCAGCACCAACCAGCTGACCTTTGAACGCGCCCAGGAAGTCCTGATGGACCGCTCCTATCAGGCCGGTAAAACCTACGGCTTCGGCCTGTATCCTGCTGGTGACGAGTGGCAACTGGCTCTCACCGACGGTGAAAGTGGTAAAAATTATCTCTCCGACGCCTTCAAGTTTGGCGGCGAGCAGAAACTGCAACTAAAAGAGACCGACGCCCTGCCAACCGGTGAGCGCGCGGCACTACGCATCATCACCCAGAATCGTCAGGCACTGAACCAGCTCACTGCGGTTCTGCCGGATGACAGCAAAGTCACCATGAGCTCGCTGCGCCAGTTCTCCGGCACCCAGCCGCTCTATACGCTTGCCGACGACGGCCTGCTGACCAACAACCAAAGCGGCGTGAAATATCGTCCTAATAACGACATTGGTTTCTACCAGACCATTAACGCTGACGGCCACTGGGGCGATGAAAAACTCAGCCCGGGCTACACCGTGGGCATCGGCTGGGATAACTTCACCCGCGTCTTCACCGACGAAGGTATCAAAAAACCATTCTTCGCCATCTTCGTCTGGACGGTGGTGTTCTCCGTACTGACGGTGATCCTGACCGTAGCGGTCGGCATGATTCTGGCCTGCGTTGTACAGTGGGAATCGCTGAAGGGCAAAGCTATCTACCGCGTACTGCTGATTCTGCCGTATGCCGTTCCGTCGTTTATCTCAATTCTGATTTTCAAAGGGCTGTTCAACCAGAGCTTTGGTGAAATCAACATGATGCTGAGCGCGCTGTTTGGTATCAAACCGGCCTGGTTTAGCGACCCAACTACCGCGCGTTCGATGATTGTGATCGTCAACACCTGGCTGGGTTATCCGTACATGATGATCCTGTGCATGGGCCTGTTGAAAGCGATTCCGGACGACCTGTATGAAGCCTCGGCAATGGACGGCGCCGGGCCGTTCCAGAACTTCTTTAAGATTACGTTCCCGCTGCTGATTAAGCCGCTCACGCCGCTGATGATCGCCAGCTTTGCCTTTAACTTTAACAACTTCGTACTGATTCAGCTGTTGACCAACGGTGGCCCTGACCGCCTCGGCACCACGACGCCAGCCGGTTATACCGACCTGCTCGTGAGCTACACCTACCGCATCGCCTTTGAAGGCGGCGGCGGCCAGGACTTTGGTCTGGCGGCAGCGATTGCGACGCTTATCTTCCTGTTGGTTGGTGCGCTCGCGATAGTGAACCTGAAAGCCACGCGTATGAAGTTTGATTAAGGGAGACAACGATCATGGCTATGGTACAACCCAAATCTCAGAAACTGCGTCTCTTCACCACGCACCTTCTGCTACTGATTTTCATTGCGGCGATTATGTTCCCGCTGCTGATGGTTATCGCGATTTCACTGCGCGAAGGTAACTTCGCTACCGGCAGCCTGATTCCGGAAAATATTTCCTGGGAACACTGGAAGCTGGCGCTGGGCTTTAGCGTTGAACATGCGGATGGCCGCGTCACGCCGCCGCCTTTCCCGGTTCTGTTATGGCTGTGGAACTCGGTGAAAATCGCGGGCATCACCGCTATCGGTATCGTCACGCTCTCTACCACTTGTGCTTACGCGTTTGCCCGTATGCGTTTCCCGGGCAAAGCCACTTTGCTAAAAGGGATGTTGATTTTCCAGATGTTCCCGGCGGTGCTGTCACTGGTCGCGTTGTATGCCTTGTTTGACCGCCTGGGCCAGTACATTCCGTTTATCGGCCTGAACACCCACGGCGGGGTGATCTTCGCCTACCTCGGCGGCATTGCGCTGCACGTGTGGACGATTAAAGGTTACTTCGAAACCATTGATAACTCATTGGAAGAAGCAGCGGCGCTGGATGGCGCTACCCCATGGCAGGCATTCCGCCTGGTCTTGCTGCCGCTCTCCGTACCGATTCTGGCGGTGGTCTTTATCCTGTCGTTTATCGCCGCAATTACCGAAGTACCGGTTGCATCACTGCTGCTGCGTGATGTGAACAGTTACACCCTGGCCGTGGGTATGCAGCAATACCTCAACCCGCAAAACTATCTGTGGGGCGATTTTGCTGCAGCGGCTGTTCTTTCCGCCATCCCTATTACCGTGGTCTTCCTGCTCGCGCAGCGTTGGCTGGTAAACGGCCTCACGGCCGGCGGCGTGAAGGGCTAAGTTTCATCGTTACATACACAAAATCATTCGAGGTGCATTAAGGCGGCAAGCGAATGAATCCCAGGAACGTACACAAGTACGTGACTGGGGTGAAAGAGTTCAGCCAACGTAGAGGCAACTTGAATGATGACGTGTATACGCCACTGATATCATCCTCAACTTGTATTAACCCTAACTTGTGACTGTTTGGCGCTCTTCGGAGCGCCATTTTTTTAGTTGAGGTGTAGCGTCCGAAAGTAGCCCGGACGAGGCGTCTGGAAGGTTCGGCACTCATCCCGGCGGCGCTTCGCTTGGCCGGGCTACGGGTGCAGTGTAGGCCCGATAAGCGCAGCGCCATCGTGCAATCCAGCGCGGGTCATTCTCGCTTGAGCCGTTTCGAGTTACATAACCATAGCGTAATCACCAGCAGCAAAATGGCAGCGGAGTAAATCAACACATCCAGCGGCGAGGTATGATCAACAATAATCAATCTCACAATCGCCGTAATACCGATATAGACAAAATAACGCAGCGGGAAGTGAAAACCGGATTGAAAGTACTTCACAATCAGGGCAATGAATTCGAAGTAAAGGAAATAAACAACTAATCCTTCTACCAGCTCATATTTACTGGTGCGTTCCGGTGCGAACAACACATCAGCCAGATGCAAAGTTTCTTTACCGAGGAAAACGATCAGAATCAAGCCAAGGCATAGCAGCCCCAGATTCAATACGGTCTGGAGAATGGTGGAGATAAATTCCACAAGGGGGCGTGATAGTGACGTCATTGCGAGCACCTCTTTTGCTGGGCCGAGCCTTTTGTATAGCGTAAAAGTGTGATCTAGATCTAGTTTTTTCATCACTATCGTCCCATTCCGTACGCCCATAAATCGGTTACAGAATGCACTTAACTTAGGGTCATTATTCTTGTCATCTTTGGAAACATTTCTCTTTTTACACCCTAAAAAGAAAAAAATTTTTCTTTTGATTACGTGATCGACTTAACTAAATCCCCTATCAAGGTCAAAAAATAAAAAAATCACACCTTAAAAATCAACGAATTAACATATTAAAAACATAATACAGCCACTATTTTAATAAGAGAATGCTTTTCCCCATTACCCGATAAATAGTATGGAATTAGAGTAAGTTTTTTCTCAAGAAAAAATCTACATTAGCCCTACTAACAACACGTTTATTCTGGAAGTGCATAGCATGAGCAATGATAGTTCCTCACTCTTTATTCAGTGGTTAAAGAAAGAAGTCGCTCCGGCATTAGGCTGTACTGAGCCGGTTGCTATCGCATTCACAGCAGCCTATGCGGCAAAATATCTGGATCAGCCCTGCGATAAAATCAGCGGTTTTATTTCGGCCAATCTGTATAAAAATGCCATGGGCGTAACCATTCCCGGCACCACCGTTTCTGGCGTTAATCTTGCAGCGGCCATTGGCGCTTTTGGTGGTCATCCAGAAAAAGGTCTACAAACGCTGGAAGGCATTACGCAACACCATGTTGAATTAGCACAGGCGCTAATTAGTCTGAATAGTGTGAATATCGACGTGCAAGATACGCCCGACTTTATTCACCTCGACCTCACCGTCAACGCCGCTGAACAGGCCTGCCGCGTGGTGGTAAAAGGCTCACATACAAATGTGGTTGAGATTTACCTTAATGGTGAGCCACAAGCATTACCGCAGCCAAAAAATGCCGCTGAAAAGCAGCGCGAACTCTCTACCTTCAGCTTACAAGAAGCTTTCGATTTTATTACCACAGCACCTTTCGAAGACATTGCTTTTATACTGGAAGCCGGTCGTCTGAATTCGGCATTATCGCAGGAAGGCAAAACCAAGAAATACGGTTTGAATATTAACGGCACCTTCTCTGATGCGGTTAATAAAGGGCTGATGAGTAACGACCTGATGAGCAAAGTCATCATCAACACCGTTGCCGCGTCCGATGCCCGCATGGGTGGCGCACCGGTGATTGCGATGTCAAACTTTGGTTCGGGTAATCAGGGAATTACTGCCACTATGCCAGTAGTTACGGTCGCAAATCATCTCAACGCCGATGAAGACACACTCGCACGCGCGCTGGCACTTTCCCACCTGACTGCTATTTCCATCCATTCTCGCTATACGCGACTGTCCGCATTATGCGCCGCCTCAACCGCAGCCATGGGCTCGGCCGCTGGGATGGCCTGGTTATTTACCCGCAATCTCAACACCATCAATGCCGCCGTGATTAATATGGTGAGCGATGTCACCGGGATGATTTGCGATGGTGCTTCAAACAGCTGTGCGATGAAAGTCTCTTCAGTAGTTTCCAGCGCCTTTAAATCCGTACTGATGGCCATGCAGGATAGCTGCGCCAGCGCCAATGATGGCATTGTTTGTAATGACGTCGAGCAAACCATTAATAACCTGTGCCGCTTGGTTATTAAGCCGATGACGCATACCGATAGGGAAATTATCAGCATTATGGTCGCGAAGTAATTCGCGGCTTTCCGCCCATTCCCTAATAAGCCGATTGTTAATTCGGCAGGTATTATCTTATGAGTAAGAAAGCAATACTGCGTGGCATGAGCGCCATTACGCCGCTGTGCATCGGTGATTTTCCATTTTCATTTATTGTCGGTGCATTAAGCGTGAGCGCCGGGATGAGTATCTGGCAAAGTACCGTATGGTCAACTATTGTGATTGCCGGCTCAGCCCAAATGCTGGCGCTAAATATGTTGAAAACAGGCGCCAGCATTGGCGTGATTATTTTCACGACTCTCATTATTAACTTACGCCAGGTGATGCTGCCAACTTACTGATTTAGTGTATGATGGTGTTTTTGAGGTGCTCCAGTGGCTTCTGTTTCTATCAGCTGTCCCTCCTGTTCAGCTACTGACGGGGTGGTGCGTAACGGCAAAAGCACCGCCGGACATCAGCGCTATCTCTGCTCTCACTGCCGTAAAACATGGCAACTGCAGTTCACTTACACCGCTTCTCAACCCGGTACGCACCAGAAAATCATTGATATGGCCATGAATGGCGTTGGATGCCGGGCAACTGCCCGCATTATGGGCGTTGGCCTCAACACGATTTTCCGCCATTTAAAAAACTCAGGCCGCAGTCGGTAACCTCGCGCATACAGCCGGGCAGTGACGTCATCGTCTGCGCGGAAATGGACGAACAGTGGGGATACGTCGGGGCTAAATCGCGCCAGCGCTGGCTGTTTTACGCGTATGACAGGCTCCGGAAGACGGTTGTTGCGCACGTATTCGGTGAACGCACTATGGCGACGCTGGGGCGTCTTATGAGCCTGCTGTCACCCTTTGACGTGGTGATATGGATGACGGATGGCTGGCCGCTGTATGAATCCCGCCTGAAGGGAAAGCTGCACATAATCAGCAAGCGATATACGCAGCGAATTGAGCGGCATAACCTGAATCTGAGGCAGCACCTGGCACGGCTGGGACGGAAGTCGCTGTCGTTCTCAAAATCGGTGGAGCTGCATGACAAAGTCATCGGGCATTATCTGAACATAAAACACTATCAATAAGTTGGAGTCATTACCCTTACGCCATGTCTTATACAGCGCATCGTTATCAAGCCAGGTCAGAGAAGCATCATTCTTTAAAAAATGCTTTATGGCATACGCATTAACCGATGAGGTGTATGCCACCACCATTAAAGAGATGGAGCAGAATAAAAAGGATAAATACCTTTTCTATTTCTCCGCCATGCTTACGTTCTGGGTGGTGTGGGTATTCGCCGATTTCCTTGGCGCGCTGGTTGGAGCCTCTTTCCCCAATATTGAAAAATATGGGCTGGACTTTGCCATGGTCGCCGCATTTATCGCGATAGTGGTGCCGCAGATCAAAAGCCAGGCCTGCACCGTTGCAGCGGTTGTCGCCGCGGTTTCCGGCGTGCTGCTAGTCGTGCTGCCGTACTCGCTGGGCATTGTTATCGCCTCTATTCTGGGCGTACTCGCCGGCCTGAGCGTGGATCTTGCCGAAGAACGGCGCGCAGCACGTGCCAACACCGCTCCTGCTTTGCCACTGGAAGGAGCACTGGAAAATGAATAACAGCCTGTTTTTCGCCCTGACGCTGGGCATGGCCGCAGTCACCTTTCTGATCCGCTATTCCTTTATCGGCATCGCCGGGAAAGTGCGAATGTCCGACCGCGTCAGCAAAACGCTGCGTTTTGTTCCGGTGACGGTACTGCCAGCCATCATCACCATCCAGATCTTGAGCGTTAATTCCAGCATGGAGTTCGATCTAAAAAACCCGAAGGTGATCGCCGCGATCGTCTGCACGCTTGCCAGCTTCCGTCTCGGCCTGGTCTGGGTGGTTGTCAGTGGTGTCGGTACGCTGGTTTTGTTGAATTACTTTATGTAGTTGAGTTGAAATTAGGAGAAGAAAATCATGGTTATCAATACCCCAAATGCCCCTGCGGCAATCGGCCCTTATGTCCAGGGTGTTAATCTCGGTTCGATGGTCATCACCTCAGGTCAGCTGCCGGTGAATCCACAGGATGGCAGCATGTCTGATGATATCGCTGTGCAGGCGCGCCAGTCGCTGGAGAACGTGAAAGCCATCGTTGAGGCGGCAGGTCTGTCGGTGGGCAATATTGTGAAAACCACCGTGTTCGTGAAAGATCTCAATAACTTCGCAGCAATTAACGCCGCGTATGAGGCCTTTTTCACCGAGCACAATGCCACCTTCCCAGCGCGCTCCTGCGTTGAAGTGGCGCGTCTGCCAAAAGATGCTGGGGTGGAGATTGAGGTGATTGCGGTTCCACGTTAATCGCTTCGAGTATCTTTTGTGACGATGATAATCCCGGCGGCGCTGCGCTTGGCCGGGCTACGTATGTGCTCATTGTAGCCCGGACGAGGCGTTTACGCCGACTCCGGGAAGCCCCAACCCGCTAGCGGAAGTTCAGGCTCTTATCACTCGTCATGTTATACAGCTCAAACTTACGTCCCAGCATCTGCCCACCATCACGCGTCAGCGGCGTCCAGCCCACCGATGCCCGGCTGCGGGTTGGGCCGGAAGAGAAGAGATCCATTGGGATATTAACGTAAACCCCTTTGGTGAACTCCCCTTCACCGTATTCGTCCGCCGAGACGTTGGTGATGGTGGCATATGCCCCCACTATCACACCGCTATCGAAGTGTTTTGAGATGTCCAGCGTGCCGCCTTTGTCGCCCGCCAGATACTGCCCGACGCTGGCTTTGACCAACACATCCTGGGCGAACGATGGCGTCCAGTAGGCGGTGAGATGGCCTGTTTTCACGCTGTAGTCGGTGAACTTCATCATGTCCTGCGCGCTACGCCAGTCACGCTGCTTCACATAGTTCGCATTCAGACCAAACGACCAGTTGCTGTCGACCGGGCGATACAACACCTCAGCCCCCGCGCCGCCGTACATGGTTTCCAGGTAGCCACCGTAGACCTGGCCGTAGAAATCATTGCCCAAATACTGGAAGTAGTTGGCCTGCAGGTTATTAACGTAAACATCATTCTCAACGTATTCACGGATATGCGTGCGCACGCGCGGCAGCGATGAATCATCCGGCGGATTGGTGTAATTGAACTTGTCGTAGTTGTTGGCGATATTGGCGAAAATACTGCCGCTGGTCAGCAGGTGGTCGGTCACCCACCAATCTGCGGTACCCATCACGCCAACCTGATACATGTAGAAGCTTTCCGGGCCACCGATCGACTGGCTTAGTACCGGGTCGAGATGGAGGTTAAATCGCGACTTATCCATGTACCAACCCTGCTCGGTTTTATCCGGTATAACCGGGGCCATGCGTTTTTGTACCAGCGGCGTTTCCTGGCCTAACGGCTCACCTTCAAGATGATTCTTTAAACTGGACACTTCGGTTTCCGTAGTGACTTCCGGCAGATTAAGGCGCGTTTCGGTAATACGGATCGTGCGGATCCCTTCGGGCAGATCGTTCATAACGATCCGATTGGCCCGTTCGATCCCCTCGCGCGAATCGCGATATTTCACCTGCTCGCCGGTCACGTACAGCGTGTCGCCTTTCACCTGCATATTTGGTGAGACAAATCCGGCGTTGTACTTCAACTGGGTGAGCTGATTGGCTACCACTGAATGCTGGAGGATGGCGTCCTGCGGCTGCGGACGATAGGCCGGACGTGAGTTATCGTTATACGAAGGACGCAGATCATTAAAGTTGGTGCGCAGAGTAAAGCCAAACATCACGGTATTACCGCGCTCGTAACTCAGGTTGACGTCGGCCCAGTCGGCAACGCGGTAGATGGCGCCGACGTTAAACTTGCTCTTTTGTTCAAGCTTACCGGCGAAGTCCTGCTGGTAGTTATTCCCTTCGTACTCCAGCTTCAGGCGCAGCGGCTGCCATGGCGTCTGGTATTCCACGCCGCCAAACCAGGCCGCCGGGCCGTGGAACATCTGGCTGCCGTCGACGGATCCGGCTTTGCGATAGCTGTTATCACGCGAGCAATATTTATCGCTGTATGAGCAAAATGGATTAGTGGCGTTACCGCTGGTGCCGAGATAACCCCAGCCCAACCCTAAGGAGAAATCAAACGGCCCCCAGGCCTTACTGGCAACCACATATTCCGAGTCAAACAGCCCGGTACCGCCGATATCACGCGCGCCCACCGCCACCTGCGGCATCCAGTAGCTCTCCTCCCACAGGCGCAGCTTCACGTCGAAGGCTTTATCTTTGTAGGTCTGTGAGCCGGAGAAGGCGTCAACGTCGCTGTAATTTTTGGTTCGCACGTCGGTATAACGCAGCGTCGTTTCCAGCCACGGGAACAGCTGTGCGGAGGCAGAATAGTAGCGATACTGGTCGTTATCACGATAGTTCGCACTAAACTCGCCCTCACGCGCCATCCGCGCAGTCGGGGTTTGCAGCAGCCCCACGCCACCAAAATCCGACTGTGAAGGGCCAATAGGGGCGGGATAAGTTTGTGCGTGACAGGCCGCGCTTACTGACAGCGCCAGCAGACTATACAGACAGGTTTTTTTCATTATTCAGGTCTCCGCTGCGTCAGGGAGCGAAGGACAGCAGCGTTCAGCGCCTCATATTTATTCGTCCACAAAGCATCGGCAAAGCCGACAAACACAATGCTGCCGGGCATCGGCTCTACATGGCGCTTATTCCAGTAGGCCACCGGGGCTTTTTGCGTGCGCCCATCCGGGTAGATAACCCACACATAGCTACGATCGGCGCCGCTTAACAGATTGATATTGTCGAGATAGCTCGCCACATCGCGACCCGGCGTAAACGCGATATTCCCCGGTTTATCCACCAGCCCAACCAGCGTAATGGTTGAGGGTTCTCGCCCCAGCCACAGGGTGTAGTTGCCCTGAAGCGGCGGATTATTTTCGCTATGGACGCGGACAATATCCGGGTCGAGCGGAACCTGCAGACGACCCGTGACGGGCATAGCCTGAAGCTGGTGACGTAGCGCGTTAATGGCCCTAGCCGCGCTGCCGCCCTCGTCTGCCGCCAATGCGCTAAGCTGCGCCAGCAGCGCCTGATGTTCACGCTCCGCCCTCGCCGTGGCCTGCGGGGTGTCAATCACCGCGCCAGGCCACCAGCTACCCGCCAATCTGGGTTGACCGACCAAATCAGCCAGTCGCTCGGCATCGGTCAACGTCAACGGTTTAGCAATCCCCGCCTGATGAACTTCAACGGTGCCCGCCGCCTGCGCGGTAAAAGAAAATAGATTCAGGATGGCTGCGGCAATAAGCGTTTTATTCATGATTTCGCGGCCTTAATAAGCGTGGTGTTGACCGGGAAAGTACCCGCACCAAGATACTGTTCTGACTGGCGAATTTGTCCATCGCTGTCAACCCAGTAGCGATTGCGCCAGTGGGTTTCAGTGGTCGTCACCTCTTCTTCCAGTATCCGTACCGAGGTGTTTTCACCGGCCATTGTTAGCGTGTCGCTGCCGTTCCAGCGAAACGTCGAGGTGGCGGTGGCGTAGCGCACCTGCTGATGTTCCGTCCAGCCCATTGTCCGCACCCAGGTGACACCGTCGGTAATCTGATTCGGATGCGCTAGCGGATCGTTCTCAAGGTTATTCACCGTCAGGAGGTTGTCGCCCCCCAGTTTGGTTTTCACCAGACGCCCGTGCTGGGTGACCAGCATCGCCTGATCCTGGGTGAGCCATTTCTGCTGTCCGTTTTCAGAGAAGGCCAGCACGACGAAAATCTGCGGGCCGCCGTTAAGACGCATGTATTGGCTGGCGTACGGCATATTCTGGATATCGTCGTCGGTCAGTTGTACGCCTGATGCGCCAAATACGCTGTCCCATAGGGAATGCCCCAGCGCCTTTGTATTGGGGGAACACGCCTGAAGCAGCAGGCAAAATAGGGGGATAACAAGTCGCTTCACGACGTTTCTCCGGGGGCGAAATAACCACACCGAAGTGTGGTTAGAATTAACGTACCCTTACTTACTGGGTACTGGTGGTCGTGCTGGTTGTGGTGGTGGTTCCGGTGTTGGAACCATCGCCGCCAGCCGCCGTCAGCGCCATACCGACCGCAGAGCCTACGGTGCTGGAGCTGGTGGCGGTTGAACTCCCGGCAGACACAGACGTTGCCGCAGTGCCAGCCGCTTCACCGGTTTCAATCGGTGCCGCGCTGACGCTTGCCGCAGCAAACGCCGATATGGCAAAAATGCCATAGAGAGTTTTCTTCATAAGTATTCCCTTCATTAGATGAATGGAGATATACCTGAAATTTTCAGGCATCATCGAGTATACACAAACCGATGTACGGAATTGACGTAGGGAATATTGAGGAAAGGCTTTTCGGATAATAAGAAAATTGAATATAAGAAATATAATAAATTATTTAATTCAGTAGGTTAAGTTAATTCAAAAAAATAACAATATACGGATAATCCGAAAGCTGTGGGTCGCAGACACGATATTTAGGATTATGCTCAAGAGCAATATAATGCAGAATATCAGGATAAGCAGAATAATCTGACAAAAAAATGCCGGCATTAAGCCGGCATGGAAAATAAATAACCTTACGCGCGCCAGGATTTATAACGGTTGATCAAACCATTGGTCGAGCTATCGTGGCTATCAATTGCCTTATCATCATTCAGTTCCGGCAGAATGCGGTTAGCCAGCTGTTTGCCAAGCTCCACGCCCCATTGGTCGAAGGTGAAGATGTTCAGGATAGCGCCCTGAGTAAAGATTTTGTGCTCATACATGGCGATCAATGCACCCAGGCTGTACGGGGTGATTTCGCGCAGCAGGATGGAGTTGGTCGGGCGGTTGCCTTCGAACACTTTGAATGGCACCACGTAATCCAGGGTCGCAGGATCTTTACCCTGGTCACGATATTCCTGCTCCACCACGTCGCGCGCTTTACCAAACGCCAGCGCTTCGGTCTGAGCGAAGAAGTTAGACAGCAGTTTCGGATGGTGGTCAGTCAGCGGGTTGTGGGTGATGGCCGGGGCGATGAAATCGCACGGTACCACTTTGGTGCCCTGGTGAATCAACTGATAGAACGCGTGCTGGCCGTTAGTGCCCGGCTCGCCCCAGATAATTGGGCCAGTCTGATGCTCAACTTTATTGCCGTTACGGTCAACGTACTTACCGTTGGACTCCATGTTGCCCTGCTGGAAGTACGCGGCAAAGCGGTGCATATACTGGTCGTACGGCAAAATGGCTTCGGTTTCGGTGCCGTAGAAATTGTTGTACCAGATACCAATCAGCGCCAACAGTACCGGCAGGTTTTTCTCAGCTGGCGTGGTGGAGAAGTGTTTGTCCATCGCGTGGGCGCCGGACAGCAGCTCAACAAAGTTGTCGTAGCCTACGGACAGGATGATCGACAGACCAATCGCAGACCACAGAGAGTAACGACCGCCAACCCAGTCCCAGAATTCGAACATATTTGCGGTGTCGATACCGAACTCAGCCACGGATTTACCGTTGGTGGACAGCGCCGCGAAGTGTTTCGCCACGTGCTTCTGGTCACCCGCGCTTGCCAGGAACCAGTCGCGCGCGCTGTGGGCGTTGGTCATGGTTTCCTGAGTTGTGAAGGTTTTAGACGCCACGAGGAACAGGGTGGTTTCCGGGTTCAGCGCTTTCAGCGTTTCGGCAATGTGGGTGCCATCCACGTTGGAAACAAAATGCATGTTCAGATGGTTTTTGTACGGGCGCAGCGCTTCGGTCACCATGAATGGGCCGAGGTCAGAACCGCCGATACCGATGTTGACCACGTCGGTGATCGCTTTACCGGTATAGCCTTTCCAGCTTCCTGAAATAATCGCTTCAGAGAAGGATTTCATCTTCTCCAGTACCGCGTTCACTTCCGGCATCACATCTTTGCCATCAACCACAATCGGGGTATTGCTACGGTTACGCAGCGCAACGTGCAGCACGGCACGGTCTTCGGTACGGTTGATCTTTTCGCCAGAGAACATGGACTTGATGGCACCGCTCAGATCGGTCTCTTTGGCCAGATCCAGCAGTTTAGTCAGGGTCTCTTCGGTGATGCGGTTTTTGGAGAAATCGACCAGCATCTGATCGTCGAAGGTTGCGGAAAACTTGCCAAAACGGTCGCCGTCTTTAGCGAACAGTTCCGCAATGGTAACGTCCTTCATTTCATCGAAGTGTTTCTGTAGTGCCTGCCACGCAGCGGTCTGCGTTGGATTGATATTTTTCATTAGCAATACCCTTCTGATTTAAAAATCGTAACTGTCCTCGATTGTAGCGCCAGTCACAAAAAATTGTGATGGTTTTAATGTTATCGCCCCTCCGGATGACAAAATCGCGCAGAAAACAGACAAAAAAACCGCCTTTATAAGTCTGGTTTCTCAGACCCATGACTGCATGAAAAATCCGCATAACCCCAGCGTTGACAACCTACCCGCTAACCCTTTATTTATAAATGTACTACCTGCGCTCGCGCAGGCCAGAAGAGGCGCGTTGCCCAGGTAAACGGTGTTTGAGGAACCAGTCCTGTGAAAACACCTGAAGGGGAGCAACGCCGAGATGATTGAACAACAGGTTGCGTTCATCATCGGCTACAGGGGCTGAATCCCCTGGGTTGTCACCAGAAACGTTCGCAGTCGCACGTTTCACAAGTGGTGGAGCACTTCTGGGTGAACTCGTAGTTGTTTATCGCTCTGCGCCCACCCGTCTTTCGCTCTTCCCTTGTGCCAAGGCTGAATAATTTGGACTGACTGATATAAGCCAGCCCTCCCCTGACACGAGGTTATTATGACAGCATTAGTAGTCGCCAAATTTGGCGGAACCAGCGTAGCCGATTTTGATGCTATGAACCGCAGCGCCGATGTGGTGCTCTCCGACGCCAGCGTGCGTGTTGTTGTGCTGTCGGCCTCTGCAGGCGTCACCAACCTGCTTGTGGCGCTGGCTGAAGGGCTGGAAACCCCTGAACGTCTTGCCAAACTCGACGCTATCCGCGCGATTCAATATGCCGTGCTGGATCGTTTATCTCACCCAGCCGTTATTCGCGATGAAATCAATCGCTTGCTGGATAATCTGGCAACGCTGGCACAAGCTGCCGCCACCGAACCTTCTACCGCACTGACCGACGATCTGGTGAGCCACGGCGAACTGATGTCGACCCTGCTGTTTGTGGAAATTCTGCGTGAGCGTAACGTTCAGGCGCAGTGGTTTGACGTGCGTAAAGTCATGCGCACCAACGATCGCTTTGGCCGTGCCGAGCCGGACGTTGCCGCGCTGGCAGAACTCTCAGCACAGCAACTGGCCCCGCGCCTGGATGAAGGGCTGGTGATAACCCAGGGCTTTATCGGTAGCGAGAGCAAAGGCCGCACCACCACTCTGGGCCGCGGCGGCAGCGATTACACCGCCGCGCTGCTAGGCGAAGCGCTGCATGCCACTCGCGTGGATATCTGGACCGATGTGCCGGGCATCTACACCACTGACCCACGCGTGGTTCCGGCGGCAAAACGTATTGATGAGATTGCCTTTGAAGAGGCCGCAGAACTTGCGACCTTCGGCGCGAAAGTGCTGCATCCGGCCACCTTGCTGCCTGCGGTGCGCAGCGATATTCCTGTGTTCGTGGGCTCAAGTAAAGATCCGAAAGCCGGTGGCACCCTGGTGTGCAATGAAACCACCAACCCACCGCTGTTCCGCGCGCTGGCGCTGCGTCGCAAGCAAACGCTGCTGACCCTGCATAGCCTGAATATGCTGCACTCCCGCGGCTTCCTGGCGGAAGTGTTCGGGATTCTGGCACGCCACAATATTTCGGTCGACCTGATTACCACCTCCGAAGTCAGCGTCGCACTAACGCTCGATACCACCGGTTCAACCTCTACTGGCGACACGCTGTTGACGCAGTCTTTGCTGATGGAACTCTCGGCGCTGTGCCGCGTTGAAGTGGAAGAGAATCTGGCCCTGGTGGCGATTATCGGTAACGACCTGTCAAAAGCCTGTGGCGTAGGTAAAGAGGTATTTGGCGTCCTGGATCCGTTCAATATCCGCATGATTTGTTACGGGGCATCCAGCCATAACCTGTGCTTCCTGGTGCCGGGTGCGGAAGCCGAGCAGGTTGTGCAGAAGCTCCATCACAATCTGTTTGAGTGATTTAACATCTGTGCCCATAGCGGGAACATGAACATAATTTGTTTGAATAATATTCCATCACGCGATAAACAATAACTATAGCCGGGCTCGAACCCGGCTTTTTTATAACAACACAACACCAAAATACACAAAATCATTCGAGTTGCATCAAGGCGGCAAGCGAGCGAGTCCCCGGGAGCGTACATAAGTACGTGACTGGGGTGAGAGAGCGCAGCCAACGCAGAGGCAGCTTGAAGGATGAAGTGTAGAAATCGCAAGGAATACACCATGCTCGCCATACTCACCCGGCTGTTCCCGCTATGGGCGCTGCTACTCTCTGTTATTGCCTACTTCACGCCCTCCACCTTCACGCCTATCGGGCCGCTGGTGCCGTCGCTGCTGATGCTGATTATGTTCGGTATGGGCGTACATCTTAAGATTGACGATTTTAAGCGCGTGCTCTCACGCCCGGCTCCGGTCGCCGCAGGGATTTTCCTGCACTATCTGGTGATGCCGCTCGCCGCCTGGCTGTTGGCGATGGCTTTCCATATGCCGCCGGAGCTTTCCGCCGGGATGGTCTTAGTCGGCAGCGTAGCCAGCGGCACGGCGTCTAACGTGATGATCTATTTGGCGAAAGGCGATGTTGCGCTTTCTGTCACCATATCCTCGGTGTCCACGTTGGTCGGCGTCGTTGCGACACCGCTCCTCACCCGTTTGTACGTGGATGCGCATATCCAGGTGGATGTGATGGGGATGCTGCTCAGCATTCTGCAAATTGTGGTCATCCCGATTGCGCTGGGTCTGGTGATTCATCACCTGTTCCCGCGCGTGGTCAAGGCGGTTGAACCTTATCTGCCCGCGTTCTCGATGGTATGTATTCTGGCGATCATCAGCGCGGTGGTCGCAGGCTCGGCTTCACATATTGCTTCGGTCGGCTTTGTGGTGATTATTGCGGTGATTTTGCATAACACCATTGGTCTGCTGGGCGGTTATTGGGGCGGGAAACTGTTTGGCTTTGACGAGTCGACCTGCCGCACGCTGGCGATTGAAGTGGGGATGCAAAACTCGGGGCTGGCAGCCGCGCTGGGTAAAATCTACTTTGGGCCGCTGGCAGCACTGCCCGGAGCGCTGTTCTCCGTCTGGCATAACCTATCTGGCTCGCTGCTGGCGGGGTATTGGTCAGGAAAGCCGATTGTAGAAAAACGGCGTGGAGACGTGAAAGAAAGTTGATCGTTTAGCTCGGACGAGGTGCGCTAGCACTGTCTCCGGGAATGGCTCGGTGCAAATCCCGGCGGCGCGCAGCGAAGCCGGGCTACATAAAATGTAGGCCCGATAAGCGTAGCGCCATCGGGCAAAATGACGCACATTGCCGGATGGCGGCGTAAACGCCTTATCCGGCCTACAAAGATATGTCTCTTTGCCGTACACTGGGTTAACCATCCGATAGAGGGCACCCCTATGGCACTCCCCCGCATTACGCAAAAAGAGATGACCGAGCGCGAACAGCGCGAACTGAAAACGCTGCTCGACCGCGCGCGCATTGCGCATGGCCGCCTGCTCACCAATGCAGAAACCAACAGCGTGAAAAAGGAGTACATCGATAAGCTGATGGTAGAACGCGAAGCCGAAGCGAAAAAAGCCCGCCAGTTGAAGAAAAAGCAGGCTTATAAACCGGATACCGAAAGTTCATTCTCGTGGTCGGCGAGCACGCCGACGCGCGGCAGACGTTAACGCCCTTTCTTTTTACGCCCCGGTGAGACGAAACGTTTACCGTTAGCCGCCGGGCGCGCAGGTTTTTCGCTGGTTTTTTCCATCTTCACCACCGGGCGTTTAATGCCTGTGGTCTTCGGCTTAGCCTTCGCTTTTGGCTTCACATCCGATGATGAATTCTCAATCAGCTTGAAGAGATCGATAAGCTCGTCGTCCGTCAGGTCACGCCACTCGCCCAGCGGAATACCCGTCAGGCTAACGTTCATAATACGCGTACGTTCAAGTTTCGTGACTTCAAAACCGAAGTGTTCGCACATGCGGCGAATCTGGCGGTTCAAGCCCTGCACAAGGGTGATACGGAAGACGAACGGCGCTTCTTTCTTCACCTTGCACTTCTTCGTCACCGTCCCCAGGATCGGCACGCCTGCGCCCATTCCACGGATAAAGTCATCGGTCACCGGCTTATCAACCGTCACCAGATACTCTTTTTCATGGTCGTTACCGGCGCGCAGGATTTTGTTCACCAAGTCGCCGTGATTGGTGAGGAAAATCAGACCCTGAGAGTCTTTATCCAAACGGCCAATCGGGAAGATGCGTTTGCTGTGGTTAACGAAATCAACGATGTTGTCGCGTTCGCCATCTTCGGTGGTGCTGACAATGCCGACAGGTTTGTTTAGCGCAATCAGCACTAAGTCATCCGCTTCCCGCGGCTCAATCAACTGACCGTTAACCTTAACAACGTCGCCCGGCATTACCTGGTCGCCAATCGTGGCGCGTTTGCCATTGAGGAACACGTTGCCTTGTTCGATGTAACGATCCGCCTCGCGGCGTGAGCAAATCCCGCTTTCGCTGATGTATTTATTTAATCGGGTTGATGAGTCTGGCAGCATAAAATCTCCTGTAAAAGCGAAATATACCTCACCTTGGCGCTGAGGAAAAAGAGTCCGCCAAAAATCATTGCCAATATCCCACCTTCTTTGCACAAACGTGCAAAATCATCTGTAAATGGCATAAGTAAAATGGTCTTGAACTCGCCGTATGATGGCGATATACCAGATCAAGTATCTCATTTTATGTTTTGCACATATGTGCAGGAGCCTGCTGCCACAATGGAAAACAGTGACGACATTCGTCTGATGGTGAAAATTGCCCAGCTTTATTATGAGCAGCAGATGACTCAGGCGCAGATCGCGCAAAAGCTGGGTATTTACCGCACAACCATCAGCCGCTTATTAAAACGCGGCCGCGAACTGGGTGTTGTGAGCATCGCAATTAACTACGACTACAACGATAGCCTGTGGCTGGAGCAGCAGCTCAAGTTGAAATTCGGGCTTAAAGAAGCCGTTGTGGCTCCGCAAGACAGTGAGGTCGGACTCTACGGCGCGCAGTGGGTTGAACGACTGGTGTCGCCGGGCATGATCATCGGTTTTGGCTGGGGGCGCGGGGTTAATGCCCTGGTCGAACAGCTTTCGCCATCAAGCCAGCCTCATCAGCTGGTGTGCGTTCCGGTCGTCGGTGGGCCTGCGGGTAAGCTCCCCAGCCGCTATCACGTCAACACGCTCACCTACCACGCCGCCAGCCGCCTGAAGGCAGAGTCCCATCTGGCTGACTTTCCAGCGCTGCTGGATAACGCCATGATCCGCAACGGCATCATGCAATCGCAGCATTTCAAAACCATCGAGCAATACTGGCAACAGCTGGATATTGCGCTGGTGGGAATTGGCTCGCCCGCCATTCGTCATGCGGCAAACTGGCAGGCTTTTTATGGTAATGAACAAAGCGACGAATTGGTTGCTCGCCACGTCGCGGGCGATATCTGTTCACGTTTTTTTGATAGTGCGGGCGCCCCCGTCCACACCGCCATGCAGGAAAAAACGCTGTCTATTGAGTTAACAACCTTACAGCAAGCCCCTTACGCCATCGGGATCGCTTATGGCGAGGAAAAATATAGCGCGCTGCTTGGGGCGCTACGCGGCAAGTACATCAACGGCCTGATTACTGACCGGGCCACCGCCGAATATTTAGTGCAGTAAAACATCCACGAGGACACCTTCATGATTAACCGCGATACTCAACTGTGCATGTCGCTTGCCGGACGCCCCGGCAACTTCGGTACCCGTTTTCATAATTATCTGTATGAAAAACTAGGGCTGAATTTCATCTACAAAGCATTCACTACCCAGGATATTGAAGCGGCGGTTAAAGGCGTGCGCGCTCTTGGTATCCGTGGCTGCGCGGTCTCGATGCCGTTTAAAGAGAGCTGTATGGTGTTCCTCGATGCCATCGACCCGTCAGCCAAAGTCATTGATTCAGTGAACACTATTGTGAACGATGACGGTAAATTAACCGGGTTTAATACCGATTACATCGCTGTAAAAAACCTGATTTCCAGCCACCAGCTTGATAGCGGAGCACGGGTGATGATTCGCGGCAGCGGCGGGATGGGAAAAGCAGTGATTGCCGCCTTCCGCGATGCCGGTTTTGACGATGTGATTATCGCTGCTCGCAATGAAGCCAACGGTACGGCGCTGGCGCAGCAGTACGGGTTCAAGTGGCAGGCACTACCGGAAGCTACCGATATCGATATTCTGGTCAACGTCACGCCGGTCGGTATGGCAGGTGGTAAAGAGAGCGAGGAACTCGCTTACAGTGAAGCAATGGTCGAACGTGCCAGCGTGGTGTTTGACGTGGTGGCACTGCCGCCGGACACGCCGGTGATTAAGCTCGCCCAGCGTCTGGGGAAAAAGACGATTAGCGGCGCGGAGGTGATTGCTATCCAGGCGGTAGAACAGTTTGTGATGTACACCGGCGTACGGCCAGACAACGCGCTGGTAGCGGAAGCGGCAGCATTTGCCAGAGCGGGGTAACGAGGGATGGAAGAGCGCTGGATTCGGCGCTCTAATACCCATTGAGGATAAAGTCTACCGCATCCCGCAGAACGTTTTTATTCGTCTGTAAATCAGCAACCCGTTCTCCCAGCTCCTTTACAGGAATACCCGCCATCATATGCGCCATCACGACAAAAGGCTGCCCGCTAATCGTTACTACCGGACATACTTTAGCCGGGGGGATGCCTCCAGGTAGCTGCTTGAGCGCAACGACCGGGGCCACCAACACATGTTTTAAAACATTAGCAACCGGGTGCTGTAGATTGATTAAGTAGGGATAAGCATTTTTACCCTTCCCCCGATTTTCATACGCACAGTACTGCTCCATCAAAATGGCCTTTGAAAATCACTGAACGAGCCGTTTTCATCAACCC
This sequence comes from Kluyvera intermedia, assembly GCF_034424175.1. Taxonomy (NCBI): domain Bacteria; kingdom Pseudomonadati; phylum Pseudomonadota; class Gammaproteobacteria; order Enterobacterales; family Enterobacteriaceae; genus Kluyvera; species Kluyvera intermedia. The sequence goes on from NZ_CP139986.1 coordinate 4,418,746, forward strand.
ATTGATTAACGGAATCAATCGCTTTTTCATTGTCTCGCAACCAAACACCCCGTTGGTTTTCTCGAAATTTTTCCTGCAAGGCCTCGGTTAATATCGCAGACAAATTCATTTTCAACCTACGAGCTTCTTCGAGAACTTCAGGTGCCAAAGAGACATTCACGGACTTTTTTGCATTAGAAATAGTGCGCATGATAACCCCCACTGTAATGCGCATGGTTTGTCTAAGATTAACGTAATAATCGAGCATCTTCTATTCCTTATCGGATGAGTTTGATAAGACACTAAACGCTCAAGCCCCTCATGTCCTGGCACAAAAATCATTCCTGCGAGCAGCATTCCACAACATCGTGAACCCCGTCAGTGAGCCATTCAACGTAGAGTGATAACATCCTGCCCTGACTGATAAATTTTTCTATTAATGGGAGAAATGATGGAACTGCTTTTGCTGAGTAACTCGACGCTGCCGGGCAAAGCCTGGATGGAACACGCCATGCCGCTGATTGCCTCGCAGTTAAACGGTCGCCGTTCTGCGGTGTTTATTCCGTTTGCGGGCGTAACGCAGACTTGGAACGATTACACCGCCAAAACTGCCGCTGTGTTTGCGCCACTGGGCGTGACGGTAACCGGTATTCATAGCGTGGCCGATCCTATTTCCGCCATTGAGAACGCCGAGCTGGTGATTGTTGGCGGCGGTAACACCTTCCAGTTGCTCAAAGAGAGCCGTCAGCGCGGGCTGCTGGCGCCGATTGTCGACGTTGTTAAACGCGGCGCGCTGTACATCGGCTGGAGTGCAGGCGCAAACCTTGCCTGTCAGACCATCCGCACCACCAACGATATGCCGATTGTTGACCCTAAAGGCTTTGATGCGCTGGCGCTGTTCCCATTACAAATTAACCCACACTTCACCAATGCGCTGCCGGAAGGGCACAAAGGCGAAACTCGCGAGCAGCGGATTCGCGAGTTGCTGGTGGTGGCACCGGAGTTAACCGTGATTGGGCTACCGGAGGGGAACTGGATCCAGGTGGCGCAGGGGCATGCGACGTTAGGTGGGCCAAATACCACGTACGTGTTTAAAGCAGGTGAAGACGCGGTGGCGCTGGAGGCAGGGCATCGGTTCTGATATTGGGTTTGGTGCATCCCCGGGGTCGGTGTAAACGCCTCGCCCGGGCTACAAATGTGCTCGAGCGTAGGGTTGTTGCCGGATAAGGCGAAACCGCCATCCGGCAACAAGATCAGCTATTTCTCGCCCGCTAGTAATCGTCGCGGTTGTCGTCTTCGTCCGGTTGCTCAAGGACGCTGTAGGCCACTGAGCAGAACAGCGAGTTTAGACGCAGCATATCGCCCAACAGCGCCAGGTGCAGGGTACTGGTTTCAATACTCTGCACGTTCTGCTGGTGCAAACGATCTACGTGCGCGTGCGCATAGCGACGGTTCATGATACGGAAGCGATGCTTACTACGCCGCAGTCGGCGTGCGGTGGTAATGTCGCCGGAGAAGAAAACCGACATCGCCAGTTGCAGATTGCCCAGCAGCAACTCATGCAACGCATCCAACTCTTTCAAACCTTCAATCGAGAAAGCGCGCCGCGCCGCCAGCGATTTATCCGCAATTTCGCTGCCCATACGCTCAATAATATCTGACGCCTGCTCGAGGTTGAGCGACATCTCAATGATCTCCGCCCAGCGGCGAGACTCTTCTTCGGCCAGTTCGTCTTTCGGCATCCGCGCCAGATAGAGCTTAATGGCGGTATACAGCACGTTGATATCATCCGCCTGCTTACGCAGGTTTTTCTCTTCACGCGGCTCGCCGTTCATCACCTTTTTCAACCCTTCCAGCATCTGCTCGGTGGCATCACCAATACGCAGCGTTTCACGCGCGGCATTGGCCAGCGCAAGCGTAGGCGTATCCAGCGCGGTGACATCCAGATGTTTCGGTTTCAGGTGCGCATCCAGCTCAGGATCGTCACGGATCAACCGTTTACACAGCCGCGCCATTGGTTCGGCGAACGGCACCATCGCCACGCAGCGGATGAGGTTGTAGAAGACGTGGAAGTAGATAACCAGCTCGGCTTCAGGCAGCGGCAATTTTTGCAGCGTGGTCGCCAGTACGTGAACAAATGGCAGAATTATCAGGCTCCCCACCAGCTTAAACAGCAGGCTACCCAGCGCCACGCGGCGAGCGGAAGCGTTCGCTGCGCTGTTGTTGAGCATCGCCAGAAGTCCGGAGCCAAGGTTGGCACCAATGACCAGACATAGCGCCACCGGGAAAGAGATGACCCCGGCGGTAGTCAGCGTGGCGGTTAACAGCACCGCCGCCAGGCTTGAGTAACTGATAATCGCAAATACCGCACCAATCAGCGCATCCAGCAGGATATCGCCGGTCAACGAGGCAAAGATAACCTGCACACCGTTGGCCTGGGTGATGGGCGTGACCGCCTGCACAATCAGCTCCAGCGCCAGCAGAATCAGACCAAGGCCAATCCCGACGCGCCCAAGCTGTCCTTCGCGCGTCTGTTTACGGCCCAGGAAGAACGTCACACCGATAAAAATCAGCAGCGGTGACAGCCAGGAGAGATCGAACGTCAGGATACGCGCCATCAGTGCGGTACCGACGTCAGCGCCAAGCACAATCACCAGCGCGGGCGTCAAGGCAACCAGATCCTGGGCAACGAACGAGGTCACCAGCATGGTGGTGGCGTTACTACTTTGTACCAGCGCAGTCACGCCAATACCCGCACAGAAGGCGAGCGGTTTTTTCTCAACGCTTCGGCTGAGGACGGTACGCAAGCGTGCGCCAAAGACGCGCATCACGCCAGTACGAACAATGTGTGTGCCCCACACCAGCAGGGCGACAGCAGAAAGCAGGTGTAGCAGAGTTAACACGGAATCAGCTTCTCCTTATTGTTATGGGTTCCTGAGGCGTATATGCCTGATGGCGCTGCGCTTATCAGGCCTACAAATCATCCCTATGTAGGCTGGATAAGGCATTTATGCCGCCATCCGGCAATGGCCTTCTTTCAGTATAAGGGTTTACACACAATAAAGAGACAGGGTGCTCATTGAGCACCCTGATAGTTGTAAGGAAAGATGACAGTTTTGTGAATCAGTCGGCGTCGTAACCGAGGTTAGGGGCCAGCCAGCGTTCCACTTCCGCCACGCTCATCCCTTTACGCTGCGCGTAGTCCTCAACCTGATCGCGCTGAACCTGCGCCACGGCATAGTACTTGCTGTCCGGATGGCTGAAGTACCAGCCGGAGACCGACGCCCCAGGCCACATGGCGAAAGATTCGGTCAGCTTCATGCCGGTGTGCGTTTCGACATCCAGTAATTCCCAGATGGTGCCTTTTTCCGTGTGTTCCGGACAGGCCGGATAACCTGGTGCCGGGCGAATACCCTGGTAGTTTTCACGGATCAGCTCATCGTTGCTGAGATTTTCGTTCGGGGCATAACCCCAGTAGACTTTGCGTACCCGCTCGTGCAGATACTCGGCAAAAGCTTCAGCCAGACGGTCTGCAATCGCCTTCACCATGATTTTGTTGTAATCATCGTGCTGGGCTTCAAACGCGTCCGCCAGCGCATCTTCTTCCAGGCCACCGGTCACGGCAAACGCACCAATATAGTCCGCTTTACCCGAGTGTTTTGGCGCCACAAAGTCAGCCAGGCAGTAGTTAGCAAAGCCAACCTTCTCGGTCTGTTGACGCAGATGGCGCCCGACGTTCAGCACGTGGGTGCGCGTTTCATCACGGTAAATCTCCACGTCGTCACCGACACGGTTAGCGGGGAACAGCCCGACGACACCGCGCGGGTTGAGAGCTTTCTCGGCGCTTAGTTTATCCAGCAGATCGTTAGCATCTTTGAACAGGCGCTTGGCTTCTTCCCCCACCACTTCATCTTCGAGAATGCGCGGGTATTTACCGGCCAGTGACCAGGTCATAAAGAACGGCGTCCAGTCGATATAGTTACGCAGCGTTTCAATACTGGCTTCAACTTCCTGCACGCCCAGACGATGAGCAACCGGCGGCGTGTAGCTTTCCCAGTCAAACGCTAAATCGTTTTCGCGAGCGGCGGCCAAGGTTACCGGCGGGGTACGCGGTTTCTTACGCGCGTGCTGAATGCGTACGGTTTCATACTCTTTGCGCGTGCGGGCGACAAAATCGTCGTGCTGAGTATCCGACAGCAGCGCGGCAACCACGCCCACGGTACGCGAGGCGTTTTGCACGTAGACCGTCGGGCCACTGTAGTTTTGTTCGATTTTCACCGCCGTGTGCGCTTTTGAGGTGGTGGCACCACCAATCAGCAGCGGGATCGTGAAGCCCTGACGCTCCATCTCTTTTGCCACGTTGACCATTTCGTCCAGCGACGGGGTAATCAGCCCGGAAAGGCCAATCAGGTCGGCGTTCACTTCGCGGGCGGTTTTGAGGATTTTTTCCGCAGGTACCATCACGCCAAGGTCGATAATTTCGTAGTTGTTACATTGCAGCACCACGCCGACGATATTTTTGCCGATGTCGTGTACGTCGCCCTTCACGGTCGCAATCACCATTTTGCCGTTGCTGGAGCCTTTCTCTTTACTGGCTTCAATGTACGGCTCAAGGTAGGCCACCGCCTGCTTCATCACGCGGGCGGATTTCACCACCTGCGGCAGGAACATTTTGCCTTCGCCGAACAGATCGCCGACCACATTCATGCCGTCCATCAGCGGGCCTTCGATAACTAATATCGGGCGATCGGCTTGCTGGCGGGCTTCTTCGGTATCCAGTTCGATAAAGTCGGTGATGCCCTTCACTAAAGAGTATTCAAGGCGTTTTTTGACTTCCCAACTGCGCCATTCCGCCTGTTGCGCGTTGGCAGTGTCGTCGGTTTTGCTGCCGCGATATTTTTCCGCCAAATCCAGCAGACGCTCGGTGCCATCGTCACGGCGGTTGAGGATCACGTCTTCTACCGCATCACGCAGGTCAGCGGGCAGGTCATCGTAAATCGCCAGTTGCCCGGCGTTGACGATACCCATGTCCATCCCGTTGCGAATAGCGTAGTAGAGGAACACCGCGTGAATCGCTTCACGCACCGGGTCGTTACCGCGGAACGAGAACGAGACGTTGGAAACACCGCCGGAAATCAGCGCATGCGGCAGCTCGCGCTTGATATCTTCACAGGCACCGATAAAATCCTGCGCGTAGTTGTTGTGTTCTTCAATCCCGGTTGCCACGGCGAAAATATTCGGGTCGAAAATAATATCTTCCGGCGGGAAACCGACCTCTTCGGTCAGTATTTTGTACGCCCGGCGGCAAATCTCAATTTTACGGGCGCGTGTATCGGCCTGCCCCTGCTCGTCAAAGGCCATCACCACCATGGCAGCACCGTAGCGGCGCACTTTCTTCGCATGGTGGATAAACAGATCCACACCTTCTTTCATCGAGATGGAGTTAACAATCCCTTTGCCCTGAATACATTTGAGCCCTTTTTCGATGACTTCCCATTTGGAGGAGTCGATCATAATCGGCACGCGGGCAATATCCGGTTCCCCGGCAATCAGATTGAGGAAACGCACCATTGCCGCTTCGGCGTCGAGCATCCCCTCATCCATGTTGATATCGATAATCTGCGCGCCGCTTTCCACCTGCTGGCGGGCCACAGCCAGTGCTTCGTTATATTTTTCTTCTTTGATCAGGCGTTTAAATTTCGCCGAGCCGGTGACGTTAGTACGCTCGCCGACGTTCACGAACAGGCTATCGTCACCAATATTCAGCGGTTCCAGACCGGCCAAACGGCAGGCAACCGGCAAGTCAGGCAGCTTACGTGGCGGCAGACCTTCAACCGCACGGCTCATGGCGGCGATATGTTCCGGCGTGGTGCCGCAGCAGCCGCCAACAATATTCAGGAAGCCCGCCTGCGCCCATTCACCAATTTGCGCAGCCATGGTTTCGGCATCAAGGTCATATTCACCGAAGGCGTTCGGCAGACCGGCGTTCGGGTGTGCGGTGACGTAGCAATCGGCGATGCGCGAAAGCTCTTGTACGTACTGGCGTAGCTCGTCCGGGCCTAACGCGCAGTTGAGGCCAAAGGTCAGCGCATCGGCATGGCGCAGTGAGTTATAGAAGGCTTCCGTCGTCTGGCCGGAGAGTGTACGACCAGAGGCATCGGTGATGGTGCCGGAGATCATAATCGGCAGGTCGACGCCCAGCGCTTCGAACTCTTCTTTAACGGCAAAGATCGCGGCCTTGGCGTTCAGGGTATCGAAGACAGTTTCAATCAGGATCAGGTCGCTGCCGCCCTCCACCAGCGCTTTGGTGGACTCGCGGTAGGCGGCCACCAATTGATCGAAGGTGACGTTGCGGTATGCCGGGTCGTTAACGTCCGGGGAGATGGACGCGGTACGGTTGGTCGGGCCAAGCACGCCCGCGACGTAGCGCGGTTTGTTCGGTGTGCGTGCCGTCCACTCGTCTGCACTGGCACGTGCCAGTTTGGCCGCAGCAAAGTTGATTTCCGCCGACAGGGACTCCATTTGGTAATCCGCCATGGCGATGGTCGTGGAGTTGAAAGTGTTGGTTTCAATGATATCTGCGCCCGCTTCAAAGTAAGCGCTATGGATGGCAGAAATCACCTCCGGTTTGCTCAGCACCAGCAGGTCGTTATTGCCCTTCAGGTCGCAGGGCCAGTCAGCGAAACGTTCGCCACGGAAGTCCTGTTCGCTTAGACGATAGCCCTGGATCATGGTGCCCATGCCTCCGTCCAGAACCAAGATACGTTCATTTAACTGCTGACGTAATTGTTCAACTTTGCTGCTCACACTCGCTCCCGACAACGCTCAACGAAACCCAGAAAAAAGGCAATAAGGCATACTGGCATAAACCGAGGTGACGGAAAAGAAAACAACCGCCTACATGAGACAAGTTCAACATGACTCATCGGAGCAGTAAGATGAACGGTTGTATTATAATCAATAAAAACGAAAACAATTTCCACGATACAGAAAGGAGTTGCGATGGTAGCCAACGTTCCAGCTAAACGCGGCAGAAAGCCCGCCACTGCCGCCGCACCCGCGACGGGTCAGGTACAATCATTAACCCGTGGCCTGAAGCTGCTGGAATGGATTGCCGAATCTCACAATAGCGTTGCGCTCACCGAGCTGGCGCAGCAGGCCGGATTACCGAACTCCACCACCCACCGTTTACTGACCACCATGCAACAGTTGGGGTTTGTGCGCCAGGTGGGCGATTTGGGGCACTGGGCGGTTGGCGCGCATGCGTTTATCGTCGGCAGCAGCTTCCTGCAAAGCCGGAATCTGCTGGCCATTGTCCATCCGATTTTACGCACGCTGATGGAAGACTCCGGCGAGACGGTCAATCTGGCGGTACTCGACAAGAGCGATCATCAGGCGATTATTATCGACCAGGTTCAGTGTACGCAGCTAATGCGTATGTCGGCCCCCATTGGCGGCAAGCTGCCCATGCATGCATCCGGTGCGGGTAAAGCCTTTTTATCCCAACTGACTGAAGAAGAGGTCACAAGCCTGCTGCACCGTAAAGGGCTGCACGCTTACACTCATGCGACGCTCGTATCACCGCTGCATTTGAAGGACGACCTGGCCCAAACGCGCAAGCGTGGTTATTCGTTTGATGATGAGGAACATGCGCTCGGTCTGCGCTGCGTGGCGGCGTGTATTTACGATGAGCACCGCGAACCGTTTGCGGCCATTTCGATTTCCGGGCCGATTTCCCGCATTACCGATGACCGCGTGACCGAGTTTGGCGCGATGGTGATTAAAGCGGCGAAAGAGGTGACGCTGGCGTATGGCGGGATTCGTTAAACAAAATGCCCCAAAGGGGCATTTTCGGTAGGCCTGATAAGCGTAGAGCCATCAGGTAGATCGGCGCACATTGCCGGATGGCGGCGCAATCGCCTTATCCGGCCTACCCTCTGCTCCGTAGCGCACTTCGAAGCGCTGGCGGCGGCGATAAGCGAATACATCTTCTACGTGGCCATTTTTAATCCGTGTTTGTAGGCCGCGCCAGTAGTCGGCATTGAACAGATCAGCATGCATCTCTTCGAATAACGGCCCAATGCGCGGGTCGGCGCAGAGCCAATGACGAAACTCTTCTGGGAATACATCTCCCGGCGAGACGCTGTACCAGGGTTCACTTGCCAGCTCATCTTCCGGATAACGCGGCGGCGGAATATGGCGGAAGTTCACCTCCGTCATATAGCAAATTTCATCGTAATCGTAGAACACCACTCGCCCATGACGGGTGACGCCGAAGTTTTTAAACAGCATGTCGCCGGGGAAAATATTCGCCGCCGCCAGTTGGCGAATTGCATTGCCGTAATCTTCAATGGCATCGCGAAGTTGCTGGCCCTCGACCCGTTCCAGCCAGATATTGAGCGGTACCATTCGACGCTCAATATAGAGATGACTAATCGCGATTTTATCCCCCATATCGACGATTTTTTGTGGTGCTTCTTGCAGTAACAGCGCCATTAGCGCCGGATCAATTTGCCGTTTTTCCAACACGAAATTCTCAAATTCCTGGGTATCTGCCATACGTCCCACGCGATCATGCTCTTTGACTAACTGGTAGCAGGCGCGAACGTGAGCGGCAGACATCTCCTTTTGCGGGGCAAATTTGTCTTTGATGACTTTAAACACCCGGTCGAAGCCCGGCAGCGTGAATACCAGCATCACCATGCCGCGAATGCCCGGCGCTTCAATAAACGATTCGTTAGCGGTGGAGATATAGTTCAGATATTCACGGTAGCTTTCGGTTTTGGCGTGCTTCTGGCAGCCAATCGCCATGTACAGTTCAGCCGTAGTTTTGCCCGGCAGAATTTCACGCAGCCATTCAACCAGTGCTGCCGGCAGCGGTGCGTAAACCATAAAGTAGGAGCGGGCAAAGCTGAAGACGATACTCGCCTCTTCCGTGGTGGTGAGGCAGGTATCGACAAACAGCTCCCCTTCATCAGTACGATGCACAGGAATTAAAAACGGTAGCGTGCCGGTCGGCGTGATGAGTTTGCCAATAAGCCAGGCCGCTTTGTTGCGGTAAAACAGTTCGTTGGCAATCTGGAGATGTGATTGATGCAGCGTATCCACGTCCAGCGTTTCGCACAGATGCGCCATGATGTAACCCACATCGCGAAACTTGTTTTGCCACGGTAGACGCAGCGGCAGGTCGCTGAGCATTTTGAAAATGACCGCCTCCCAGCCGTTATCCGGGAAAAAGTCTTTGGCCAGTGGCCGAGGGATAGCGCGAAAGCGGCGCTCCGGCTGTGAGCTGAAAATAAACAACCGCTCAGGGCTAAGCGAGCGGTGGTCAAATAACCGGCAATAGACTGAGTTAAAAAAGCTCTCCGCAATCTCGAAGCGCGGGTAGTCCGGTAATAAACGCATGTAGTGCGCCTTCACCCGCAGTAAAAAATCGGCATCGGTGCTTTTGCCGTCGGTAATACAGCGCAACTGTTCAACCACCAACCCCACGTGGTGGTCGTACAGATGGATACGGCTTTTCATCGCCTGTTGCACCGCATGCCAATCGGCCTGCTCAAAACGCTGCTGCGCGCCGGAGGTCACCTCCAGAAATCGTCCATACTGGGCATCAAAGCCTTGCAGGATGGTTTGCGCTATCAGTAACTCCAGGCCTCGCGTCATTGCTTTCCCTCATCCAGCACACGGTCGTGCCGGATGGTGCGTTCGCTTATCCGGCCTACATACCTTTGTAGGCCCGGTAAGCGCAGCGCTACCGGGCATTAATCAGAACTGTGATTCTTCGGTTGAACCGGTCAGCGCCGTGACGGACGACGCGCCGCCCTGGATAATGGTGGTGACCTTATCGAAGTAACCGGTACCCACTTCCTGTTGGTGAGAAACAAAGGTGTAGCCGTCTTTCGCCGCGGCGAACTCTGGCTGCTGGACCTTCTCAACGTAATGCTTCATGCCCTCGCCCTGCGCGTAGGCATTTGCCAGGTCGAACATGTTGAACCACATGCTGTGAATGCCCGCCAGGGTGATGAACTGATATTTGTAGCCCATGTCAGACAGTTGCTGCTGGAAGCTGGCGATGGTTTTATCATCCAGCTTTTTCTGCCAGTTGAACGACGGTGAGCAGTTGTAGGCCAGCAGTTTGCCCGGGTATTTCGTATGAATCGCATCAGCAAAGCGTTTTGCCAGCTCCAGATCTGGTGTAGATGTTTCACACCAAACCAGATCAGCATACGGGGCATACGCCAGGCCGCGGCTAATGGCTTGCTCAATCCCTGCCTGGGTGCGGTAGAAGCCTTCGCTGGTGCGCTCACCGGTAATAAATCCGCTATCGTATGGATCGCAGTCGGAAGTGATTAAGTCTGCGGCGTCCGCATCGGTACGGGCAATCAGTAACGTTGGTACACCCATCACATCAGCGGCCAAACGCGCTGCGACCAGTTTCTGAATCGCTTCCTGAGTTGGCACCAGTACTTTGCCGCCCATATGACCGCACTTCTTCACCGACGCCAGTTGATCTTCGAAGTGTACCGCCGCTGCACCGGCTGCAATCATCGACTTCATCAGTTCAAAGGCGTTCAGCACGCCGCCGAAACCCGCTTCCGCATCGGCAACGATCGGCAGGAAGTAGTCCACATAACGTGGATCGTTCGGTTCAATCCCGTTTGCCCATTGGATCTGATCGGCACGACGGAAAGTATTGTTGATTCTATCCACCACCGCAGGTACCGAGTTCGCCGGATAGAGGGATTGGTCCGGGTACATGCTGGAGGCAAGGTTAGCATCCGCCGCAACTTGCCAGCCAGAGAGGTATACCGCTTCAATACCCGCTTTCGCCTGCTGCAACGCTTGGCCGCCGGTCAACGCGCCCAGACTGTTGACGTAGCCTTTTTTCGCATCACCATGCAGCAGTCGCCACATTCTGGCGGCACCCAGCTGCGCCAGCGTACATTCCGGATTGACCGAGCCGCGCAATTTCACCACTTCTTCCGCGCTGTACGGGCGGTTGATGCCTTCCCAACGAGTCTGTGTCCACTCTTTTTGTAATTCTTCGATTTGCTGAGTACGAGTTTTCATGTGCAGATGCTCCATATTGTTATGTGGTGAATTAAGCCAGCAGGCGGTAGCCCGGCAAGGTCAGGAAGTCGATCAGTTCGTCGGAGGTGGTAATTTGCTCCATCAGGCGCGCGGCATCATTGAAACGGCCACCGTTGAAACGCTCATCACCCAGTTCGTCTTTGATAACCAGCAGTTCTTCAGCCAGCATCTGGCGGAACAGCGGTTTGGTCACCGGCTTACCGTTGCTTAGCGTTTTCTGGTGGTGGATCCACTGCCAGATAGACGTTCGTGAAATTTCTGCGGTGGCCGCATCTTCCATCAGGCCATAAATTGGTACGCAGCCATTACCCGAGATCCACGCTTCGATGTACTGCACGGCGACGCGGATATTGGCGCGCATCCCCTCTTCGGTACGTTCACCGTTACACGGCGTAAGCAGTTCTTCAGCGGTAATAGGCGCATCATCAGCACGGGTGACGGACAGCTGGTTTGGCCGCTCACCCAACACCTCGTTAAACACCGCCATCGCGGTATCCGCCAGTCCCGGGTGAGCAACCCAGGTACCGTCGTGACCGTTGTTAGCTTCCAGTGACTTGTCCGCTTTCACCTTGTTCAGCACCTGCGCATTACGCTCAGCATCTTTGCTTGGGATAAACGCCGCCATGCCGCCCATCGCAAATGCGCCGCGCTTGTGGCAGGTTTTGATCAGCAGGCGTGAATAAGCGCTCAGGAACGCTTTATCCATTGTCACCACCTGACGATCGGGTAAGACACGGTCGGGATGGTTTTTCAACGTTTTGATATAGCTGAATATGTAGTCCCAGCGGCCGCAGTTCAGACCCACGATATGGTCACGTAGGGCGTGCAGAATTTCGTCCATCTGGAAGACGGCTGGCAGCGTTTCAATCAGCAACGTCGCCTTAATGGTGCCGCGTGGCAGGTCAAAACGGTCTTCGGCGTAGCAAAATACTTCACTCCACCAGGCAGCTTCCTGCCAGGCCTGCGTTTTCGGCAGGTAGAAATAGGGGCCGCTACCTTTTGTCAGCAGCGCTTTGTGGTTATGGAAGAAATAGAGCGCGAAATCAAACAGGCTGCCAGGGATCGCTTCACCACGCCAGGTGACGTGTTTTTCCGGCAGATGCAGACCACGGACGCGGCAGACAAGTACCGCCGGGTCAGGTTTCAACTGGTAAATTTTGCCTGCGTCATTGGTGTAGCTGATGGTGCCATTGACGGCATCACGCAGGTTGATTTGCCCTTCAATCACTTTGTTCCAGTCTGGGGCTAACGAGTCTTCAAAATCGGCCATAAACACTTTGACGTTGGCATTCATGGCGTTAATCACCATTTTGCGTTCAACCGGGCCGGTAATTTCTACACGGCGATCCTGCAAATCCGCCGGGATGCCACGCACTGTCCAATCACCATCACGAATGGAAGCGGTTTCCGAAATAAAATCAGGCAAAATTCCGTCATCAATACCCTGTTGCTGTTGAATGCGAGCGGCCAGCAGTTTATTGCGTTTTGGCGTAAATCGGGTCACCAGTTCGGTCAGAAACTCCACCGCTTCCGCGGTCAGAACCTGCTGTTCCTGCGTGCCTGAGGGCTTCAGAAAAGCCAGTTCATCGGTTGTTGTGGCCTGTTGTGTCATGGTGCTGCTCCTCGTTAATGATCCGAATAGTGTCCCCGTAAGATGGGCAAACGATCGTTGTCGCTTTTTCGCCCAACGTTTTTAAGCCTAATCAATAAAATTAAAAAATCAAAAACGATTTCCATTTTTAATTAAAAATAATTGTAATTTGTTGATTAATATAAGATTAAATATTGGCAATTAACTGGGGCGATTTTCGGAAACAAAAAAGGCACCCGAAGGTGCCTGATGAAGATGCTGAAACGCTTTAGGATCGCAGAGGGTAGTCGATCAATCCAATGTTGGGTTCATATTCCGCAGATCGTATGGCGTGATCTGATAGACATAATAGTTGAGCCAGTTGATAAACAGCAGGTTGCCATGACTTCTCCAACTGGCCTGCGGTTTATTTTGCGGGTCGTCTTTCGGGAAATAGTTATAGGGAACTTCCGGGCTTAAACCTGCATCGACATCACGGAAAAATTCGCTGGCTAGCGTGTCGGCATCATACTCTGGGTGACCGGTGACGAAGGCAATGCGCTTGTCTTTACTGGCAAACAGGTAAGCATCACCATTCGCCATTTCGGCTAAGATTTCGAGATCGGTATAGTCACGAATTAGTTTCGCCGGGAAATCGGCGTAACGTGAGTGTGGAGCGAGAAAAGCATCGTCAAAACCACGCGTCAGGAGTGCATGGGGCTCGAGTATGTGGTGTTCATAAACACCAGAGAGCTTGTCATCACGGGTCTGTTTCGGGATACCGTAGAGAATATTGAGTGCGGCTTGTACCGCCCAACAGACAAATAACGTTGAGGTGACATGATCTTTGGCCCACTCAAGTACCTGCTGGATTTGAGGCCAGTAGGCGACATCATTGAACTCAACCAATCCTAGCGGTGCGCCGGTGACGATTAACCCATCGAAATTTTCGTTGCGGATATCGTCAAAATTGCAGTAAAAGTTATTGAGGTGTTCCGCCGGCGTGTTGCGCGATTCGCGCGCATCGATACGCAGCAACTGGATATCCAGCTGTAGCGGAGAGTTTGACAGAAGACGCAGGAATTGATTTTCTGTCTCAATTTTCTTTGGCATCAGGTTAAGGATCAGCACCTTCAACGGACGAATTTCCTGACCTGTTGCACGCGATGCTGTCATAACAAAGACATTCTCATCACGCAAAAACTTGACGGCTGGTAGCTCGTCCTGCACCCGAATCGGCATAACCTTGTTACCTCACAGCATACGTATAAACGTTTAGACTTCCAGACAGCTAACGATACCCAGAATTAAGCGAAATGTCGAGTCTGCAAGTGGAAGGTGAGAAAGTTTCAATCAGCAAGGAGAGGGTAAAATGATTGGGCGGTTGAGTCTTCAGGAATGGGATTATGCGTTACGAGGGGGCTTCCCCGGAGTCGGCGTGAACGCCTCGTCCGGGCTTCCGGTGTTGTGCGGAATGTAGCCCGGGCGAACGCAGTGACCCCGGGATTTTATCCGCCTTTCATTTCGCACACACGCAAAAAAGCCCATCCGGCAGGATGGGCTTCTTCACTATTTGATGCCTGGCAGTTCCCTACTCTCGCATGGGGAGACCCCACACTACCATCGGCGCTACGGCGTTTCACTTCTGAGTTCGGCATGGGGTCAGGTGGGACCACCGCGCTAGTGCCGCCAGGCAAATTCTGTTTATCAACACGCATCTCTGCATGTCGATTTAATCTGTCTCAAGCTGAATATCGTGTCTCATCACCAACAAAACACCTTTGGCGTTGTAAGGTTAAGCCTCACGGTTCATTAGTACTGGTTAGCTCAACGTATCGCTACGCTTACACACCCAGCCTATCAACGTCGTAGTCTTCAACGTTCCTTCAGGACTCTCAAGGAGTCAGGGAGAACTCATCTCGGGGCAAGTTTCGTGCTTAGATGCTTTCAGCACTTATCTTTTCCGCATTTAGCTACCGGGCAATGCCATTGGCATGACAACCCGAACACCAGTGATGCGTCCACTCCGGTCCTCTCGTACTAGGAGCAGCCCCCCTCAATTCTCCAGCGCCCACGGCAGATAGGGACCGAACTGTCTCACGACGTTCTAAACCCAGCTCGCGTACCACTTTAAATGGCGAACAGCCATACCCTTGGGACCTACTTCAGCCCCAGGATGTGATGAGCCGACATCGAGGTGCCAAACACCGCCGTCGATATGAACTCTTGGGCGGTATCAGCCTGTTATCCCCGGAGTACCTTTTATCCGTTGAGCGATGGCCCTTCCATTCAGAACCACCGGATCACTATGACCTGCTTTCGCACCTGCTCGAGCCGTCACTCTCGCAGTCAAGCTAGCTTATGCCATTGCACTAACCTCCTGATGTCCGACCAGGATTAGCTAACCTTCGTGCTCCTCCGTTACTCTTTAGGAGGAGACCGCCCCAGTCAAACTACCCACCAGACACTGTCCGCAACCCGGGTAACGGGTCTACGTTAGAACACCAGCCATTAAAGGGTGGTATTTCAAGGTTGGCTCCATGCAGACTGGCGTCCACACTTCAAAGCCTCCCACCTATCCTACACATCAAGGACCAGTGTTCAGTGTCAAGCTATAGTAAAGGTTCACGGGGTCTTTCCGTCTTGCCGCGGGTACACTGCATCTTCACAGCGAGTTCAATTTCACTGAGTCTCGGGTGGAGACAGCCTGGCCATCATTACGCCATTCGTGCAGGTCGGAACTTACCCGACAAGGAATTTCGCTACCTTAGGACCGTTATAGTTACGGCCGCCGTTTACCGGGGCTTCGATCAAGAGCTTCGCCTTACAGCTAACCCCATCAATTAACCTTCCGGCACCGGGCAGGCGTCACACCGTATACGTCCACTTTCGTGTTTGCACAGTGCTGTGTTTTTAATAAACAGTTGCAGCCAGCTGGTATCTTCGACTGATTTCAGCTCCATGGGTAAACCACTTCACCTACATATCAGCGTGCCTTCTCCCGAAGTTACGGCACCATTTTGCCTAGTTCCTTCACCCGAGTTCTCTCAAGCGCCTTGGTATTCTCTACCTGACCACCTGTGTCGGTTTGGGGTACGATTTGATGTTACCTGATGCTTAGAGGCTTTTCCTGGAAGTGCGGCATTTGTTACTTCAGCACCGTAGTGCCTCGTCATCACACCTCAGCGTTAATAAGAGTCCGGATTTACCTAAACTCTCCGCCTACATGCTTAAACCGGGACAACCGTCGCCCGGCTAACATAGCCCTCTCCGTCCCCCCTTCGCAGTAACACCAAGTACAGGAATATTAACCTGTTTCCCATCGACTACGCCTTTCGGCCTCGCCTTAGGGGTCGACTCACCCTGCCCCGATTAACGTTGGACAGGAACCCTTGGTCTTCCGGCGTGCGGGTTTTTCACCCGCATTATCGTTACTTATGTCAGCATTCGCACTTCTGATACCTCCAGCACCCCTCACAGGACACCTTCAACGGCTTACAGAACGCTCCCCTACCCAACAACACATAGTGTCGCTGCCGCAGCTTCGGTGCACAGTTTAGCCCCGTTACATCTTCCGCGCAGGCCGACTCGACCAGTGAGCTATTACGCTTTCTTTAAATGATGGCTGCTTCTAAGCCAACATCCTGGCTGTCTGAGCCTTCCCACATCGTTTCCCACTTAACTGTGACTTTGGGACCTTAGCTGGCGGTCTGGGTTGTTTCCCTCTTCACGACGGACGTTAGCACCCGCCGTGTGTCTCCCGTGATAACATTCTTCGGTATTCGTAGTTTGCATCGGGTTGGTAAGTCGGGATGACCCCCTAGCCGAAACAGTGCTCTACCCCCGAAGATGAGTTCACGAGGCGCTACCTAAATAGCTTTCGGGGAGAACCAGCTATCTCCCGGTTTGATTGGCCTTTCACCCCCAGCCACAAGTCATCCGCTAATTTTTCAACATTAGTCGGTTCGGTCCTCCAGTTAGTGTTACCCAACCTTCAACCTGCCCATGGCTAGATCACCGGGTTTCGGGTCTATACCCTGCAACTTAACGCCCAGTTAAGACTCGGTTTCCCTTCGGCTCCCCTATTCGGTTAACCTTGCTACAGAATATAAGTCGCTGACCCATTATACAAAAGGTACGCAGTCACCCTGATAAATCAAGGCTCCCACTGCTTGTACGTACACGGTTTCAGGTTCTGTTTCACTCCCCTCGCCGGGGTTCTTTTCGCCTTTCCCTCACGGTACTGGTTCACTATCGGTCAGTCAGGAGTATTTAGCCTTGGAGGATGGTCCCCCCATATTCAGACAGGATACCACGTGTCCCGCCCTACTCTTCGAGTTCACAACACATGCATTTTTGTGTACGGGGCTATCACCCTGTATCGCCGGACTTTCCAGACCGTTCCACTAACACACATGCTGATTCAGACTCTGGGCTGCTCCCCGTTCGCTCGCCGCTACTAGGGGAATCTCGGTTGATTTCTTTTCCTCGGGGTACTTAGATGTTTCAGTTCCCCCGGTTCGCTTCATTACGCTATGTATTCACATAATGATAGTGTGTCGAAACACACTGGGTTTCCCCATTCGGAAATCGTCGGTTATAACGGTTCATATCACCTTACCGACGCTTATCGCAGATTAGCACGTCCTTCATCGCCTCTGACTGCCAGGGCATCCACCGTGTACGCTTAGTCGCTTAACCTCACAACCCGAAGATGTTTCGTAAAACATTCCGCAGTTGCGAAAATTTGAGAGACTCGAACACACCGCTTATCTGTTCTTATTACGGAGAACAGACACAGTGTGTCGTTTCAATTTTCAGCTTGATCCAGATTTTTAAAGAGCAAAACTTCGCAGTGAACCTTTTCAGGTACACTCTGAAGTTTTTTTTGTTTTGTTCGCAGTAAAAGGATGGTGGAGCTATGCGGGATCGAACCGCAGACCTCCTGCGTGCAAGGCAGGCGCTCTCCCAGCTGAGCTATAACCCCATCGTAACACTAATCTCTGGTACCGATAATTCATTCTGAGACAAGGCGTGGAAGGGCGAAGCATACTGAAGTATGCGAGTCGTTTCACAACGCAGTATCAGGATGAATTTGGTAGGCCTGAGTGGACTTGAACCACCGACCTCACCCTTATCAGGGGTGCGCTCTAACCACCTGAGCTACAAGCCTGCAGAGATTTTTACTGCTAATTTTCATCAGACAATCTGTGTGGACACTTCAAAGCACGTTTCTTTAAGGTAAGGAGGTGATCCAACCGCAGGTTCCCCTACGGTTACCTTGTTACGACTTCACCCCAGTCATGAATCACAAAGTGGTAAGCGCCCTCCCGAAGGTTAAGCTACCTACTTCTTTTGCAACCCACTCCCATGGTGTGACGGGCGGTGTGTACAAGGCCCGGGAACGTATTCACCGTAGCATTCTGATCTACGATTACTAGCGATTCCGACTTCACGGAGTCGAGTTGCAGACTCCGATCCGGACTACGACATACTTTATGAGGTCCGCTTGCTCTCGCGAGGTCGCTTCTCTTTGTATATGCCATTGTAGCACGTGTGTAGCCCTACTCGTAAGGGCCATGATGACTTGACGTCATCCCCACCTTCCTCCAGTTTATCACTGGCAGTCTCCTTTGAGTTCCCGGCCGAACCGCTGGCAACAAAGGATAAGGGTTGCGCTCGTTGCGGGACTTAACCCAACATTTCACAACACGAGCTGACGACAGCCATGCAGCACCTGTCTCAGAGTTCCCGAAGGCACTAAAGCATCTCTGCTAAATTCTCTGGATGTCAAGAGTAGGTAAGGTTCTTCGCGTTGCATCGAATTAAACCACATGCTCCACCGCTTGTGCGGGCCCCCGTCAATTCATTTGAGTTTTAACCTTGCGGCCGTACTCCCCAGGCGGTCGACTTAACGCGTTAGCTCCGGAAGCCACTCCTCAAGGGAACAACCTCCAAGTCGACATCGTTTACGGCGTGGACTACCAGGGTATCTAATCCTGTTTGCTCCCCACGCTTTCGCACCTGAGCGTCAGTCTTTGTCCAGGGGGCCGCCTTCGCCACCGGTATTCCTCCAGATCTCTACGCATTTCACCGCTACACCTGGAATTCTACCCCCCTCTACAAGACTCTAGCCTGCCAGTTTCGAATGCAGTTCCCAGGTTGAGCCCGGGGATTTCACATCCGACTTGACAGACCGCCTGCGTGCGCTTTACGCCCAGTAATTCCGATTAACGCTTGCACCCTCCGTATTACCGCGGCTGCTGGCACGGAGTTAGCCGGTGCTTCTTCTGCGAGTAACGTCAATCACTAAGGTTATTAACCTTAATGCCTTCCTCCTCGCTGAAAGTACTTTACAACCCGAAGGCCTTCTTCATACACGCGGCATGGCTGCATCAGGCTTGCGCCCATTGTGCAATATTCCCCACTGCTGCCTCCCGTAGGAGTCTGGACCGTGTCTCAGTTCCAGTGTGGCTGGTCATCCTCTCAGACCAGCTAGGGATCGTCGCCTAGGTGAGCCATTACCCCACCTACTAGCTAATCCCATCTGGGCACATCCGATGGTGTGAGGCCCGAAGGTCCCCCACTTTGGTCTTGCGACGTTATGCGGTATTAGCTACCGTTTCCAGTAGTTATCCCCCTCCATCGGGCAGTTTCCCAGACATTACTCACCCGTCCGCCACTCGTCACCCAAGAGCAAGCTCTCTGTGTTACCGTTCGACTTGCATGTGTTAGGCCTGCCGCCAGCGTTCAATCTGAGCCATGATCAAACTCTTCAATTTAAGTGTTTGATGCTCAATCAATTAAACTTCGTAATGAATTACGTATGTTCACTCGTTGAGACTTGGTATTCATTTAGCGTCTTGCGACGTTTAAGAATCCGTATCTTCGAGTGCCCACACAGATTGTCTGATAAATTGTTAAAGAGCAGTGCAACACGGCTTTCGCTCACTGTTGCGAGGTGGCGTATATTACGCTTTCCTCTTTCAGAGTCAACCGTTTATTTTCAGGTTTTTCTCTTCAACCGAACCGGCTAGTTAATGTGAAGTGATTCACGTTTGCCGTCTCAGTGGGGTCGCATTATAGGGAGTTTCTCTCACCCCGCAACCCTTAAATGACAGAAAAATGACTGACTGCTGCAATCCCCAGCAGAACCCCGCCTTATACCCATTTACACACAGAGTTATCCACATTCTTAATCATCATTACCTCTGATCCTTTCATTCTGTCCCTTATATAAAGGTGCAAAATCGGGGGTTCGGCGGAAAGAGAAAAATTCGCGAGCGTTGCGCAAACGTTTTCGTTACAATGCTGCGGCAAAACAATGATGCCCCGTAAGGGGCGTTAGCTGAGTTTTTACGCAAGAATTCACCTAACGCTCTCTGTAATAGTCAAATCCAGGGGATTTACCATGCAACAACGTCGTCCAGTCCGCCGCGCTCTGCTCAGTGTTTCTGACAAGGCCGGTATCATCGAGTTCGCCCAGGCACTTTCCGCACGTGGTGTGCAGTTGCTGTCTACAGGCGGTACCGCCCGTCTGTTAGCAGAGAAAGGTCTGCCGGTAACCGAAGTTTCCGATTACACCGGTTTCCCGGAAATGATGGATGGACGCGTGAAAACCCTGCATCCAAAAGTACACGGTGGCATTCTTGGCCGCCGCGGTCAGGACGACGCCATTATGGAACAGCATCACATCGAGCCTATCGATATGGTCGTCGTTAACCTTTACCCATTCGCCGAGACTGTTGCCCGTGAAGGCTGCTCGCTGGAAGATGCGGTAGAGAATATTGATATCGGCGGCCCAACCATGGTGCGCTCAGCGGCTAAGAACCACAAAGACGTCGCCATCGTAGTAAAGAGCAGTGACTACACCGCGATTATTAGCGAGATGGACGCTAACGACGGTTCGTTAACCCTCGACACCCGTTTCGACCTCGCCATTAAAGCTTTCGAACACACCGCCGCCTACGACAGCATGATTGCCAACTACTTCGGCAGCATGGTTCCGGCCTACCACGGTGAAAGCAAAGAAGCTGCGGGTCGCTTCCCGCGTACTCTTAACCTGAACTTCATTAAGAAGCAGGATATGCGCTACGGCGAAAACAGCCACCAGCAAGCTGCCTTCTATATAGAAGAGAATGTTCAAGAGGCTTCCGTTGCCACCGCAACGCAGGTGCAGGGCAAAGCGCTCTCTTATAACAACATCGCCGATACCGATGCCGCGCTAGAATGTGTGAAAGAGTTCAACGAACCGGCCTGCGTTATTGTTAAGCACGCTAACCCGTGCGGCGTCGCGGTAAGTACCTCTATTTTCGAAGCCTACGACCGCGCCTATAAAACCGACCCAACCTCCGCGTTCGGCGGCATCATCGCTTTCAACCGTGAGCTGGATGCTGAAACGGCGCAAGCTATTATCTCCCGCCAGTTTGTTGAAGTGATCATCGCGCCGTCTGCCACAGAAGAAGCACTGAAAATCACCGCCGCTAAACAGAACGTTCGCGTCCTGACCTGCGGTCAGTGGACAAGCCGCGTTGCCGGTCTGGACTTCAAACGCGTAAACGGTGGCCTGCTGGTTCAGGATCGTGATCTTGGTATGGTCACCGAAGGTGAACTGCGTGTGGTTTCCAAACGTCAGCCTACCGAACAAGAATTACGTGATGCGCTGTTCTGCTGGAAAGTGGCGAAATTCGTAAAATCTAACGCCATTGTTTACGCCAAAGAGAATATGACTATCGGGATAGGCGCAGGCCAGATGAGCCGCGTTTACTCTGCGAAAATCGCCGGGATTAAAGCCGCAGACGAAGGTCTGGAAGTGAAAGGTTCCGCCATGGCATCCGATGCCTTCTTCCCATTCCGCGATGGTATTGATGCCGCCGCGGCCGTCGGTGTGAGCTGTGTTATCCAGCCTGGCGGTTCTATTCGCGATGAAGAAGTGATTGCAGCCGCCGACGAACACGGCATCGCAATGATCTTCACCGACATGCGCCACTTCCGCCATTAATTTACGGAGCAGACGATGAAAGTATTAGTTATTGGCAACGGTGGGCGTGAGCACGCCCTGGCCTGGAAAGCAGTACAGTCGCCAAACGTCGAGACCGTTTTTGTTGCCCCAGGCAACGCGGGCACCGCGCTGGAGCCTGCACTGCAAAACGTGGCTATCGGCGTCACCGATATCCCGGCACTGCTGGCCTTTGCCCAGAGCGAGAAAATTGATCTGACCATTGTTGGCCCGGAAGCGCCGCTGGTCATTGGTGTGGTCGACGCCTTCCGCGCCGCCGGTCTGAAAATCTTTGGCCCAACCGAAGGTGCCGCGCAGCTTGAAGGATCAAAAGCCTTCACCAAAGATTTCCTCGCCCGCCACCAGATCCCCACGGCCGAGTACCAGAACTTCACCGAAATCGAACCCGCGCTGGCTTACCTGCGCGAGAAAGGCGCACCGATCGTCATCAAGGCCGACGGCCTGGCTGCCGGTAAAGGTGTTATCGTGGCGATGACGCTTGAAGAAGCCGAAGCCGCCGTTCACGACATGCTGGCTGGCAATGCCTTTGGCGATGCAGGTCACCGTATCGTGATCGAAGAGTTCCTCGACGGTGAAGAGGCAAGCTTCATTGTGATGGTCGACGGCGAGCACGTGCTGCCAATGGCCACCAGCCAGGATCACAAACGCGTGGGTAATGGCGACACCGGCCCGAACACCGGCGGAATGGGCGCATATTCCCCGGCGCCAGTTGTGACCGATGAAGTTCATCAGCGCACCATGGAACGCATCATCTGGCCAACCGTAAAAGGCATGGCGGCGGAAGGTAACACCTACACCGGCTTTCTGTATGCGGGTCTGATGATCGACAAACAGGGCAACCCGAAAGTTATCGAGTTCAACTGCCGCTTTGGCGATCCGGAAACTCAGCCGATCATGCTGCGCATGAAATCGGACCTGGTGGATCTGTGCCTCGCCGCCTGTAACGGTAAGCTGGATGAAAAGACTTCCGAGTGGGATGAACGCGCAGCATTAGGCGTAGTGATCGCCGCAGGCGGTTATCCAGCCGATTACCGTACCGGAGACGTTATCCACGGCCTGCCGCTGGAAGAAGCGTTAGACGGCAAAGTATTCCACGCCGGGACTAAACTTGCCGACGACGACCGCGTACTGACAAACGGCGGTCGCGTCCTTTGCTCTACCGCGCTGGGTCATACCGTTGCCGAAGCACAGCAGCGCGCTTACGCGTTAATGACCGATATTCACTGGGACGGCAGCTTTAGCCGTAACGATATCGGCTGGCGCGCCATCGAGCGTGAGCAAAACTAACGGTTGAGTGTGGCCAACGGCGTTTGGCGCATTATATCTAATTAACGGGTGGCTTCATTTTTGTTGCCGCCCGTTTTTTTGTCGCCGTGAGTTGGCCTTAGAAGGTTTTCTCCGTCGGCTGCCAGGTACAGTAGTCCTGATTCGCCACCAGCAGGAGCTGCGAGCCTTCAGGCGCTTCCAGCCAGGCGATACTCACCTCTACGCGAGAACGGCTCTGGCGACTGGCGATATGCCCCAGGGCGCGGGAGTCAAAATCAGGTTTGACCGTGTCCCCTTCACAGGTTGTCACGCTCTGGTCCGCATGCCAGCGTCCCTGACGCAACACAACCTTCCCCAGGCGCAGTGCGTCGCTGGTCTGGCGGATCTGCTCAGCGCGATAGCGATAAAGCGCCACCTGGTCGCTGGAGAGCTGCTGTTTGTGCCCATCAACCTCACGTTGCATAAAGCTCAACTCGCCGTTGCTATCAAAACGGGCGCGGATATGTTCCGGAGGTTTACTGTAGATATTCAGTTCAATCAGTTGCAGCCTATCACCCTGCCAGCGGTACTCACTGGTTGAGGTGCTGCCACTGTGCCACGGGCTGAAGGCGGTCAGCAGGCGCGTCTCGCCACCGCTATCTTTACGCCAGATGCGCACAGCACCTTGCGTGTCAGCATAGCCGCTGGCGGTAAAAGGGGGTAATGCGTTGTTATGACTACAAGCTGTCAGCAACAGTATGCCTGCCAGCCCCGATAAACGACGCCAGATAAACGAAAGGGGCGAAACCGCCCCTTCTTTAAAACTGTTCACTGCCACGCAATCTTACTTAACTGCGTCTTTCAGAGCTTTGCCTGAAACAAATGCCGGCACGTTAGCTGCGGCGATTTTGATTTCGTTACCGGTCTGTGGGTTACGGCCGGTACGCTCAGCGCGGTGGTTCACTTTGAAGGTACCGAAACCAACCAGTTGTACAGCTTCACCTTCTTTCAGAGACTCAGTAATAGCAGCCAGGTGAATCGCCACGGATAATCTAGACACTTCCTAGCCGTTGATAATACTGGTTTTCATATTCTGTCGGTGACATCTGATCGCTGGAACCATGCCGACGCTTACTGTTATAAAACATTTCGATGTAATCAAAAATATCGCTGCGGGCTTCTTCCCGCGTTCCGTAGCTCTTTTTCTTTATCCGTTCGCGTTTCAACAACTGGAAAAAGCTTTCTGCAACCGCATTATCATGGCAGTTACCGCGACGGCTCATGCTGCCCTCCAGGCCGTGTGATTTCAGGAACGACTGCCACTCATGGCTTGTGTACTGACTGCCCTGATCCGAATGAACCAGCACCTGTTTTTGGGGATTACGGCGCCATACAGCCATCAGCAGTGCGTTCAGGACAATGTCCTTTGTCATCCGGGATTGCATGGACCAGCCGATAATTTTGCGTGAGAACAGATCAACAACCACGGCAAGATACAGCCAGCCTTCGTGGGTCCTGATGTAGGTTATGTCCGTTACCCAACGCTTATCCGGAGCATCCGGATTGAACTGTCGCTGGAGCCTGTTGGGCGACACGATACTGGGCTCGCCTTTACGTGCCCGCGGGCTCCGGTATCCGACCTGAGCCTTTATCCCGACACGTTTCATCAGTCGCCAGACTCTGTTCACTCCGCACTGTTGCCCGCTGTCCCGCAGATCCAGATGGATTTTGCGATAACCATAGACGCATCCCGATTCCAGCCAGAACTGTTTAATCTGTCCTGTCAGTCTCAGGTCTGCCTGATGGCGTTGTGAATGCGGCTGCTGAAGCCAGGCGTAAAAACCACTGGGATGAACATCCAGCACCCGACAGAGCAGGCGAACAGGCCAGCAACAGGTGTTGTCACGGATAAAGGCGTACCTCAGTCGGACAGCTTTGCGAAGTACGCCGCGGCTTTTTTTAATATGTCCCGTTCGTCGGTAACCCGCTTCAGCTCTTTCTGGAGACGGCGGATCTCGGCCTGAGCATCTGACTGTTCTTTATTAGCGGAAGAATCCGGACCGTACTTCTTTATCCAGGCGTAAAGGCTGTGGGTGGTGATATCGAGACGTGTTGCAACGCTGGCAACAGAATAACCGCGATCAACAACCTGTTTGACTGCTTCAGTTTTAAACTCTTCGGGATAACGCTTACCGCTCATGGGCACCTCTCTTTAAGCCATCTTAAATGACTCTGAGGTGTCTGTTAAACCCGTGGCGATTCAAGGGTGGATTCCAGTGCAGCTTTAGCCTGGGTTTTAGACAGTTCAGCCTTGTCCGCAATTACATCAATCAGTTGAGTCTTGTTCATAAGTTATCCTTACAATGTGTTTATCGCTTGCTAAGCATCGAGTGCGACGGAAATGCCAAAAAAGCACCCACCTGCATACACGCACCGATAGCCACTTTTTTTCGCCCTCCAAATGTAGACCAGACGGGGGGCAGATGTGAAGCCTTCAGGCGTGACAATTCAGGCGGTAAATCACGTTTTATTGTCTCATTGCTGAAAATTTATACCAATATTGCTCTCACCGGCTTCCCGGAGGTCTGCACGCAGTCCTTTAATCAGTTCAAGGTCCCGTTCTTCACACTCGGCTAAAAGACGGAAAATCTCCCACTGAATGTCCCATTCTTGCTCGACGGCAGGGTTCAATCTCAGCTCTTCATCGGTCATTTCTTGACCTGCCTGAGTCATTTCCAACATCGCTACAGTGGTAATGGAACACTTACTGACTTCGATAGCGTGCTCGAGCGTTTCGCCACTCAAACGAGAATGAATTAATTCACTCAACGCGACGCAAGCATCGATTGCCGGATAGACGCCGTACAAATCATAGTCGTCGGCTACCGGAATCGCCTCTTCAAACTTTTCCAGCTGGCTGTCGAAATTGATTTTGGCATCTTTGACCGTTAACGATTCCCAAACCAAATCGAGAATGCGGCGATAAATTTGTCCATCACCAAATTCCGTCTGCTTACAAAACATGGCGTAGTTCGGGTACATGCGTTCGCACAGGCAAGCCATAAAAGTGACGTGCTGCCAGCTTTCCAGCTTCTCCAGACGCAGATGAATCGGATTTTGTAACATGATGAGTTCTCAAATACGGAAATTAACCGCAGTTTACCCGATATGGGGCGCTTTTGCTGCAAGGCGCGTAAAAGCCGGTCGCCCTGATGCCACGGCATCTGCCCAGCGGGTGGGTTCAGGCAGGCGATAACCGTTCATACAGCGCTGTACCCATGTCAGGGCGCTATCCAGACTTACCCGATGTCCCGTCGAAATAAATAACGGGTTACAACGTACTTTGCTGCGCCAGACCCATGCTAATTGCTCACCTTTGTCCAGCAACGGTGCCAATGCGCCGGGCTCTGCGGCAAGCGGCTCAAATTTGCCACAGAGCCGCTTTTTCGCCACACCAATCGTTGGGACGTCCACCAGCAGACCAAAATGGCTGGCAACACCAAGCCGACGGGGGTGGGAAATACCGTGACCATCAACAAACAGCAGGTCGGGCTTATGCGATAGCTGCTGCCATGCCGCCATCAGCGCAGGGGTTTCACGAAAAGAGAGGAAGCCGGGAATGTACGGCATGGTGGTGGCGACACGCGCCACCTGATACTCGACCAACTCCAGCGAAGGATACGATAACAACACCATCGCCGCTCGCGTCACTTCACCGCCCTGCTCGAAACCGACATCCGCCCCGCCGATCAGATCCGGCGGATCGTTATCAAGGCGATCCTCAAGGATCACCGAGGAGGCCAGTTCAAGCTGCTGCGCGCGTAGTGCCGCGAGGTCCATATTCATTCCTTAGCGATGATATTGCGCCGACAGACGGTGTACAGCCTCCACAAAGACGCCCGCATGTTCCGGCGGCACATCCTGATGGATACCGTGACCGAGGTTAAAGACATGCCCTTCGCCCTGGCCGAAGCCTGCAAGAATCGTCGAGACTTCCTCTTCGATACGCGGTGCCGGTGCGTACAGCATGGACGGGTCCATGTTGCCCTGCAACGCAACCTTGTGGCCGACACGACGGCGCGCATCGGCGATATCAACAGTCCAGTCGAGGCCCAACGCATCACAGCCGGTTTCCGCCATCGCCTCCAGCCACTGTCCGCCACCTTTGGTGAACAGCGTGACCGGCACGCGACGACCCTCGTTTTCACGCAACAGGCCATCGACAATTTTGTGCATGTAGTACAAAGAGAACTGCTGGTAATCGCGACCAGTCAGCACGCCGCCCCAGGTGTCGAAAATCATCACCGACTGTGCGCCCGCTTTAATCTGCGCGTTGAGGTACAGCGTGACGCTCTGCGCCAGCTTATCGAGCAGCAGATGCAGCGATTTCGGATCGGCATACATCATCTTTTTAATGACGGTAAAGGCTTTGCTGCTGCCACCTTCAACCATATAGGTCGCCAGCGTCCACGGGCTACCGGAGAAGCCAATCAGCGGCACTTCACCTTTCAGTTCACGGCGGATGGTACGCACCGCGTTCATGACATAGCCCAGTTCGCCTTCCGGGTCTGGAATTGGCAGTTTTTCAACGTCAGCTTTACTGGTGATTGGCGAGGTAAAGCGCGGGCCTTCCCCGGTTTCAAAATAGAGTCCCAGCCCCATGGCATCCGGAATAGTCAGGATATCGGAGAAGAGGATCGCCGCATCAAGCGGGTAGCGGCGCAGCGGCTGCAGCGTGACCTCACAGGCCAGCTCCGCATTTTTACACAGCGACATAAAGTCGCCCGCCTGAGCCCGGGTAGCCTTATACTCTGGCAAATAACGGCCAGCCTGACGCATCATCCATACCGGAGTGACATCAACGGGTTGGCGCAACAGCGCACGCAGATAACGATCGTTCTTCAGTTCGGTCATTTTACATTCCTTTAGCGTTGATGCGCCCAGTGTAACATGTCACTCATACTCGGCCCGACACATTGCCACGGTATCTTCTATCAGACGGCGTGCCACAGTACCCGGTGGCGGAAGCAGCGGTAAATCGTCATAGCGATACCAGTTTGCCGTCAACAGTTCTTTCGGGTCGATAACAATCTCACCGCTATCGTATTCCGCCATATAGGCAGTCATCAGCGATTGTGGGAACGGCCATGGCTGTGAAGTGACGTAGCGTAGGTTCTTCACCTTGATACCACTCTCTTCCATGACCTCACGCGCCACAGCCTGTTCCAGCGTTTCACCCACTTCGACAAAACCTGCCAGCACGGTATGTACACCGTTACGGTGGCGAACATGCTGAGCCAGCAAAATAGAATCATCACGCCGAATCGCAACAATAATGCACGGCGCAATTTGCGGATAGTAGCGTTCGCGGCAGTGGCTACAGAGCATCGCCCATTCGGTTTTGCTCGGATGCATGGTGTGACCGCAGTAACCGCAGAATTTGTGTGAGCGGTAAAACTCTGTCAGTTGTACGCCACGCCCAGCAAGCTGGAACAGCCCCACATCCTGATCGAGCACTTGCCGTACCGATCCCATATCGTGACGACGGTGTTGCTGTACTAGCCAGACCGGCAGGCCTTCCCATTCACCAATTTGCTGTGCGGGTAGCCCCACAAGATCGAAATTTACCGCTTCGCCGCAGGGCAATTCCCCACCGGGCAGCCATAATTTTTGTTCGTGGCTGACGATCCACCAACCGCGATCCCATTTTTCAATTATACGATCCATATCTCTTGCGCAACCTTTGCTTCACAGGCATGTTGTTAACATTATTATTACATAACGACGTGAGCAGATTTTAACCTTACCGATGCGGGGTCAACCTATGTTAAACCAGTTAGAAAGTCTAAAAGAGCGTATTCATGGACACCACAAACTGGTCGACCGCTGGCTGAATATTCGTAAGCACCTGCTCGTGGCGTACTACGATTTGGTTGGCCTTAAGCCTGGCAAAGAATCGTTTATGCGGCTAAATGAAAAAGCGCTCGATAACTTTTGCCAGCGACTGGTCGACTACCTGTCTGCCGGTCATTTCAGTATTTATGAACGCATTATCCATAAAATGGAAGGCGAGAGTCCGCTTTTAAACGCCACCAAAATCTGGCCGCAGCTAGATGCTAATACCCAACAGATTATGGATTTCTATGATTCGACGCTGGAAAACGCCATCGACCAGGATAACGTGAATGAATTTCAGCAGGCGCTTTCTGATATCGGTGAAGCGCTTGAGGCACGTTTCCGGCTGGAAGATCAGCTGATCATGCTGGCCTTTAAGACGCTTAACGAAGGCGAATTCAAACGCCCGGCTTGAGATTTGCTGTATTAACGCGTAGTTTACAATCATTACCTCTGGTTATCAGAGGTTGCTTCTTGTCGGAGTGCCCAGTGCGCAAGCACGGGCTGAGACCGTTAATTCGGGATCCGCGGAACCTGATCAGGTTAAGACCTGCGAAGGGAACAAGAGTTAATCTTCAGTTGCATCGCCCATGGGCGATCTTCCCTCTTGCTTCATCCGTCGTCTGACAAGCCATCTCCTTACTTTTTCTGGAATGAGCTATGTCTGTCACAACTAAACCATCCCGCCGCGAACAGCGCGCCCAAGCCCAACACTTTATCGACACCCTGGAAGGGACCGCCTTTCCTAACTCAAAACGTATTTATATCACCGGCTCACAGCCGGATATCCGTATTCCGATGCGCGAAATCCAACTCAGCCCAACGCTCATTGGCGGCAGCAAAGATACCCCACAGTTCGAAGAGAACGAAGCCGTGCCGGTTTATGACACCTCTGGCCCGTATGGCGATCCTGATGTGGCGATTAACGTCCAGCAGGGTCTGGCAAAACTGCGCCAGCCATGGATTACCGCGCGTAACGATAGTGAAGAGTTAGATGACCGTAGCTCGGCCTACACCAAAGAGCGTCTGGCCGATGATGGCCTTGATGAACTGCGTTTTACCGGGTTACTCACGCCAAAACGTGCCAAATCTGGACACTGCGTCACCCAATTGCACTATGCCCGCCAGGGAATTGTCACCCCAGAGATGGAGTTTATCGCCGTACGCGAAAACATGGGTCGTGAGCGTATTCGCAGCGAAGTGTTACGCCACCAGCATCCGGGGATGAGCTTTGGCGCCAGCCTGCCGGAAAATATCACGCCAGAATTCGTGCGTGATGAAGTCGCCGCCGGACGCGCCATCATCCCCGCCAACATCAACCACCCGGAATCGGAACCGATGATCATCGGACGTAACTTCCTGGTGAAGGTCAACGCCAACATCGGCAACTCCGCAGTCACCTCCTCCATCGAAGAAGAAGTGGAAAAACTGGTGTGGTCCACCCGCTGGGGCGCGGATACGGTGATGGATCTGTCCACCGGTCGCTATATTCACGAAACCCGCGAATGGATCCTGCGAAACAGCCCGGTGCCGATCGGTACCGTACCGATCTACCAGGCGCTGGAGAAGGTCAACGGGATCGCCGAAGATCTCACCTGGGAAGCGTTCCGCGACACGCTGCTGGAGCAGGCCGAGCAGGGCGTCGACTATTTTACTATCCACGCGGGTGTGCTGCTGCGCTATGTGCCGATGACCGCTAAACGCCTGACCGGAATTGTCTCGCGCGGCGGTTCCATCATGGCGAAATGGTGCCTCTCCCATCACAAAGAAAACTTCTTGTTCGAGCACTTCCGCGAAATCTGTGAAATCTGTGCCGCCTATGACGTTTCCCTATCATTGGGCGACGGCCTGCGTCCAGGCTCTATTCAGGATGCCAACGATGAAGCCCAGTTCTCTGAGCTGCATACGCTGGGCGATCTGACCAAAATTGCCTGGGAATATGACGTGCAGGTGATGATTGAAGGCCCGGGCCACGTGCCGATGCAGATGATTAAGCGCAACATGACCGAAGAGCTGGAGCACTGCCACGAAGCGCCGTTCTACACCTTAGGGCCGTTGACCACCGATATTGCGCCGGGTTATGACCACTTCACCTCCGGCATTGGTGCGGCGATGATTGGCTGGTTCGGATGCGCGATGCTGTGCTACGTGACGCCAAAAGAGCACCTCGGCCTGCCGAACAAAGAAGATGTGAAACAGGGGCTGATTACCTACAAGATCGCCGCGCACGCCGCCGATTTAGCCAAAGGCCATCCGGGCGCGCAGATCCGCGACAACGCCATGTCAAAAGCGCGCTTTGAATTCCGCTGGGAAGACCAGTTTAACCTGGCACTCGACCCATTCACCGCCCGCGCTTATCACGATGAAACTCTGCCGCAAGAGTCCGGTAAAGTTGCCCACTTCTGCTCAATGTGTGGGCCAAAATTCTGCTCGATGAAAATCAGCCAGGAAGTGCGCGACTACGCTGCCGCACAAACCATTGAAGTGGGGATGGCGGATATGTCGGAGAACTTCCGCGCCAAAGGCGGTGAAATCTACCTGAAAAAGGAGGAAGCCTGATGTATCAGCCTGAATTCCCAACGGTACCTTTTCGCTTAGGGTTATATCCGGTCGTTGACAGCGTGCTGTGGATTGAACGCCTGCTGTCGGTGGGCGTGCGCACGATTCAGCTACGCATCAAAGATATGCGTGATGAGGATGTTGAAGCCGACGTGATTGCCGCCATTGAACTGGGGCGTCGCTATGACGCCCGCCTGTTTATCAATGACTACTGGCAACTGGCGATTAAGCATAGCGCTTACGGCGTACATCTTGGTCAGGAAGACCTTGAAACCACCGACCTGAAGGCCATTCAGGCGGCTGGATTACGCCTTGGGGTTTCCACCCACGATGATATGGAGATCGATGTCGCACTCACCGCTCGCCCCTCTTATATCGCCCTGGGGCACGTCTTCCCGACACAAACCAAGCAGATGCCTTCATCACCCCAGGGGCTGACGCAACTGGCAAGCCATATTGAACGACTCGCCGACTACCCTACCGTCGCTATTGGCGGCATCAGCCTTGCGCGGGCACCGGCTGTGCTGGCGACCGGCGTGGGCAGCATTGCGGTGGTCAGCGCCATCACGCAGGCCGCTGACTGGCGCGATGCCACATCACAACTGCTAACTATCGCGGGAGCGGGCGATGAATGATCGTGATTTTATGCGCTACAGTCGCCAGATTTTACTGGGTGATATCGCGATAGAAGGACAGCAAAAGTTGCTTGGCAGCCACGTGCTGATTGTCGGTTTGGGTGGATTAGGATCCCCAGCCGCGCTGTATCTGGCAGGCGCCGGGGTGGGCACGTTAACACTCGCCGACGATGACGATGTGCATCTGAGTAACCTACAGCGGCAAATCCTTTTCACGACCGATGACGTCGCCCGACCGAAATCTCAGGTCACCCGGCAGCGGCTATCCCGGCTTAACCCGGATATTGAACTGGTCGCGCTTGGGCAGCGTCTAGCGGGAGATGCTCTTAGGCATTCCGTAGCACGTGCCGATGTCGTCCTCGACTGTACCGACAACATGGCAACGCGCCAGGCGATTAACGCCGCCTGTGTGGCATTGGATACACCGCTTATCACCGCCAGCGCCGTCGGTTTTGGCGGCCAGTTGATGGTCCTGACGCCGCCGTGGGAGCAAGGTTGTTATCGCTGCTTATGGCCAGACGACGTGGAGCCAGAGCGTAACTGTCGCACCGCAGGCATTGTCGGCCCGGTCGTCGGCATCATGGGGACGTTGCAGGCGCTGGAAGCCATCAAACTGCTCAGCGGTATTGAGAGTCCTCGTGGAGAATTACGCTTGTTTGACGGCAGGACCAACCAATGGCGCGGCCTGGCGTTACGACGCGCCCGCGGTTGCCCAGTGTGCGGAGGGCGACATGCAGATTCAGTTTAATGATGAGCTTATCCAGTACGCCGAGGGACAAAACGTCAGCGCGCTGTTGGCTGAGCTTCATCAACTCAAACCGGGGACAGCGCTGGCATTGAATCAACAGATCCTGCCGCGTGAGCAATGGGAACAGCAAATCGTGCAGGAAGGCGACCAAATCCTGCTTTTTCAAGTTATTGCAGGAGGTTGATATGTTACGTATAGCCGACAAAACGTTTGATTCACATCTGTTCACCGGCACCGGGAAATTTGCCTCATCACAACTGATGGTGGAGGCGATTCGCGCCTCCGGCAGCCAACTGGTGACGCTGGCGATGAAGCGCGTGGATTTACGCCAGCACAGTGACGCTATTCTGGCACCGTTGGTTGAAGCGGGGGTGACACTGCTGCCCAATACATCCGGCGCGAAAACGGCAGAAGAAGCTATCTTCGCGGCACAGCTAGCGCGTGAAGCGCTGGGCACGCACTGGCTCAAGTTAGAAATTCATCCCGATGCCCGCTGGTTGTTGCCAGACCCCATCGAAACGCTGAAAGCTGCCGAAGCGCTGGTGAAGCAGGGTTTTGTGGTCCTGCCCTACTGCGGCGCTGACCCGGTGCTGTGCAAGCGGCTGGAAGAAGTGGGCTGCGCGGCGGTGATGCCTCTCGGTGCGCCCATTGGTTCGAATCAGGGATTGGAAACCCGGACAATGCTGGACATTATTATTCAGCAGGCCACCGTACCGGTAGTGGTGGATGCAGGGATCGGCGTACCCAGCCATGCCACGCAGGCGCTGGAAATGGGTGCCGACGCGGTGCTGGTCAACACGGCGATTGCCGTGGCGGACGACCCGGTAATGATGGCGACGGCGTTCCGGCTGGCGGTTGACGCGGGCCTGCTAGCACGCCAGGCGGTGCCGGGCGCACGTAGCGCGCAGGCAAACGCCACCAGCCCATTAACCGGATTCCTGGAGGCCTTAGTATGAAAACGTTCAGCGATCGCTGGCGACAACTGGAATGGGACGATATCCGTTTGCGTATTAACAGCAAAACGGCCGCCGATGTCGAACTGGCGCTCAACGCCACGCAGCTCAGCCGCGACGATCTTATGGCGTTGCTCTCCCCGACAGCCGCCGACTATCTTGAGCCCTTAGCACAGCGGGCGCAAAAGTTGACCCGCCAGCGTTTTGGCAACACGGTCAGTTTTTACGTTCCGCTGTATCTGTCGAATCTGTGCGCGAACGACTGCACCTACTGCGGCTTCTCCATGAGTAATCGCATCAAGCGTAAGACGCTGGATGAAGGCGAAATCAGCCGTGAATGTGAAGCGATTCGGGCATTGGGTTTTGAACATTTGCTGCTGGTCACCGGCGAGCATCAGGCAAAAGTCGGCATGGATTACTTCCGTCGCCACCTGCCGGATATTCGCCGTCAGTTTGCTTCGTTACATATGGAAGTGCAGCCGCTGGACACCAAGGAATATGCCGAGTTAAAAACGCTGGGGCTCGATGGGGTGATGGTATATCAAGAGACCTATCACGAAGGAATGTACGCGCAGCACCATCTCAAAGGGAAAAAGCAGGATTTCTTCTGGCGTCTTGATACCCCTGACCGTTTGGGTCATGCGGGCATTGATAAAATCGGTCTCGGTGCGCTGATTGGTCTGTCGGATAGCTGGCGGGTCGACTGCTTTATGGTCGCCGAGCATCTGCTGTGGCTACAGCAACATTACTGGCAGAGCCGCTATTCAATCTCGTTTCCGCGTTTGCGTCCGTGCGCAGGAGGGATTGAACCCGCTTCATTGATGGATGAACGGCAGTTGGTGCAGGTTATCTGCGCTTTCCGCCTATTCTCACCAGACACTGAGCTGTCACTGTCTACCCGTGAGTCACCCTATTTCCGCGACCACGTCATTCCTCTGGCCATCAACAACGTCAGCGCCTTCTCAAAAACACAGCCTGGAGGTTATGCCGACAACCACCCTGAGCTTGAACAATTTTCCCCACACGACGGACGTACGCCGGTTGAAGTCGCCAGCGCGCTGACGGCGCGTGGACTACAACCGGTGTGGAAGGATTGGGACAACTGGTTGGGACGCGCCTCGCAACGCTAAAGCAAACTGTGCAATGCAGATAAACAGGCTGGATAGTGCCTCGCAGCAATAAAAAGTGAGGATTGTCCGGGAGAATGATCTTCCTTACGCTGCTTTGGTCGGCTAATCGCGCTGACCAGGGCAGCGTTTCTTCCTCTGTTGCCCTGCCCAATTTCAATGGATGAAAGATTTATATCAATAGGACTTTTCGAGTGATTTAATCTAAAGATGCAGATTAAATACTCATATTGTTTCCGATAAAGTATAATTTAACTGTATATAAAATATTCATGGCTTTTCCGGTGGACTATAATTTTTCAAGAAAAGCGATGCACAAATTGCAGCCCTGACTCTCTCCGACTTTCTGCAATTTTTCCCAGGACTGGAAACCCGTATGAAGCCTCAAAACAAAAGTCTGTCGTTTACGACCCCTATTTTTATTAGCTTTGCGGGCATTATCTTCTGTTTTGTACTCATCGCAGCACTCGTCACCGTTATTCAGCGAAATGACATTATCAATGCCTATCATGGTATTAATCGCAATTTTGCCCATAATCTCGCGGTCAACTACACCGAGTCCATCCTGCACGAAAATGATTATATTTTGGGCCGTGCGGTGACCTATTTATCGCGCAATGATGAACTTGATAATGTGGTGAACAAGGATCCGGATAAAGGGCTGCAATCGATGATGCAGTTGCTGTCGATGATGCCAACGGTATCATCGCTCTCTATTGCTGATAGCGAGGG
The DNA here is from genome assembly GCF_034424175.1 of Kluyvera intermedia. Taxonomy (NCBI): domain Bacteria; kingdom Pseudomonadati; phylum Pseudomonadota; class Gammaproteobacteria; order Enterobacterales; family Enterobacteriaceae; genus Kluyvera; species Kluyvera intermedia. Next base: position 4,454,299 of record NZ_CP139986.1, read on the forward strand.
CCATTATCTTCGTGCGCCACAGGTTATTGAACGCGCCAATGCCCCGGTATTTGACGCCACCAGCCGCCCATGGTTTGTTCATCAAGGCGATGCCGGGATCTTCAGTCGTTATACCCAGCCTTACATCGACTTCTACACCCACCAGCAAACCGTCACGCTGGCAAAACCGGTTATCTCTGCCGAAGGTAAGCTAAAAGGTACGCTGGCATTTCACTTCGACTTAACCGCGATGAGCCATACGCTGCGCCAGATGAAACCACCCGTCCAGGGTGAATTTTTTGTGGTGAATCGCAAGGGCCAGGCTTTACTCCATCCCGATAGCGGCAAGCTCTTTCAGACGGTGCTCTCAGACAAATTACTCACTAATATGACCGCGGGCGACGGAGAGATTTTCGATAAATCAAGCCGCACCTGGTACTACTACTATTCATTCACCAATCCCGACTGGTTTGTTATTTATAAAGTTTCAGGTAAAACGCTGAGCCAACTCGCTCAACATGAAAGCATTATCGCCAGTTGGGGATTTGCACTGGCAGGAATTATCATCATCACCTTCGGTTTGTACCTGCGCCAGGCTTCTCGAGCCATTCTGATGAACATCATCAACGCGATTAAAACCGGTGACACCCAGAATGCACCGGGGCTTGAAGTGATGCTGCACAAAGCGATTGAGGTGAATAAAGAGCGTGAGCGTGCTTATGTCAGGCAGGCGACGGTGGACTCGCTCACCGGATGCAAAAACCGTTGGGCATTCGACACTGATATCACTGAGTTAATGAACAATCATCAACCCTTTGCTCTGGCGCTGGTCGATATCGATAACTTTAAATCAATTAACGATACCTGGGGCCATCTCAGTGGCGACATCGTGCTACGCAATGTGGCCCGCGAAGGTATCGCCATCCTACAAGCGCACGGGCTTTCGCTGTATCGCTATGGTGGCGAAGAGTTTGCGATTATCTTCACCGCGGAGGTGGTTGAAGAGGCGCAAACCTTACTTGAAGAATGGCGGATGAACGTCGCCAGTCGGACATGGCGTGAAGAGGGACTCAGCGTTACTTTCAGCGCCGGGCTTGGCGAATGGCATATGGAAACACTGGAACATCTGGTTTCCAGCGTTGATGAGGCACTCTATAAAGCCAAACGTCAGGGAAAAAATCGTATCTTGCGCACCTCGCACACCTAAGTCATACCTCCACACACATAAAACCCGCAATACGGTTTTTATGTGTGTCATGCACTAAAAATGTAACCGGTTTCAGTTTTTTGAATCGATCTTTGTGATGCCTTACACACAATCGCTGTAAAGCGGTTGTTGATCGTTTCAGCTCGCGATAAACATGAGTTATCACGGGTCATGAGGGAGCATTTATGAAGAATATCGTTTTATGCTGCGCTGCAGGAATGTCCACCAGTATGCTGGTTCAACGCATGAAGGACGCCGCTCAGAAAAAAGGCATCGAGGTCTCAATTAAAGCCGTACCGGTGGCCGAATTTAAAGCAAATATCAACGATGCAGATATCGTCCTGCTCGGGCCGCAGGTTAAGTATGAGCAAGCTAAGTTACAGGCTCTGGCTGATCCTATGGGCAAAAAAGTCGCCGTCATCGACATGATGGACTACGGCATGATGAAAGGCGATGTCGTGCTTGAGAAAGCCCTTAAGTTAATGGAGTGAGGAAGACGTGGAAGATTTAGAATCAATCATCATGGAACTGCTGGTGAATGCGGGTGCCGCACGTAGCTCAGCATTAACCGCGTTGCAGCTTGCTCGCAAAGGTGACTTTGAAGGTGCAGGAAAAGCGATGGAAGAATCTCGTGAGTTTGTGAAACAGGCTCATGGTATCCAGACCCAGCTCATCGGCCTTGATGAAGGTACTGGCAAATTACCGGTTAACCTGATTACCGTTCACTCTCAGGACCACCTGATGAATGCGATGGTGATTCAGGATCTGGCGACCGACATGATTGAACTGTATCGTCGTATTCCTCTGGTCAGCTAATCACGCTGCCATAAGAATGCACAAGGCACCCAATCGGGTGCCTTTAACTTTCGCGCCTGACAGCTATCGTTTTTGACGGTGGCTACGGTAAGTGTCCAATACCACGGCAACCACAATGACTGCCCCCGTAATCACACGTTTTGTTGGTTCACTTGCGCCAATTTGCGCCAGCCCAGCCGCCAAAACTGAAATGATCAGCGCCCCCAGAAACGTACAGATAACCGAACCCCTGCCCCCCATCAAGCTGGTACCGCCAATGACGACCGCCGCAATGACTTGTAATTCCATTCCAACACCACCGTTGGGATCGGCCGCTTCCAGACGTGCCACCTGAAACAATGAAGCCAGCCCGGCCAATGCGCCCATGAGTGCAAAGACGATCACTTTATACGGCGCAGGATTAATACCCGATAATCGTACCGCCTCTTCGTTCGTGCCAATTCCAATTAAATGACGACCAAAAATCGTGCGCGTCAGCACCAGATGTCCGGCAATAATCACTAAGATGGCGATAACAAATGACGGTGAAATGCCGAAAACAATCGGGTCGGCCAGAAAATCAAAGCTCGAACCGATATAGGCAGTACGCGAATCCGTCAGCTGATACGCACTACCGCGGGCCATCTCCAGCATCCCCAAAGAGACAATAAACGTTGGAATACGCCAGATAACCGAGATAAGCCCGGTCAGTGAGCCCACAAATGTTGCCGCCACAATACCTGACAACGCCGCCAGCCATGGCGACCAGTGCAGATTGAGATAGGTGACGCTCACTACCGCCGCTGACAGCGCCAGAACCGAGCCCACCGACAGATCAATACCGGCAATAATCAATACAAACGTCATTCCTACCGACATCACCATCAGGTCAGGGATTTGATTGGCGATAGTGCTAAAGGTATTCAGACTTAAAAAGTGATCGCTTAAGAATGAGAACAGGATAATCATCGCCAGCAACGCGCCAATTAATCCCAGATAACTGCTCAGAATGCGCCATGAAGCAGTGTGTCTTTTAACGGGTAGTGAAGTGTTACTCATCGTGTAAGTTCCCTGTGGCGTGTTGATAGCCAGAAAAAGCCGCGGCCAGAATCGCGTCCTGCGTCCAGCTATCACGGGTAAAGGTCTTCACTAACTTGCCGGCAGACAGTACCGCGATACGGTCACAAATCAGCATCAGTTCTCTGAGATCGCTGGAGACAACGATTAGCCCCTTGCCGCTCTGCGTCAATTCATTAAGCAGCAGATAAATGTCTCTCTTTGCACCAACATCAATACCGCGTGTCGGTTCATCAAAAAGGATGATGTCGCAATTACGCTCCAGCCAGCGGCTAATCAGCACCTTTTGCTGGTTACCACCGGATAGGCTATCCACAGCGAACTCGGCCCCGGCGGTACGGATCCCGAGCCGGGAGATATACTTCTGCGCCAGTTGCTGCTCCTGATGACCGTTGAGCCATGACAGGCGGCTAACCTTTTCGCTATTACCCAGTGAGGTGTTCGCCGCAACCGAATGGGGCAGCAACAAGCCCTCTCCTTTACGATCTTCCGTCACCAATGCAATGCGGTGAGCAATCGCCTCCGATGGCGAGCGAATGGTGACAGGTTTCAGCGGACAGCCCACCAGTAACTGCCCGCTGTCGATACGGTCTGCGCCAAAAATCGCCCGCATCAATTCGGTTCTTCCCGCCCCCACCAACCCACTGATACCCAGAACTTCGCCGCGATGTAAGGTCAAGGAGATATCCTGTAGCGCTTCGCCGCGGGTAAAATGCTCGACCTTCAGTATTGGGTCACCCTGACGTCGTGCACTGACGTCAAAAGTGCTGTCCAGATCGCGCCCCACCATCAGTGAAACCAGCTGATCGCTGCTATACCGTTTAATATCATCCGTGCAGACGACGTTACCATCACGTAGCACCGTAATATCATCCGCGATTTGCGCAAGCTCATCGAGGCGATGAGAGATATAGACCAGTGAGACACCACGTCGCTTAAAGAGCTGAATTTGTTCAAACAGCAGTTCAACTTCACGGCTGGTAAGCATGGCGGTGGGTTCATCAAGGATTAGAATTCGGCTGTCGCCAATGAGGTTGCGGGCAATTTCAATCATCTGCTGATGACCGATGCCAAGTTCTCCCACCAGCATATCCGGGTCAAGCGCCTGCAAACCGACCATCGACATCACAGGCAACGCCTGCTCCCGCAGCCGTTTACGGTTTATCCATCCGCCCCAGTTGGGTAATGTCTCAAGAAAGAGGTTCTCAGCAATCGTTAAGGTCGGTAGCAGATTCAGCTCCTGCATCACCATACGGATACCGAGCTTCTCCGCCTCTTTGCGGCTGGCCGGGGCATAAGGCTGCCCGAGGTAGGTCATTGTTCCGGTCGTTGGGGTAATCAGGCCGCCGATAATTTTAGACAGCGTACTTTTGCCGGCGCCGTTCTCCCCCGTAAGCGCCAGCACTTTTCCTGCATATAAGGTCAGATTGATATGGCTCAGCACCGGTTCATTGTAGGTTTTACCGATGCCGGACATTGACAGAATTTCTTGATAATCAGCCATTTTGCCCGTACCTGCTCTGTCGAATCCCTTTAAAATCCGGGGGATAACCCGCGTCCCCCGAAGAGTCAGATGCGCCTTACTGCTTCACAATCAGTTTCACCGGCGTCTCAACGCTACCGGAAAGTTCGCTCTGTTTTTTTCCCGCCTTTAACGCATCCAGCGCGGTATTAATGCCGAATACCGCCTGCTGAGAAGCAAACTGATCCGCCGTCGCCAGCACACGCCCGTCCTGCAACATAGGTTTAATCGCTTCGATATTGTCATAACCGACAACCTGCACCTGACCGCGTTTCCCCGCAGCGCGAATCGCCGAAACGGCCCCGAGGGCCATATTGTCGTTATCCGCCAGCAGCGCTTTAATATTCGGGTATTCACTCAACATGGCAGCAGCAATCGTGTTGGCGTTATTCATTTCCCATTGACCAGACTGAACGGAAACGACCTTCATTCCTCCGGCTGACATCGCATCCTGGAACCCCAGCGTACGCTGTTGGGAGTTAGTGGAAGTGGGAATACCTTCGATAATACCGACCTCATCACCCGCTTTCAGGTGCTTAGCCAGGTAATCGCCAATATCTTTTGCGCCTTTACGGTTATTCGGCCCAACAAACGGCACGTTCAACCCTTTGTCTTTTAACACCGCTGCATCGAACTGATTGTCGATGTTAATCACCAGGATCCCGGCATCAACCGCCTTTTTCACCACCGGTACCAACGCTTTTGAATCGGACGGTGCAATGATGATGGCATCGGCTTTGGCGACAATCATCTGCTCAACAATCTGGATCTGGCTAGAGGTGTCGGTTTCATTTTTAATGCCGTTTGAAACCAGATCGAACTTATCCGCATTTTGCTTTTGGTAATCTTTTGCGCCATTTTCCATGGTCAGGAAAAACTCATTGGCCAGTGATTTCATCACCAATGCAATTTTAGGTTTATGCGGTGCCGCATCAGCAGAATAGGCAGGGCTGATGATTGCAGCAGAGAGTGTCATGGCTGAAGCCGCACCAAGGAAATAAGAAAAAACTTTTTTATTCATGATGTTATCCATTTTCAGAGGTAGGGTAAGACGCTATACCCGATGCAGTATAGTCAAGCAAAATGGAGGTCAGAGTGAGGCACTGCACAATATCCCGGCATGGTGGCTGGGCGCGCAGAAATAAGAGAGGAAGGGAAAAAACAATAAAAAAGGCCAGTCATAAAGACTGGCCTTTTAACTTATCGTACTAACGTAGACGATTAGTCTTTGTCAGAACCACCCAGACCTGCGTTCAGCAGTTCTGCCAGGCTTGCAGATGCATCTTCCGCAGTTACCTGCGGTGCTGCTGGCTGTTCGCCTGCAGCGCGACGGCGCATACGATCCTGGTGATACGCATAACCGGTACCCGCTGGAATCAGACGACCCACGATAACGTTCTCTTTCAGGCCACGCAGTTCGTCACGTTTACCCGCAACGGCTGCTTCGGTCAGGACACGTGTGGTCTCCTGGAACGATGCGGCAGAGATGAACGACTCGGTTGCCAGAGACGCTTTGGTGATACCCAGCAGGTCGCGTGCATAAGTTGCAGCCACTTTGCCATTCGCTTCCAGATCGCGGTTAGCAATCTTAACGCGAGAGTATTCAACCTGTTCGCCTTCCAGGAAGTCGGAGCTACCAGCAGTATCGATGGTTGCTTTACGCAGCATCTGACGAACGATAACTTCAATGTGTTTATCGTTAATCTTAACGCCTTGCAGACGGTAAACGTCCTGTACTTCGTTGGTGATGTAACGCGTTACCGCGTGTACGCCACGAAGACGCAGGATGTCGTGCGGTGCTTCTGGACCATCGGAAACCACGTCACCACGTTCTACACGTTCGCCTTCGAACACGTTGAGCTGACGCCATTTTGGAATCATCTCTTCGTATGGATCGCTACCGTCTAACGGAGTGATAACCAGGCGACGTTTGCCTTTGGTTTCTTTACCGAAGGAAATGATACCGGTAATTTCCGCAAGGATAGCTGGCTCTTTCGGACGACGTGCTTCGAACAGATCCGCAACGCGTGGCAGACCACCGGTGATATCCTTGGTACCGCTGGATTCCTGAGGAATACGCGCAAGAGCATCACCCGCACTGATCTGGATGCCATCTTCCAACTGAACAATCGCTTTACCCGGCAGGAAGTACTGCGCAGGCATATCGGTGCCAGGGATCAGAACATCGTTACCGTTAGCATCAACGATTTTCAGGGCTGGACGCAGGTCTTTACCACCCGCCGTACGCTCTGCAGAATCCAGAACAACCAGCGATGACAGACCGGTCAGCTCGTCGGTCTGACGAGTAATGGTCTGGCCGTCGATCATGTCAGTGAAGCGCAAGAAGCCGCTGACTTCAGTGATAACTGGCATGGTGTGCGGATCCCAGTTTGCTACGGTCTCGCCGCCAGCAACCTGCTCACCATCACCTTTGCCCATCACGGAACCGTAAGGCACTTTGTAGCTTTCTTTGGTACGACCGAATTCGTCGATCAATTTCAGCTCGGTGTTACGAGAAGTGATCACCAGTTTACCGCTGGAGTTCACAACCGACTTCGCGTTGCTGAGCTTGATGCTACCTTTGTTTTTCACCTGGATGCTAGATTCAGCAGCCGCACGAGATGCCGCACCACCGATGTGGAACGTACGCATCGTCAGCTGTGTACCCGGTTCACCGATGGACTGTGCCGCGATAACGCCGATAGCCTCACCTTTGTTGATGATGTGACCACGCGCCAGGTCACGACCGTAGCAGTGCGCACATACACCAAAGTCGGTGTCACAGGATACAACGGAACGCACTTTGACGGAGTCAACGGAGTTCTCTTCCAGCAGGTCACACCACTGTTCGTGCAGCAGCGTGTTGCGTGGAACCAGAATATCCGCCGTACCCGGCTTCAGAACGTCTTCAGCAGTCACACGACCCAATACGCGATCGCGCAGTGGCTCTTTAACATCACCACCCTCGATAACCGGGGTCATGGTGATGCCTTCCAGCGTGCCACAGTCATCTTCAGTAACAACCAGATCCTGAGCAACGTCAACCAGACGACGTGTCAGATAACCGGAGTTAGCTGTTTTCAGTGCGGTATCCGCCAGACCTTTACGAGCACCGTGAGTAGAGATGAAGTACTGGAGTACGTTCAGACCTTCACGGAAGTTCGCGGTGATTGGCGTTTCGATGATGGAACCATCTGGCTTAGCCATCAGACCACGCATACCGGCCAGCTGACGAATCTGTGCTGCAGAACCACGCGCACCGGAGTCGGCCATCATGTAGATGCTGTTGAAGGAAACCTGCTGCTCTTCGACGCCGTCACGGTTAATAACGGTTTCGGTTTGCAGGTTGTCCATCATCGCTTTGGATACACGATCGTTCGCCGCAGCCCAGATATCGATAACTTTGTTATAACGTTCGCCAGCGGTAACCAGACCAGATTGGAACTGCTCCTGGATCTCAGCAACTTCAGCTTCCGCTTCGCTGATGATTTCGTATTTCTTCTCTGGGATAACCATGTCGTCGATACCAACAGATGCGCCTGAGCGCGCTGCATAGGCAAAGCCGGTGTACATGGTCTGGTCAGCGAAGATTACGGTCGGCTTCAGGCCCAGAATGCGGTAACAGGTGTTCAGCATTTTGGAGATAGCTTTCTTGCCCAGCGCCTGGTTGACGATGGAGAAAGGCAGACCTTTCGGTACGATCATCCACAAAATAGCACGGCCAACGGTCGTGTCTTTAATGCTGGTGGTCGCGACGAATTCGCCGTTTTCATCTTTTTCGTATTCGGTGATACGCACTTTAACGCGCGCATGCAGAGAGGCCAGACCTGCGCGATAGATACGCTCAGCTTCTTTAGGGCCAGTCAGCACCATGCCTTCGCCTTTGGCGTTAACACAGTCACGGGTCATGTAGTACAGACCCAATACAACGTCCTGAGAAGGAACGATGATTGGCTCGCCGTTCGCAGGTGACAGGATGTTGTTGGTAGACATCATCAGCGCACGCGCTTCCAACTGGGCTTCCAGCGTCAGCGGTACGTGAACTGCCATCTGGTCACCATCGAAGTCGGCGTTATAAGCCGCACAGACCAGCGGGTGCAGCTGGATGGCTTTACCTTCGATCAGTACTGGCTCAAACGCCTGGATGCCCAGACGGTGCAGTGTTGGAGCACGGTTCAGCATCACTGGGTGTTCGCGGATAACTTCATCCAGGATATCCCAAACGACAGCTTCTTCACGCTCAACCATTTTCTTAGCGGCTTTGATGGTGGTGGCCAGGCCACGCAGCTCCAGCTTGCCGTAGATGAATGGTTTGAACAGTTCCAGTGCCATTTTCTTCGGCAGACCGCACTGATGCAGACGCAGGTATGGACCTACGGTGATTACAGAACGACCGGAGTAGTCAACACGCTTACCGAGCAAGTTCTGACGGAAACGACCCTGCTTACCTTTGATCATATCGGCCAAAGATTTCAGAGGACGCTTGTTAGAACCGGTGATCGCACGACCGCGACGGCCGTTATCCAGCAGGGCATCGACCGCTTCCTGCAGCATACGTTTTTCGTTACGTACGATGATGTCAGGCGCAGCCAGATCCAGCAGGCGTTTCAGACGGTTGTTACGGTTGATAACGCGACGATACAGATCGTTCAGATCTGATGTTGCGAAACGACCACCATCCAGCGGAACCAGCGGACGCAGATCTGGCGGCAGAACCGGCAGAACGGTCAGGATCATCCACTCTGGCTTGTTGCCAGACTGTACGAACGCTTCCAGCAGTTTGATACGCTTGGTCAGCTTTTTACGCTTGGTTTCGGAGTTGGTTTCGTTCAGCTCTTCGCGCAGAGTTTCACACTCTTGCTCCAGATCCATGCTTTTCAGCAGGGCCTGGATAGCTTCCGCACCCATCTTCGCATCGAATTCGTCACCGAACTCTTCCAGCGCGTCCAGATACTGCTCTTCAGTCAGAATCTGTTGACGTTCCAGGTTGGTCATACCGCCTTCGATAACAACATATGATTCGAAGTACAGTACGCGTTCGATATCACGCAGTGGCATATCGAGCAGCAGACCGATACGGGACGGCAGCGATTTCAGGAACCAGATGTGCGCAGTTGGACATGCCAGCTCGATGTGGCCCATGCGTTCACGACGCACTTTAGTCTGGGTCACTTCAACGCCGCACTTCTCACAGATCACACCACGGTGTTTCAGGCGCTTGTACTTACCGCACAGGCACTCGTAATCTTTTACTGGCCCAAAGATACGGGCGCAGAAAAGGCCGTCACGCTCAGGCTTGAACGTACGGTAGTTAATGGTTTCCGGCTTTTTAACTTCACCGAAAGACCATGAACGGATCATGTCTGGCGATGCCAGAGCAATTTTGATCGCATCAAACTCTTCGGTTTTAGTCTGCGCTTTCAGAAACTTTAATAAATCTTTCACGGATTTGCTCCCGTCGGAGTTAGCACAATCTGGCGCCGGGTCTTACCCCGGCACCAGTGACCTGTTTGAGCGAGAGTTACTCGTCTTCCAGCTCGATGTTGATACCCAGCGAACGGATCTCTTTCAACAGTACGTTGAAGGATTCCGGCATGCCCGGTTCCATCTGATGGTTACCGTCTACGATGTTTTTATACATCTTAGTACGGCCATTCACGTCATCAGACTTAACGGTGAGCATTTCCTGCAGGGTGTATGCCGCGCCATATGCTTCCAGCGCCCACACTTCCATCTCCCCGAAGCGCTGACCACCGAACTGAGCCTTACCACCCAGCGGCTGCTGAGTAACCAGGCTGTAAGAACCGGTAGAACGCGCATGCATCTTGTCATCAACCAAGTGGTTCAGTTTCAGCATGTACATGTAGCCGACGGTAACCTGGCGCTCGAACTGCTCACCGGTACGACCATCGAACAGAGTGATCTGACCGGAAGTCGGCAGGCCACCCAGCTGTAACAGTTCCTTGATTTCAGACTCTTTCGCACCGTCGAATACTGGCGTTGCGATCGGCATACCTTTTTTCAGGTTTTCAGCCAGACGCAGAACTTCATCATCGGTGAAGGTGTTCAGGTCAACTTTCTGGCGAACGTCGGTACCCAGATCGTACGCACGCTGGATGAATTCGCGCAGCTTGGCGACTTCTTCTTGCTGCTTAAGCATGGCGTTGATTTTCTCGCCGATACCTTTCGCAGCCATACCCAGGTGAGTTTCAAGGATCTGACCGATGTTCATACGCGATGGTACGCCCAGCGGGTTCAGTACGATATCTACCGGCGTACCGTTAGCATCGTGTGGCATATCTTCGATCGGGTTGATCTTAGAGATAACACCCTTGTTACCGTGACGACCTGCCATTTTGTCACCAGGCTGGATACGGCGTTTAACGGCCAGGTATACCTTAACAATCTTCAGCACGCCCGGTGCCAGATCGTCGCCTTGGGTGATTTTGCGGCGTTTCGCTTCGAGTTTTTTCTCAAACTCGTGCTTCAGTTCGTCGTACTGTTCAGCCAGCTGTTCCAGCTGATTCTGTTTCTCTTCGTCGTTCAGACCGAGTTCCAGCCAGCGATCGCGAGGCAGTTTGTCGAGCTTCTCAGCTTCAACACCACCGGCAACCAGCACCGCGTAGATACGGCTAAACAGGCCAGCTTCGAGGATCTGCAGTTCTTCAGACAGGTCTTTTTTGGCCTGCTTCAGCTGCATTTCTTCGATTTCCAGCGCACGTTTGTCTTTTTCTACGCCATCGCGAGTAAAGACCTGAACGTCGATAACAGTACCGGAAACACTGTTTGGTACGCGCAGAGAAGAGTCTTTAACGTCAGACGCTTTCTCGCCGAAGATGGCACGCAGTAGCTTCTCTTCTGGGGTCAGCTGGGTTTCACCTTTCGGCGTTACCTTACCTACCAGAATGTCGCCACCGGTGACTTCTGCACCAATGTAAACAATACCGGACTCATCCAGTTTGGAGAGCGCAGCTTCACCCACGTTCGGGATGTCAGCGGTGATCTCTTCTGGCCCCAGCTTGGTGTCACGGGACACACATGCCAGTTCCTGAATGTGGATGGTGGTGAAACGGTCTTCCTGAACAACACGCTCGGATACGAGGATGGAGTCTTCGAAGTTGTAACCGTTCCATGGCATGAATGCCACGCGCATGTTCTGACCGAGCGCCAGCTCACCGAGGTCGGTAGATGGACCATCTGCCAGCACGTCGCCGCGCTCGATTGGCTCACCCAGAGACACACATGGCATCTGGTTAATACAGGTGTTCTGGTTAGAACGGGTGTATTTGGTCAGGTTGTAGATGTCGATGCCCGCTTCGCCCGGATACATCTCGTCTTCGTTAACTTTGATAACGATACGGGATGCATCGACGTACTGTACGGTACCGCCACGCTTAGCCACTGCAGTAACACCGGAGTCGACGGCAACAGCACGTTCCATACCGGTACCAACCAGCGGCTTATCAGCACGCAGAGTTGGAACGGCCTGACGTTGCATGTTCGCACCCATCAATGCACGGTTGGCGTCATCGTGTTCAAGGAACGGGATCAGGGACGCACCGACGGATACCACCTGTTGGGTGGATACGTCCATGTAGTCAACCTGGTCGCGGCTGAACAAGCTGGATTCGCCTTTGCTACGGCACGTTACCAGGTCTTCTTCAAAGTGGCCTTCGTCATCCAGGTTGGAGTTCGCCTGAGCGATAACGTAGTTGCCTTCTTCGATAGCAGACAGGTAATGAATTTCGTCGGTAACAACACCGTCAGTCACTTTACGGTACGGAGTCTCGAGGAAGCCGTATTCGTTAGTCTGTGCGTACACGGACAGGGAGTTGATCAGACCGATGTTTGGACCTTCAGGCGTTTCGATTGGACATACGCGACCGTAGTGAGTCGGGTGTACGTCTCGAACTTCAAAGCCTGCACGTTCACGGGTCAAACCGCCCGGGCCGAGGGCAGAGATACGACGTTTGTGCGTGATCTCAGACAACGGGTTGTTCTGGTCCATAAACTGAGACAGCTGGCTGGAACCGAAGAACTCTTTCACTGCCGCAGAAATCGGCTTGGCGTTGATCATATCCTGAGGCATCAGGGTATCCAGATCGCCTAAAGACAGACGCTCTTTCACCGCACGCTCAACACGTACCAGGCCAACGCGGAATTGGTTTTCCGCCATTTCGCCTACGGAACGGATACGACGGTTGCCGAGGTGGTCGATATCATCCACTTCGCCTTTGCCGTTACGGATATCAATGAGCTTTTTCATCACTTCGATGATGTCTTCTTTGCTCAGGATACCGGAACCTTCGATCTCATCACGCAGCAGAGAACGGTTGAACTTCATACGACCTACCGCAGACAGATCATAGCGGTCTTCGGAGAAGAACAGGTTCTCGAACAGGTTTTCAGCAGCTTCACGAGTCGGCGGCTCACCAGGGCGCATCATGCGGTAGATTTCTACCAGCGCGCTCAGGCGATCGTTAGTTGGGTCGACGCGAATCGTTTCAGAGATGTACGCACCGTGGTCCAGATCGTTGGTGAACAGCGTTTCGATACGCTTGTGACCAGACTGGCTCAGCTTAGCCAGCAGATCCAGGCTCAGCTCCATGTTCGCTGCACAAATCAGCTCACCGGTGGATTCGTCAACGTAGTCTTTAGCCGCAACTTTACCCGCGATGTACTCAACCGGAACTTCGATATGTTTGATATCGTCTTTTTCCAGCTGGCGAATATGACGCGCAGTAATACGACGTGCTTTCTCTACGTAGATTTTGCCATTCGCTTCGATATCGAAGGACGCAGTTTCACCACGCAGGCGCTCTGGAATAAGTTCCATCTGCAGCTTGTTGTCACGAATTTCGAAGACAACTTTGTCAAAGAACAGGTCAAGGATCTGTTCAGTGGTGTACTGCAGCGCACGCAGAATGATGGTCGCAGGCAGTTTACGACGACGGTCGATACGGACAAACAGGTTGTCTTTCGGATCGAACTCGAAGTCCAGCCAGGAACCACGGTAAGGGATGATACGCGCGTTATACAGCACTTTACCCGAAGAGTGGGTTTTACCCTTATCGGAGTCAAAGAAGACGCCTGGGCTACGGTGCAGCTGAGAAACGATAACACGCTCAGTACCATTGATAACAAAGGTACCGTTGTCGGTCATGAGCGGAATTTCGCCCATGTACACTTCTTGTTCTTTGATGTCTTTTACAGTGCCTTCCGGCGCTTCACGCTCGTAGATCACCAGACGCAGTTTTACGCGCAGCGGTGCAGAATAAGTCACGCCACGAATCTGACATTCCTGAACGTCAAACACCGGTTCGCCCAAGCGGTAGCTGACGTATTGCAGCTCCGAATAACCGCTGTAGCTTTTAATCGGGAATACGGAACGGAAAGCTGCTTCCAGACCATACTGACCTTCAGGATCTTGCTCGATAAACTTCTGGAACGAGTCAAGCTGGATAGAAAGGAGATAAGGTATGTCCAGAACCTGCGGACGTTTACCAAAATCCTTACGAATACGTTTTTTCTCGGTATAGGAGTAAACCATAGGGTTCCTCAGCTCGCTGACAAGTCGACGCATCTGTCCATAGGCAGACAGTTTGTGCAACACTATTTTGTGGACCGGAAAATGGAACACTTTCCGCAATACTTGTTGCTATCACGCTTAAACCATTTCATTACGATTTACACAGAGCGAGCACCCTGTCGCAATATATTAAGTCGTCGATAGAAACAGGCATTGTCAGGACAGCCAGCAGTCAAACAGTGTGAAATGCTACTGGCGCCTTACAGCGCAAAATGGCTGGTGACTAAAAGTCACCAGCCATCGGCCTGATTTCTCAGGCTTCAACTAGAAAAGTTGGCTTATTTAACTTCAACTTCAGCGCCAGCTTCTTCCAGAGATTTTTTCAGTGCTTCAGCGTCATCTTTGCTCACGCCTTCTTTCAGTGCAGCTGGAGCAGATTCTACCAGGTCTTTAGCTTCTTTCAGACCCAGGCCAGTTGCGCCACGTACTGCTTTGATTACTGCAACTTTGTTCGCGCCAACAGCTTTCAGTACGACGTCGAATTCAGTTTTTTCTTCAGCAGCTTCAGCAGGGCCCGCAGCTACAGCTACAGCAGCAGCAGCAGAAACGCCGAATTTTTCTTCCATTGCAGAGATCAGTTCTACAACGTCCATTACGGACATAGCTGCAACTGCTTCAATGATTTGATCTTTAGTGATAGACATTTAAATTGTTCCTGAAAATCAGTATAAGTTTATACGTAAGCAAATACTTTACAAAGACAACTGCGATTAAGCAGCTTCTTTCGCATCGCGTACAGCAGCCAGAGTGCGAACCAGTTTGCCAGCCGAAGCTTCTTTCATGGTTGCCATCAGGCGTGCAATTGCTTCTTCGTAGGTCGGCAGGGTTGCCAGGCGATCGATTTGCGATGCCGGGATCAACTCACCTTCAAAGGCTGCGGCTTTGACCTCAAATTTTGCATTCGCTTTCGCGAAATCTTTGAACAGACGAGCAGCTGCGCCCGGGTGTTCCATAGAATATGCAATCAGGGTCGGACCAACAAACGTGTCTTTCAGGCACTCGAACTGAGTACCTTCAACGACGCGGCGCAGCAGGGTGTTACGAACAACACGCATGTATACGCCAGCTTCACGACCTGCTTTACGCAGTTCAGTCATTTTGTCTACAGTAACGCCACGGGAATCCGCAACTACTGCAGACAGCGCGCCTTTGGCTACTTCGCTGACTTCAGCAACAATCGCTTGTTTGTCTTGAAGATTTAAAGCCATTAGCTTTGCTCCTGGATGTTTGCCGGGACTCATGTCCCGGAACTCACTTCACTCTCCCAAACGGAAAGAGCGTCTAAATACGGTGAGCAGAAACAAGCCAGAGTATTAAAAATAATCTTAGCGTTCTGTCACCGTCTACGCAGGGCATTAAGCTTCTTTCGAAACACCTGCGGTCTTCGACGGAGGCCTGGATAGGCCAGGCTCCAACGAACAAATCTTGTCTATGTCTTCGTCCTTTGAACTGCTGCTGCGTTGGCTACTCTCGCTCACACCAGTCACATAGTTAACTATGCTCCTGGCGATTAACTCGCTTGCCGCCTTGCCGCAATTCAAATGACTCGCATAGCGTCTGTCTATTTCAACAGAATCGTGGGGGTAGAATTGTAGACAAATCCACCGCCCACGTAAAGGCGAATCTTAGTTCGCTACTGCAGTCAGGCCAGCCTGATCAACAGAGACACCTGCACCCATGGTGGTGGAGATGCTAACTTTCTTGATGTACACGCCTTTCGCCTGAGTTGGTTTTGCTTTTTTCAGCGCAACCAGCAGAGATTCCAGGTTTTCTTTCAGTTTGTCAGCGTCAAAGTCCACTTTACCGATGGTGGTGTGGATGATGCCGTTTTTGTCGTTACGATAACGAACCTGACCTGCTTTAGCGTTCTTAACCGCTTCAGCAACGTTAGGAGTTACAGTACCAACTTTAGGGTTTGGCATCAGACCACGTGGGCCCAGAACCTGACCCAACTGGCCAACAACGCGCATTGCATCCGGAGAAGCAATAACAACGTCGAAGTTCATTTCGCCTTTTTTGATCTGGTCAGCCAGATCTTCCATACCTACCAGCTCAGCGCCAGCAGCTTTAGCTGCTTCAGCGTTAGGGCCCTGGGCAAATACGGCAACGCGAACGGAACGGCCAGTACCGTGTGGCAGTACAGTTGCACCACGTACGTTCTGGTCAGATTTACGAGCGTCGATACCGAGGTTAACGGCAACGTCAACGCTTTCGTTGAATTTAGCAGTGGCCAGCTCTTTCAGCAGAGCAATGGCTTCATTGATGTCGTACTGCTTAGTAGCATCAACTTTGTCACGGATCACGCGCATACGCTTGGTCAGTTTAGCCATTTCTTAATCCTCCACTACCAGGCCCATGGAACGTGCAGTACCTTCGATTGAGCGAGTCATCGCTTCAATGTCGGCGCCAGTCATGTCGGCAGCTTTGGTCTGCGCGATTTCCAGTACCTGAGCACGGGAAACTTTACCTACTTTGTCTTTGTTCGGCTTACCGGAACCAGACTTAATACCAGCCGCTTTTTTCAGCAGAACTGCTGCTGGAGGCGTTTTGGTAATGAAGGTGAAAGAACGGTCAGCATAAACGGTGATAACAACCGGAATTGGCAGACCTTTCTCGATGGAATCAGTTTTTGCGTTGAACGCTTTACAGAATTCCATGATGTTCACGCCCTGCTGACCCAGTGCTGGACCAACCGGTGGACTTGGGTTCGCCATACCAGCTGCAACCTGCAGCTTGACGTAGGCTTGGACTTTCTTAGCCATTCTAAAATCCTCTAATTGGGTAATAGCGCCTCAAGGAGGCTCCCCGTGATATAAAAATTCGTTTTACAGGCCTGGGCCCATAAAAACAAAAGGCGCGAAATTGTATGTCAATTTCACGCCTCATGCAACGATTAAATCGATGCTTTTTTGATCGCCGTCTTACGCTTTCTCAACCTGAGCAAAGTCGAGTTCTACCGGGGTCGCACGACCAAAGATAGAAACAGACACGGTCAGGCGGGACTTCTCGTAATCAACGTCTTCAACAACACCGTTAAAGTCGGCAAACGGACCATCGCTAACGCGAACCATTTCACCAGGCTCAAACATTGTTTTAGGACGTGGCTTATCACCGACCTGCTGCAGACGGTTCATGATCGCATCAACTTCTTTGTCGCTGATAGGCGCAGGACGGTCAGACGTCCCACCGATAAAGCCCATCACGCGCGGAACGCTACGTACCAGGTGCCAGCTTGCGTCGTTCATCACCATCTGAACAAGTACGTAACCTGGGAAGAATTTACGCTCGCTTTTACGACGCTGGCCGCCACGAATTTCGACCACTTCTTCAGTCGGAACCATGACTTCGCCAAACAGCTCTTCCATGTTTTGTAATTTGATATGCTCGCGCAGCGACGTGGCTACACGGCCTTCAAAACCGGAAAACGCCTGAACGACGTACCAACGCTTTTTAGGTGCTTCAGACATCTTAGAACCTCAGGCCAGTGATAAAGGATACCAGGCGAACCAGAATACCATCCAGTCCCCACAGGATCAGTGACATTACCGCAGTGACCGCAGCAACGATCAGCGTAGTGTGCAGCGTTTCCTGGCGAGTCGGCCAAATAACCTTACGTACTTCTGTTCTCGCTTCACGAGCAAACGCAACGGTTGCTTTGCCTTTTGTCGTCAACAGCGCGACACCACCCGCTGCAGCAATAATAATTACTACGGCCAGCGCACGCAGCGGCAGCATCATGTCACGATAAAGGTAGTTACCTACGATTGCAGCAATCAGCAACACGGCAACGGCTACCCACTTCATCGTTTCCAGGCCACGCCCGCTCCCTTGAGCTTCGGTATTCGCACTCATAAACCAACCTGTCAGAAGAATTCTACAAACATTTCCACCCCGCGGGTGCGAGGCGATCCAAACCGAAATTGAGTTTCGGACTAAACGCCCTCTACAGAGCCTGTCTCAGCAATGATTATGGCAAAAAAAATCACTGATGAGCCAGGTTCTGGTTCGACAGCGTATAAAAAGGGCATCAAATGATGCCCTTTTATTGCGCATTGCGTCAAATGTTATCGGCAATTAGCTCATTACTTTGGCAACAACGCCCGCGCCAACGGTACGGCCGCCTTCACGGATTGCGAAACGCAGACCGTCATCCATCGCGATTGGGTGGATCAGGGTAACAACCATTTTGATGTTGTCGCCCGGCATTACCATCTCAACGCCTTCTGGCAGTTCGATGGTGCCAGTCACGTCAGTAGTACGGAAGTAGAACTGTGGACGGTAGCCTTTGAAGAACGGAGTATGACGGCCGCCTTCATCTTTGGACAGGATGTACACTTCAGATTCGAACTTGGTGTGTGGCTTGATAGAGCCCGGCTTAGCCAGAACCTGGCCACGCTGGATTTCTTCACGCTTGATACCACGCAGCAGAACACCGCAGTTCTCGCCTGCACGACCTTCGTCCAGCAGCTTACGGAACATTTCAACGCCGGTACAGGTAGACTTAGCAGTCTCTTTGATACCAACGATTTCAACTTCTTCACCAACTTTGATGATACCGCGCTCTACACGACCGGTAACAACGGTACCACGGCCAGAGATGGAGAATACGTCTTCGATAGGCAGCAGGAACGGCTTGTCAATCGCACGTTCTGGTTCTGGGATGTAAGAATCCAGGAAGCCAGCCAGTTCGATGATTTTCGCTTCCCACTCTGCATCGCCTTCCAGCGCTTTCAGAGCTGAACCACGGATGATTGGGGTATCATCACCTGGGAAATCGTACTGAGACAGAAGTTCACGAACTTCCATTTCTACCAGTTCCAGCAGCTCTTCGTCATCAACCATGTCACATTTGTTCAGGAACACGATGATGTAAGGAACGCCTACCTGACGACCCAGCAGGATGTGCTCACGAGTCTGTGGCATAGGGCCATCAGTCGCAGCAACAACCAGGATAGCGCCATCCATCTGCGCAGCACCGGTGATCATGTTTTTAACATAGTCGGCGTGGCCTGGGCAGTCTACGTGTGCGTAGTGGCGAGTCGGGGTGTCATATTCAACGTGGGAAGTGTTGATGGTGATACCACGAGCTTTTTCTTCTGGTGCGTTATCGATCTGGTCGAATGCGCGAGCAGAACCGCCGTAGGTTTTAGCCAGTACGGAGGTGATTGCAGCGGTCAGGGTAGTTTTACCATGGTCAACGTGGCCGATAGTACCGACGTTGACGTGCGGTTTGGTACGTTCAAATTTTTCTTTAGACATCGATAGTCCCTCTAATACACGGATAAATCGGTGATATCACCACATCAACCAGACGATAAGCCTGAACTGTTGAATGCATTAATTTAAACAGAGAGAAACGGGAAGGAGAAGTGAAGTGGTGCTGATACCCAGAGTCGAACTGGGGACCTCACCCTTACCAAGGGTGCGCTCTACCAACTGAGCCATATCAGCACGTCTGGAGCGGGCAGCGGGAATCGAACCCGCATCATCAGCTTGGAAGGCTGAGGTAATAGCCATTATACGATGCCCGCATCCTGAAACTCGGCTACCCAGTTCTTTCTGTGCAAAAAAAAGAGATTTCTCTCTTTTCTTTTTTTGAGCTAGTCATCTTACCAACCAACTCTGGCTTCGCAATGCTTAGCCGGAAAATGGTGGTGGGGGAAGGATTCGAACCTTCGAAGTCGATGACGGCAGATTTACAGTCTGCTCCCTTTGGCCGCTCGGGAACCCCACCAGGCACTTGATGGTGCCGACTACCGGAATCGAACTGGTGACCTACTGATTACAAGTCAGTTGCTCTACCTACTGAGCTAAGTCGGCATCAAGTAGCGCGCATTTTATGTAGACCCGTGCCGACATGCAACTAAAAAATTGCATAAAATGTTCTATCGCTCATGTTTTGTGCATTTGCGCGTAAAAACCAAGCAAGACGTCCGTTTTATAACCAAAAATAGCGGTAATGGCGCATCGCTCCACCTCTAGCAATAGGCTCATTGCCGCACAAGCTAATAGAGGATAGGCTTTTGACTGCCCTTTGCTTCTTTATAGCATCCACATCCAGGTCCTCTTGTTTGAGGTCTGCGATAAAGAGCGGTGTTTTCTCACGAAAGCGCCACTCATTTGGATTTTTTCTTCTTTTTCTCTTCCATCTGGTGTTAACCTCCTGCCCATTGTCCTGATTAACTGAATGTGAAGCGTCGCGCGAAATCAGTGCGGTAGCCAGAACATGCTTATGAAAAAACAAGAGCAAACGTTAATGACACCTTATCTACAGTTCAATCGTAGCCAGTGGGCGGCGCTGCGTGATTCAGTGCCAATGACCCTGACTGAAGGGGAAATTACGCGCCTGAAAGGTATCAACGAAGATTTGTCGCTTGAAGAAGTGGCAGAGATCTATTTGCCTTTATCACGCCTACTGAACTTCTATATAAGTTCTAACCTGCGTCGCCAGGCGGTACTGGAGCAATTCCTCGGTACCAACGGTCAACGTATACCTTATATCATCAGCATTGCTGGCAGCGTGGCTGTTGGCAAAAGCACGACTGCCCGTGTATTACAGGCACTGCTTAGCCGCTGGCCTGAACATCGCCGTGTCGAGCTCATCACCACCGATGGCTTCCTGCACCCTAACGAAGTGCTAAAAGAACGTGGGTTGATGAAGAAAAAGGGCTTCCCGCAGTCTTATGATATGCATCGATTGGTCAAATTCGTTTCTGACCTGAAGTCAGGGGTGCCTGATGTCACTGCACCGGTTTATTCCCATCTTATTTATGATGTTATTCCCGACGGTGATAAGACAGTCACTCACCCAGATATTTTAATCCTTGAAGGATTAAATGTCTTACAAAGCGGAATGGACTATCCACACGATCCACATCATGTATTTGTATCCGATTTTGTTGATTTCTCTATTTATGTGGATGCTCCAGTAGATCAGTTAAAATCCTGGTATATCAACAGATTCTTGAAATTCCGCGAAGGTGCATTTACAGACCCTGATTCCTATTTCCATAACTATGCTCAGCTTTCAAAAGAGGAAGCAATTAACATTGCAACATCGCTATGGAATGAGATTAACTTACGGAATTTGAACGAAAATATCCTACCAACTCGTGAGCGTGCCAGTCTTATCATGACGAAAAGCGCTAACCACTCTGTTGAACAAGTTCGTTTGCGTAAATAATCTTGATTAATAAAAAAGGGAGCCGAAGCTCCCTTTTTTATTCTGCGCTGCGAAGTGAAATCTCTCCGCCAAGCCACGGTTTAATTATTCCATCTTGCTCAAGTAATAATGCCCCCTGAGTATCAATGCCGCGAGAAATACCAAAGATCTCTTTATCGCCAATAATTAACTTAACCGGGCGGTTAATAAAGTTATCCAGCTTGTCCCAGCGATGCAGATAGGGCGCCAGCCCTTCTTGTTCGAAAACGCGTAAAGCATCATGCAGTTCATTAATCAGGCGGGCGGCCAGAATATTACGGTCGATAACAATGCCAGCCTCCTGCAGGTTAATCCAGCCCTGGTTAATAACGTCGTTCTCAACCCGACGCATCACAAGATTGATACCTGCACCAATGACAATGTGCGCCGCATCCCCTGTTCTCCCGATGAGTTCAACCAGAATACCCGCTAGCTTACGATCATTCAGATAAAGATCATTTGGCCATTTTACGCGAACTTTATCAGCCCCAAGTTCTTGTAAAACTTCGGCCATGACAATGCCAATGACAAGACTAAGACCGATTGCGGCAGCAGGCCCCTGCTCTAAACGCCAAAACATGGAAAGATATAGATTCGCACCAAAGGGGGAAAACCATTTTCGCCCACGTCGACCACGCCCTGCCTGCTGATATTCAGCAACACAGGCATCGCCAGATTGCAGTTCGGTAATACGATCCAGAAGATACTGGTTGGTTGAATCAATTACGGGAAGGACAGTAACGTTTCCATAATTGACTTTATTGCGAATACGTTCGGCATCCAGTAATTGGATAGGCTCAGGCAGACTGTAACCTTTTCCAGGGACGGTAAAAACATCGATACCCCAGTCACGCAAGGTCTGAATATGTTTATTAATGGCCGCTCGGCTCATGCCTAGCTGCTCACCCAATTGCTCACCTGAGTGGAAATCACCATCAGCAAGTAGAGAGATGAGGATTAATGGAACAGTATTATCTTTCATTTAATGACCTCAACCGCACTAACTTCACCCGAACTACCAATAAAACGGACTTCCGGCTCCAGCCAGACGTTGAATTTTTCGCCGACTTGCTGGCGAACATAGTGGGCCAATCTGACAACATCCTGGCTCTGAGCATGTTCAACGTTAATCAAAACCAGCGCCTGTTGTTGGTGCACTGCTGCACCACCTTCGATATGGCCTTTCAATTGGCATTGATCGATGAGCCAACCAGCAGCTAATTTAACGCTACCGTCCTTTTGCAGGTAATGTGGTGCTTTCGGGAAATTTGCCAGCAATGTTTCGGCGTATTCACCGCTAACAACGGGGTTCTTAAAGAAGCTACCGGCGTTACCATTGACCTTAGGATCCGGCAGCTTAGTCATGCGCATATTGCATACAGAATCGAAAACATCTCGTGGAGTGACAGTTTCAGGATCCAACTTAGTGAGATCGCCGTAGGTCAGAACGGGCTTCCAGGTTTTAACCAAACTGAAACCGACGGCAACAATGACAAAACGGCCCTGATAAGCATGCTTGAAGATGCTATCGCGATAACCGAACTGACATTCAGCCGCGGACAGACGTTTTCGTTCGCCCGTAGCAAGTTCAAGGCAGTCAACATATTCGCAAACGTGTTGCAATTCGACGCCATAGGCACCGATATTTTGAATTGGAGAAGATCCAGCACAGCCCGGGATCAGTGCAAGATTTTCCAAACCAGGCATGTTGTTATCTAATGCAAAACGGACTAATTGATGCCAGTTTTCCCCGGCATTAACATGTAAATGCCATGCTTCTGCAGTTTCCGTCACCTCAATGCCTTTAAGGCGGTTAAGGATGACGGTACCAGAAAAGTCTTCCAGAAACAGGACATTGCTCCCTTCACCCAGAATTAAAACCGGTAACCCTTCACGGGTAGCGTGTTGCCAGGCATTTAATAATTGTTGTTCATTTTCCGCGCATACGATGTGTTTTGCACAATGGTCAATGCCGAAGGTGTTCAAGGGTTTTAAGGAGTGGGTCATGGCTGCTTTCCTGAGGCTAAATCGACGACAGTTTACCGTATCTGCACGGGGAAGGCTTGCGGTTATGTGAAGAGGAGTAGTGTAGCCGATATAATGGCTGGGATTTTCACCGTATGTTGGTGGGGGCTGGGAATTTTTGGTTCAGATCCACCCCGGAGTCGGTGTAAACGCCTTATCCGGGCTACCGGACGGGGCTGTTGTCGCCCGGGCGAACGCAGTGACGCCGGGATTTTATCCGCCTTTCATTTCGCACACACGCAAAAAAGCCCATCCGGCAGGATGGGCTTCTTCACTATTTGATGCCTGGCAGTTCCCTACTCTCGCATGGGGAGACCCCACACTACCATCGGCGCTACGGCGTTTCACTTCTGAGTTCGGCATGGGGTCAGGTGGGACCACCGCGCTAGTGCCGCCAGGCAAATTCTGTTTATCAACACGCATCTCTGCATGTCGATTTAATCTGTCTCAAGCTGAATATTGTGTCTCTCTACCTACAAAACACCTTTGGCGTTGTAAGGTTAAGCCTCACGGTTCATTAGTACTGGTTAGCTCAACGTATCGCTACGCTTACACACCCAGCCTATCAACGTCGTAGTCTTCAACGTTCCTTCAGGACTCTCAAGGAGTCAGGGAGAACTCATCTCGGGGCAAGTTTCGTGCTTAGATGCTTTCAGCACTTATCTTTTCCGCATTTAGCTACCGGGCAATGCCATTGGCATGACAACCCGAACACCAGTGATGCGTCCACTCCGGTCCTCTCGTACTAGGAGCAGCCCCCCTCAATTCTCCAGCGCCCACGGCAGATAGGGACCGAACTGTCTCACGACGTTCTAAACCCAGCTCGCGTACCACTTTAAATGGCGAACAGCCATACCCTTGGGACCTACTTCAGCCCCAGGATGTGATGAGCCGACATCGAGGTGCCAAACACCGCCGTCGATATGAACTCTTGGGCGGTATCAGCCTGTTATCCCCGGAGTACCTTTTATCCGTTGAGCGATGGCCCTTCCATTCAGAACCACCGGATCACTATGACCTGCTTTCGCACCTGCTCGAGCCGTCACTCTCGCAGTCAAGCTAGCTTATGCCATTGCACTAACCTCCTGATGTCCGACCAGGATTAGCTAACCTTCGTGCTCCTCCGTTACTCTTTAGGAGGAGACCGCCCCAGTCAAACTACCCACCAGACACTGTCCGCAACCCGGGTAACGGGTCTACGTTAGAACACCAGCCATTAAAGGGTGGTATTTCAAGGTTGGCTCCATGCAGACTGGCGTCCACACTTCAAAGCCTCCCACCTATCCTACACATCAAGGACCAGTGTTCAGTGTCAAGCTATAGTAAAGGTTCACGGGGTCTTTCCGTCTTGCCGCGGGTACACTGCATCTTCACAGCGAGTTCAATTTCACTGAGTCTCGGGTGGAGACAGCCTGGCCATCATTACGCCATTCGTGCAGGTCGGAACTTACCCGACAAGGAATTTCGCTACCTTAGGACCGTTATAGTTACGGCCGCCGTTTACCGGGGCTTCGATCAAGAGCTTCGCCTTACAGCTAACCCCATCAATTAACCTTCCGGCACCGGGCAGGCGTCACACCGTATACGTCCACTTTCGTGTTTGCACAGTGCTGTGTTTTTAATAAACAGTTGCAGCCAGCTGGTATCTTCGACTGATTTCAGCTCCATGGGTAAACCACTTCACCTACATATCAGCGTGCCTTCTCCCGAAGTTACGGCACCATTTTGCCTAGTTCCTTCACCCGAGTTCTCTCAAGCGCCTTGGTATTCTCTACCTGACCACCTGTGTCGGTTTGGGGTACGATTTGATGTTACCTGATGCTTAGAGGCTTTTCCTGGAAGTGCGGCATTTGTTACTTCAGCACCGTAGTGCCTCGTCATCACACCTCAGCGTTAATAAGAGTCCGGATTTACCTAAACTCTCCGCCTACATGCTTAAACCGGGACAACCGTCGCCCGGCTAACATAGCCCTCTCCGTCCCCCCTTCGCAGTAACACCAAGTACAGGAATATTAACCTGTTTCCCATCGACTACGCCTTTCGGCCTCGCCTTAGGGGTCGACTCACCCTGCCCCGATTAACGTTGGACAGGAACCCTTGGTCTTCCGGCGTGCGGGTTTTTCACCCGCATTATCGTTACTTATGTCAGCATTCGCACTTCTGATACCTCCAGCACCCCTCACAGGACACCTTCAACGGCTTACAGAACGCTCCCCTACCCAACAACACATAGTGTCGCTGCCGCAGCTTCGGTGCACAGTTTAGC
Organism: Kluyvera intermedia; assembly: GCF_034424175.1. NCBI lineage: Bacteria > Pseudomonadati > Pseudomonadota > Gammaproteobacteria > Enterobacterales > Enterobacteriaceae > Kluyvera > Kluyvera intermedia. The sequence goes on from NZ_CP139986.1 coordinate 4,479,960, forward strand.
CCCGTTACATCTTCCGCGCAGGCCGACTCGACCAGTGAGCTATTACGCTTTCTTTAAATGATGGCTGCTTCTAAGCCAACATCCTGGCTGTCTGAGCCTTCCCACATCGTTTCCCACTTAACTGTGACTTTGGGACCTTAGCTGGCGGTCTGGGTTGTTTCCCTCTTCACGACGGACGTTAGCACCCGCCGTGTGTCTCCCGTGATAACATTCTTCGGTATTCGTAGTTTGCATCGGGTTGGTAAGTCGGGATGACCCCCTAGCCGAAACAGTGCTCTACCCCCGAAGATGAGTTCACGAGGCGCTACCTAAATAGCTTTCGGGGAGAACCAGCTATCTCCCGGTTTGATTGGCCTTTCACCCCCAGCCACAAGTCATCCGCTAATTTTTCAACATTAGTCGGTTCGGTCCTCCAGTTAGTGTTACCCAACCTTCAACCTGCCCATGGCTAGATCACCGGGTTTCGGGTCTATACCCTGCAACTTAACGCCCAGTTAAGACTCGGTTTCCCTTCGGCTCCCCTATTCGGTTAACCTTGCTACAGAATATAAGTCGCTGACCCATTATACAAAAGGTACGCAGTCACCCTGATAAATCAAGGCTCCCACTGCTTGTACGTACACGGTTTCAGGTTCTGTTTCACTCCCCTCGCCGGGGTTCTTTTCGCCTTTCCCTCACGGTACTGGTTCACTATCGGTCAGTCAGGAGTATTTAGCCTTGGAGGATGGTCCCCCCATATTCAGACAGGATACCACGTGTCCCGCCCTACTCTTCGAGTTCACAACACATGCATTTTTGTGTACGGGGCTATCACCCTGTATCGCCGGACTTTCCAGACCGTTCCACTAACACACATGCTGATTCAGACTCTGGGCTGCTCCCCGTTCGCTCGCCGCTACTAGGGGAATCTCGGTTGATTTCTTTTCCTCGGGGTACTTAGATGTTTCAGTTCCCCCGGTTCGCTTCATTACGCTATGTATTCACGTAATGATAGTGTGTCGAAACACACTGGGTTTCCCCATTCGGAAATCGTCGGTTATAACGGTTCATATCACCTTACCGACGCTTATCGCAGATTAGCACGTCCTTCATCGCCTCTGACTGCCAGGGCATCCACCGTGTACGCTTAGTCGCTTAACCTCACAACCCGAAGATGTTTCGTAAAACATTCCGCGTTGCGAAAATTTGAGAGACTCGAACACACCGCTTATCTGTTCTTATTACGGAGAACAGATACAGTGTGTCGTTTCAATTTTCAGCTTGATCCAGATTTTTAAAGAGCAAATATCTCAAACGTAACTCACTGAGTTAGTTTTGAGATATCGATGGGTTGTGCCTTTCACTCACGACCAGCAAGTGGCGTCCCCTAGGGGATTCGAACCCCTGTTGCCGCCGTGAAAGGGCGGAGTCCTAACCGCTAGACGAAGGGGACACGATGTGTCACGACTTCGCAGCCGTCTTGCTCATTACTTCTATCAGACAATCTGTGTGGACACTTCAAAGGTCGGTTCTTTAAGGTAAGGAGGTGATCCAACCGCAGGTTCCCCTACGGTTACCTTGTTACGACTTCACCCCAGTCATGAATCACAAAGTGGTAAGCGCCCTCCCGAAGGTTAAGCTACCTACTTCTTTTGCAACCCACTCCCATGGTGTGACGGGCGGTGTGTACAAGGCCCGGGAACGTATTCACCGTAGCATTCTGATCTACGATTACTAGCGATTCCGACTTCACGGAGTCGAGTTGCAGACTCCGATCCGGACTACGACATACTTTATGAGGTCCGCTTGCTCTCGCGAGGTCGCTTCTCTTTGTATATGCCATTGTAGCACGTGTGTAGCCCTACTCGTAAGGGCCATGATGACTTGACGTCATCCCCACCTTCCTCCAGTTTATCACTGGCAGTCTCCTTTGAGTTCCCGGCCGAACCGCTGGCAACAAAGGATAAGGGTTGCGCTCGTTGCGGGACTTAACCCAACATTTCACAACACGAGCTGACGACAGCCATGCAGCACCTGTCTCAGAGTTCCCGAAGGCACTAAAGCATCTCTGCTAAATTCTCTGGATGTCAAGAGTAGGTAAGGTTCTTCGCGTTGCATCGAATTAAACCACATGCTCCACCGCTTGTGCGGGCCCCCGTCAATTCATTTGAGTTTTAACCTTGCGGCCGTACTCCCCAGGCGGTCGACTTAACGCGTTAGCTCCGGAAGCCACGCCTCAAGGGCACAACCTCCAAGTCGACATCGTTTACGGCGTGGACTACCAGGGTATCTAATCCTGTTTGCTCCCCACGCTTTCGCACCTGAGCGTCAGTCTTTGTCCAGGGGGCCGCCTTCGCCACCGGTATTCCTCCAGATCTCTACGCATTTCACCGCTACACCTGGAATTCTACCCCCCTCTACAAGACTCTAGCCTGCCAGTTTCGAATGCAGTTCCCAGGTTGAGCCCGGGGATTTCACATCCGACTTGACAGACCGCCTGCGTGCGCTTTACGCCCAGTAATTCCGATTAACGCTTGCACCCTCCGTATTACCGCGGCTGCTGGCACGGAGTTAGCCGGTGCTTCTTCTGCGAGTAACGTCAATCACTGCGGTTATTAACCACAATGCCTTCCTCCTCGCTGAAAGTACTTTACAACCCGAAGGCCTTCTTCATACACGCGGCATGGCTGCATCAGGCTTGCGCCCATTGTGCAATATTCCCCACTGCTGCCTCCCGTAGGAGTCTGGACCGTGTCTCAGTTCCAGTGTGGCTGGTCATCCTCTCAGACCAGCTAGGGATCGTCGCCTAGGTGAGCCATTACCCCACCTACTAGCTAATCCCATCTGGGCACATCCGATGGTGTGAGGCCCGAAGGTCCCCCACTTTGGTCTTGCGACGTTATGCGGTATTAGCTACCGTTTCCAGTAGTTATCCCCCTCCATCGGGCAGTTTCCCAGACATTACTCACCCGTCCGCCACTCGTCACCCAAGAGCAAGCTCTCTGTGCTACCGTTCGACTTGCATGTGTTAGGCCTGCCGCCAGCGTTCAATCTGAGCCATGATCAAACTCTTCAATTTAAGTGTTTGATGCTCAATAAATTAAACTTCGTAATGAATTACGTATGTTCACTCGTTGAGACTTGGTATTCATTTAGCGTCTTGCGACGTTTAAGAATCCGTATCTTCGAGTGCCCACACAGATTGTCTGATAAATTGTTAAAGAGCAGTGCAACACGGCTTTCGCTCACTGTTGCGAGGTGGCGTATATTACGCTTTCCTCTTTCAGAGTCAACCGTTTAATTTCGCTTTTCTCTGTCGGCGTTCTCTTAAGAACCCCTGATGACCCGGCGGCTTGCTTGCCGTTGTTCCGTCTCAGTGGGGCCGCATTATAGGGAGAAATTGAGAACCCGCAAGCATAATTCTGAAAAAAGTTTTCGTTCGCTCAATTTCCAGGCAACACGTCGAATTAGCGCCCTATTTGCGCGAAAGTTGCGCGATTTCTTTGGCAAAACCCGCTACCTGCTCCCAGTCGGTATACACCACTTCTTTACTGGTATCCGTTTCACCGCCAGTCATCTTCATAATCAGGCGGATCATGAAGCGGTCAAACCATCCGTATCGCGGATAACGCAATGCTCCAGCGAATACTGCGCTGGTATCTGGATGCCACGGAGAACGCAACAGAAACTTGCGGGTATAGCTATTAGTCTGCGGAGAACGCTTCTCTGGTTTACGGGCCACCAGATTTACCGAGAAGAATGCACTTGGCACCGCCTGCAATGCCGTCGCGTACTTTTTCACAAAGCGATCAAGAGCAGGATGGAAATGACCGTAGCGAATAGAAGCACCAATGATGACCCGGTCGTACAGCTGCCACTCAATATTATCTGTACGGTTCAGATCAACCATCGCCGTATCCACCCCCAGTTCATGCAACTGTGAGCAAAGGTAGGCGGCAATTTCGCGCGTCTGCCCATCACGGGTAGAAAAGAGCATTAATGTTTTCAACGCTAACTCCTGTTATTCGCGCCAGAATGTTGGGGTAAACAGCACCAGCAGCGTAAAGACTTCAAGACGACCAAACAGCATATTCGCGATAAGGATCCACTTCGCCACCGGATTCATGCTGGCAAAGTTATCCGCCACCACACCCAGTCCAGGGCCAAGGTTGTTTAACGTTGCGACAACTGAGGCAAATGCCGAGAAGTCATCCACACCGGTAGCGATGATTGCCAGCATGCTTATAATGAAGACCAGTGCATAGGCCGAGAAGAAGCCCCACACCGCTTCAAGAATACGTTCAGGTAGCGCACGATTACCCAGCTTAATGCTGTATACCGCATTCGGGTGGACGAGACGTTTGAGTTCACGGTTCCCCTGTTTAAACAGCAGCAGGATACGAATGACCTTCAATCCCCCACCAGTTGAACCGGCGCAACCACCGATAAATGCGGAGCACAGTAACAGCACCGGCAAGAATAAAGGCCAACGTGCAATACTGTCGGTGGTGAAACCCGCCGTCGTCGCCATCGAAACAACCTGGAAGAAAGCCTGGTTTAGCGTCGTCACCGCCGACGCGTAAATATCGTGGAACCACAACACCAACGTACAGATAACCACCAGCGTGAGCTGCACGCCGATAAACATACGGAATTCCGGGTCACGCCAGTAGACCTTCAGGCTACGTCCACTGAGCAAAGAGAAGTGCAGACCATAGTTACATCCTGAGATCAGCAGGAAGATAGCAATGATGGTGTTGATGGTTGGACTATTAAAGAAGCCGACGCTGGCGTCATGCGTTGAGAAGCCGCCGATAGCAATCGTTGCAAAGCTGTGGCCGATGGCGTCGAACGCTGGCATTCCAGCAAACCATAAAGCCAATGCACACGCGACCGTCAGCAAGACATAAATAAGCCACAGCGTTTTTGCCGTTTCAGCGATACGCGGACGCATCTTGTTGTCTTTTAGCGGGCCGGGCATTTCCGCCCGATAAAGCTGCATTCCCCCTACGCCGAGGATAGGCAGAATCGCCACGGCAAGCACGATGATCCCCATCCCGCCAAACCACTGCAGCATCTGTCTATAAAAGAGGATCGCGTGAGGCAATGAGTCCAGCCCCACCAATGTTGTCGCCCCGGTGGTCGTTAACCCCGAAAACGATTCAAAAAACGCATCGGTCACCGTCAGGTTAGGTTGCTCAGAGAAGATAAAGGGCAGCGCACCCACGCTCCCCAGCACCGTCCAGAACAACACAACAATCAAAAATCCTTCACGGGATTTCAACTCACCCTTCTCACGGCGGTTTGGCCACCATAGCAGCGAGCCAATCGCCAGCGCAACGAAAAAGGTTTGAGTAAATGCGCGCCCGGCGCCATCGCGGTAAATCAAAGCCACCAGGCCCGGCAGGATCATTGTCCCCGAGAATAAGATGACCAGAAGTCCAACAATTCGAGTAATGGCACGAAAATGCATTTCCGGCGCGTCCTTTGATATTCAAAAAAATTCAGGAGGGGATTATTCGTCAATCGCTAACAAATGCAATGAACCACGGCTAAAATCTGCCAGTCTTGCTGAAAATTCAGGCACTTTTGCCTTAGGAAGCGCCACTCGAAGTTGCACCGATGCCTGATAGTCGCTGGAAACGATTTGTCCCGCATACTGCCCGACGAGCGTTTCAATACCCGCAAGCTGACCGTATTCACATAAAAGAGTATATTCGGTTAACGGCGTTTTGAGCTGCGTGATCAGCAGATTCAGTGCCTGCTGTACTCCGCCACCATAGGCTTTGACCAGCCCGCCAGTTCCCAACAAGATCCCGCCGTAGTAGCGCACGACTACGGCGGTAATTTCACCCACACCGCTCCCCATCAACTGAGCAAGCATGGGTTTCCCGGCCGTACCTGCCGGTTCACCATCATCAGAGAAACCAAGTTGCTGTGAGTCATCAGGTCTGCCCGCGACCCACGCCACACAATGGTGGCGGGCATCCGGGTGTTCAGCCCTAACCGACTCGACGAACGCTTTTGCCGCGTCCACCCCATCAGTATGCGCTAACAGGGTGATAAAGCGGCTCTTCTTGATCTCTTCAACAAAGGTGACCGGTTCGGCCGGTATTCGCCAGCTATCCATTACGCCAGTTTCAGATCACGCGTCATGTTTTCGACATTGTTCTCGTGGATTACCACGTTATCTTCAATACGAATGCCGCCGAAAGGCTTGAGCGCTTCAATTTTCTGCCAGTTGAAATGCTTGCTGTACTGACCTTCACGCCATGGTGCAAGCAGAGACTCAATGAAGTAGATGCCCGGCTCGATGGTCAATACCATGCGCGGCTCCAGTACACGCGTGCAGCGCAGGTACGGGTATTTCGATGGTGCCGCCAGATGCGTACCGGAGTCATCCTGCATAAAGCCGGCAGCATCATGAACCTGCAGACCCAAAGGGTGACCAATGCCGTGTGGCATAAACGGCCCGGTCAGGTCGTTCTCAACCATGGCTTCTTCGCTCATGTCGGTCACGATCTGATGTTTACGCAGCAGCTTAGCAATACGCTGATGGAACTGAATGTGGTAATCCACATAGCTGGTACCCGCTTTCATGGTCGCAATCAGCGCCAGTTGCTCGGTATTCACATCTTTAATGAGCTGCGCAAAGTCGTTATCACTGTGCGCCGCCCAGGTACGCGTCAGGTCAGCGGCATAGCCGTTGTACTCGGCGCCTGCATCAAGAAGGAAACTGCGCGACTCTGATGGCGCACGATGATCTAACTTGGTGTAGTGCAATACGGAGGCATGTTCATTCAGCGCCACAATGTTGCCGTAAGGCACATCGATATCACGATGACCGGTAGCCGTCAGGTATGCGAGGTTGATATCAAACTCGCTCATGCCGGAACGGAACGCTTCTTCTGCCGCATGATGCCCGTTAACCGCCATTTTCTGCGCTTCACGCATACACGCCAGCTCATAATCGGTTTTATAGGCGCGATAGTAGTGCAGATAATCGATTACCGGTTTTGGGTTGATATTATTTGCCGCGATGCCTAAGCCCAACGCACGTTCCGGAACCGGACCAATATAGCCAATGTTGCCACGGGCCGCAGGCAGCTGGCTGCCAATACCGTCTGCTTTCGGCAGCGCGATTACTTCAACATCATCAGTCCAGAACGAGGTTGGCAACGGTTCAACGTTGTGCCAGTAATCAACCGGCAGATAGAACCACAGCTTCGGTTTATTGACACCGTCCACCAGCAACCAGCAGTTCGGTACCTGGGTTACCGGCACCCACGCTTTAAACTGCGGGTTGACCTTGAACGGATACGCGTGGTCATCGAGAAAAACATTCATCAGCTCGCCGGAGTGGATAAGCAACGCATCAAGCTTGAAACGCTCGAGTGCATTACGCGCCCGCTCTTGTAAGGTAACAATATGATTTTTATAGAGTGCGGCCAGAGATTCCATTATTTATCCTTCTGAATATTTACCCTCAAGTTTCCGCATATTAGCACACCTCACCCACCCTGCGTGATTTCCACCGGGCGTGATCGCGCCAGCAAATATTTAAAGACTCATTTGCATTTATTTAACACAAAATACACACTCGAGTTTATCTGGTACGACCAGATCACTTTGCTGGATTCAGGAGACTGACATGCTCTACAAAGGCGACACCCTGTACCTCAACTGGCTGGAAGATGGCATTGCCGAACTGGTGTTCGATGCCCCCGGCTCCGTTAACAAGCTAGATACCGCGACCGTAGCCAGCCTCGGCCAGGCGCTCGACGTCCTCGAAAAACAAAAAGAGCTGAAAGGGCTGGTGCTACGCTCTGAAAAGGCGGCTTTTATTGTCGGTGCGGATATTACCGAATTCCTTTCGTTGTTCCTGGTACCTGAAGAACAGTTCAGCCAGTGGCTGCATTTTGCCAATAGCGTCTTTAATCGTCTGGAAGATTTGCCGGTTCCAACCCTTTCCGCCATTAACGGTTATGCGCTCGGCGGCGGCTGCGAATGTGTGCTGGCGACCGACTACCGCCTGGCGACACCGGATCTGCGCATCGGCTTGCCAGAAACCAAGCTAGGCATTATGCCGGGCTTTGGCGGCTCAGTACGTCTGCCGCGCCTGCTGGGTGCCGATAGCGCGCTGGAGATCATTGCTGCCGGTAAAGATGTCAGCGCGGAGCAAGCACTGAAACTCGGTTTGGTCGATGGCGTCGTTAAACCGGAGAAACTGTTCGACGGTGCGCTGGCGGTACTGCGTCAGGCCATCAACGGCGACCTCGACTGGAAAGCCAAGCGTCAGCCAAAGCTTGAACCCCTCAAGCTCAGCAAGATTGAAGCCACCATGAGCTTCACCATCGCCAAAAGCATGGTGATGCAGACGGCGGGCAAACACTACCCAGCGCCAATCACGGCGGTGAAAACTATCGAAGCGGCAGCCCGTTTTGGCCGTGAAGAAGCGCTGAATCTGGAAAACAAAAGTTTTGTTCCACTGGCCCATTCCAATGAAGCCCGTGCGCTGGTCGGCATTTTCCTCAACGACCAATTCGTGAAAGGTCAGGCGAAGAAACTGACCAAAAATACCGAACCACCAAAACATGCTGCGGTACTTGGTGCTGGCATTATGGGTGGCGGGATTGCTTACCAGTCAGCCTGGAAAGGCGTGCCGGTGATTATGAAGGATATTAATGAGAAGTCGCTGGCGCTCGGCATGAATGAAGCCAGCAAGCTGCTCAACAAACAGCTGGAGCGCGGTAAGATCGACGGTCGGAAGTTGGCAGGGGTCATTTCTACCATTCAGCCGACGCTGGACTACGCAGGCTTTGACCGGGTTGATGTCGTCGTTGAAGCGGTCGTGGAAAATCCGAAGGTGAAGAAAGCCGTACTGGTCGAGACCGAGCAAAAAGTTCGTCCGGACACAGTGCTGGCGTCCAACACTTCAACGATTCCTATCGGTGATCTGGCCGATGCGCTTGAACGCCCGGAAAACTTCTGCGGGATGCACTTCTTTAACCCAGTACACCGTATGCCATTGGTTGAGATTATCCGTGGCAAGAAAACCTCGGATAGTACCATCGCCAAAGTGGTCGCCTGGGCAAGCAAAATGGGCAAAACGCCAATTGTGGTTAACGACTGCCCTGGCTTCTTCGTCAACCGCGTCCTGTTCCCGTACTTTGCCGGTTTCAGCCAGTTGCTGCGCGACGGTGCGGATTTCCGCAAAGTCGATAAAGTCATGGAGAAACAGTTCGGTTGGCCTATGGGCCCAGCTTACCTGCTCGATGTGGTTGGTATTGATACCGCCCACCATGCACAAGCCGTGATGGCCGCCGGTTTCCCGCAGCGTATGCATAAAGACTATCGCGATGCCATCGACGCACTGTTCGATGCCAGCCGCTATGGACAGAAAAACGGTCTGGGCTTCTGGCGTTATAAAGAAGACAGCAAAGGTAAACCGAAGAAAGAAGAAGATCCTGCGGTGGATAGCCTGCTGGCCGACGTATGCCAGCCTAAACGCGACTTCAGTGAAGAAGAGATTATCGCCCGCATGATGATTCCGATGGTCAACGAAGTAGTGCGTTGCCTAGAAGAAGGCATTATCGCAAGCCCGGCAGAAGCCGACATGGCGCTGGTCTACGGCCTCGGCTTCCCTCCATTCCACGGCGGAGCATTCCGCTGGCTGGATACGCTTGGCAGCGCGAAGTATCTCGATATGGCGCAGCAATATCAGCATCTCGGCCCATTGTATGAAGTCCCGGCCGGGCTGCGCGACAAAGCGCGTCATAACGAAGCGTATTATCCCCCGGTTGAACCCGCCCGCCCGGCTGGTGAGCTGAAAACGGCTTAAGGAGTCACGATGGAACAGGTTGTTATTGTTGATGCAATTCGTACCCCGATGGGCCGCTCGAAAGGGGGCGCGTTCCGCAACGTACGTGCAGAAGATCTCTCCGCCCATTTGATGCGTAGCCTGCTGGCACGCAACCCGGCGCTTGAAGCGGCGGCTATCGATGACATCTATTGGGGCTGCGTGCAGCAAACGCTGGAGCAGGGCTTCAACATCGCCCGTAACGCTTCATTGCTGGCGGAGATCCCGCATTCAGTTCCGGCGGTTACCGTTAACCGCCTCTGTGGTTCTTCAATGCAAGCTCTGCACGATGCGGCACGCATGATCATGACCGGCGATGCGCAGGTCTGTCTGGTCGGCGGCGTCGAGCACATGGGCCACGTGCCGATGAGTCACGGTGTGGATTTCCATCCGGGCATGAGTCGTACCGTTGCCAAAGCCGCGGGGATGATGGGTCTGACGGCTGAAATGCTCTCACGTATGCACGGTATTAACCGTGAAATGCAGGATGCTTTCGCCGCACGTTCTCACGCGCGAGCCTGGGCTGCAACCCAGTCCGGTGCCTTTAAGAATGAAATTATTCCAACCGGCGGGCACGATGCAGATGGTGTACTGAAACAGTTTAATTACGATGAAGTTATCCGCCCGGAAACGACCGTTGAGGCGCTTTCTACCCTGCGTCCAGCATTCGATCCGGTAACCGGTACAGTTACCGCCGGGACATCTTCCGCGCTCTCCGACGGGGCTTCCGCCATGCTGGTGATGAGCGAAAGCCGCGCACGGGCATTGGGATTAACCCCTCGCGCACGTATTCGCTCAATGGCCGTGGTGGGCTGCGACCCTTCCATCATGGGTTATGGTCCGGTTCCAGCCTCAAAGCTGGCGCTGAAAAAAGCCGGTCTAACCGCCAGCGACATTGATCTGTTTGAGATGAACGAAGCGTTTGCCGCACAGATCCTGCCGTGCATTAAAGATCTGGGGTTGATGGAGCAGATCGACGAGAAGATCAACCTTAACGGTGGGGCTATCGCCCTGGGTCATCCGCTAGGGTGTTCCGGTACGCGTATCACCACCACCCTGCTGAATCTGATGGAACGCAAAGACGCCCAGTTTGGTCTGGCGACCATGTGTATCGGGTTGGGTCAGGGGATCGCGACCGTTATCGAGCGCGTATAAAAACGCGCTCGATAACGCAAACATTATCATTACTGTAGGCCGGGCAAGCGCAGCGCCCCCCGGCAAACATGCCGGATGGCAACGCTGCGCGTTTTATCCGGCCTACAGCACAAAAAAGTTTAATTGCCGTTCTTCCCGCCTGTCAGGGGCGGGTTTTTTATTCGTCTATCAGATAAATGCAAACGCATCGCCAAACAGGCGGTCTTCCCGCGCCTGGCGTTCGTTACAGAACAAGTCACGGGCAATTTTCGCCATTTCAAAGCGACCTGCGATGTAGATATCGTGCTCCGCCAGCGTACCGTAATCCTGCAATACCGCCGTCAAAACAGTCCCAGAACGTCCGCGCCAGCCTTCTTCAGGCTGTTCAACCACCGGTTCAACACGCAGATTAGGGTGAGTCACCGACAACGCTTCCAGCTCGGAGAGATCGTAAAGATGCTTCTCTTCACGGCCGCCCCAATAAATCGTCACATCACGATTCGGGTTACGCGCCAGCGCGGTCAGTAGAATTGAGCGCACATATGAGAAGCCAGTCCCACCTGCAATCAGCACCAGCGGACGATCGTCTTCATCGCGAAGCCAGGCCTCGCCGTGCGGGATATCCACCACCACTTCACGATCTTTCAGAATACGGTCCATGACCGCCATCGCGTACAGATTTAGCTCTGAAGCGCCGATATGCAGCTCAATAAACGCTTTTTCATCCGGCGTAGAGGCCATGGAGAACGGGCGTTTGTCGCGCTCATCCATTACCACCATCAGATACTGCCCGGCGCGGAATGAGAAGGCGGCGTCGGGCACTAAACGAACGCGATATACCGTATCGGTAATGGCATCCACCGAAGTCACTTTACAGCTTAAGGTTGTCATGCGCTCCCTCTGTCGGGTCTTTCCCCATCCATAAAGTCAGGGAATATATTTATCATTTATCGTCGGAAAAAATGGCCAGCTCGTCCCAGATGTCATCAATGCGCGCCGTAACGGCGGGATCTTTCTTGATCGGACGGCCCCACTCGCGCTGGGTTTCCCCAGGCCACTTATTGGTGGCATCCAGCCCCATTTTCGACCCCAGACCGGAAACCGGCGAGGCGAAATCAAGATAATCAATCGGCGTATTTTCTACCAGCACGGTATCCCTCGCAGGATCCATACGGGTCGTAATCGCCCATATCACATCGTTCCAGTCACGTGCGTTCACATCATCATCGCAGACAATCACGAATTTTGTGTACATAAACTGGCGTAAAAACGACCATACGCCCATCATCACGCGTTTTGCATGTCCGGCATACTGCTTTTTCATGGTGACGACGGCAAGGCGGTATGAACAACCTTCCGGCGGCAAGTAGAAATCGACAATCTCCGGGAACTGTTTTTGCAGAATTGGCACGAAGACTTCATTCAGCGCCACACCTAACACTGCGGGTTCATCGGGTGGACGTCCGGTATAGGTGGAATGATAAATAGCGTCTTCGCGCTGGGTAATATGCGTCACGGTAAAGACCGGGAAACTATCCACTTCGTTGTAATAACCGGTGTGATCACCATACGGGCCTTCCGGCGCGAACTCACCCTGCTCGATGTAACCTTCAAGGATAATCTCAGCGCTGGCCGGAACTTCCAAATCGTTGGAAAGACACTTCACCACTTCGGTTTTGGTGCCACGCAGCAGGCCAGCAAAAGCATACTCGGAGAGAGTGTCCGGCACCGGCGTCACCGCGCCAAGAATGGTCGCAGGATCGGCACCCAACGCGACGGAAACCGGGAACCGCTCACCAGGATGAGCCGCACACCACTCCTGAAAATCAAGCGCGCCGCCGCGATGCGACAGCCAGCGCATAATCAGTTTATTTTTGCCAATCACCTGCTGGCGATAGATACCCAGATTCTGCCGTTCTTTGTGTGGCCCACGGGTCACCGTCAGCCCCCACGTAATCAGTGGTGCAGCATCTTCGGGCCAGCAGGTCATCACCGGAATGCGGGATAAATCGACGTCATCTCCAGAGATAACTTTTTGCTGGCAAGGCGCGCCGCGCAGCCGTTTGGTCGGCATGTTCAGTACTTGCTTAAACTGCGGCAGCTTGTCGTACAGATCGCGGAAACCTTTTGGCGGCTCAGGCTCTTTCAGGAAGGCTAATAACTTACCCACTTCACGCAACGCGCTGACATCTTCCTGCCCCATGCCCATTGCCACACGTTTTGGCGTGCCGAACAGGTTACACAGCACCGGCATGGAATAACCTTTGGGATTCTCGAACAGCAATGCAGGCCCACCGGCACGAAGGGTGCGGTCGGCAATTTCGGTAATCTCCAGATGGGGGTCAACCGGGAGGCTAATACGTTTTAGTTCGCCCTGCTGCTCAAGTTGTGTCAGAAAGTCGCGCAAGTCATGGTATTTCATGGGGTAATTATTGGCCTCCTGGTAAGCGCCTCATTATACGGCGAATGGGTCCGTGATGCTGTATTTTTGTTAAATTAGCGTAAATTAAAGCAGCGATAATCAACGTCGCGATTTAGCCGCACTTTTGTTATGCTTCCGCGTTAAATAGCAAAAAAGAGTCATTATGCAAGCCTGGTATTTACTGTACTGCAAACGCGGGCAACTTCAGCGTGCCCAGGAACATCTTGAACGACAGGCGGTAAACTGCCTGACGCCGATGATCACCCTGGAAAAAATCGTGCGCGGCAAACGCACCTCAGTCAGTGAGCCACTGTTCCCGAACTATATGTTTGTGGAATTTGACCCAGAAGTCATTCATACCACTACCATCAACGCCACCCGCGGCGTAAGCCACTTTGTGCGTTTTGGGCTTCATCCGGCGACGGTACCGTCAACGGTTATCCACCAGCTTTCGCTTTATCAGCCAGATGACGTTACCGATCCGGAAACCCCCTATCCTGGCGACAGCGTTGTCATTACCGAAGGCGCGTTCGAAGGGTTACAGGCCATCTTTGCCGAGCCGGACGGCGAAGCGCGCTCTATGCTGCTGCTCAACCTGCTTAACAAGCAAATCAAGCAGAGCGTTAAGAACACCGACTTCCGTAAATCCTGATTTAAAAGTCGATATTAAACAACTGTCTGGCATTGTTGTCTGTGACGGCTTCCAGCCATTGTGCCTCTTCCCCACGCCATTGGGCAACGCGAGTCAGAATATGCGGCACAAACGCCGGTTCATTACGACGCGATGCCGGCTTTGGCGTCATATCGCGCGGCAAAAGATACGGTGCATCCGTCTCCAGCAGCAGGCGATTGGCCGGGATCATCGGTAACATCTCGCGCAGCTCCAGCCCCCGACGCTCATCGCATACCCAGCCGGTAATGCCGATAAACAACCCGTGATCCAGACAAGCCTGCAATTCATCCCGCGTACCGGTAAAGCAATGCAACACGGCACCCGGCAGATGGTCCAGCCAGGGCTCCAGCAGCGCAAAGAAGCGATCGTGCGCGTCACGACAGTGCAGGAATACCGGCATCCCCAATTCAGCAGCCATCGCCAACTGGGCGCTAAAAGCGGTTTCCTGTTCCGCAGGCGTTGAGAAATTACGGTTAAAGTCCAGACCGCACTCGCCCACCGCCACCACTTCCGGTTTATTGACCAGCGTATAAATAGCGTCTGCGACTTCCGGTGACCAGCTGCTGCTGTCATGCGGGTGCACGCCTGCGGTAGACCAGCAAAGTTCAAATCGTTCTGCCAGCCGCTGGGCTTCTTCACTCTCATGACGGTTGGTACCAGTCAACAGCATACCGTGTACGCCAGCGGCGCGGGCGCGGGTGACCACCTCGTCGCGATCGCTGGAAAACTGTGAACTCGTTAAATTAACACCGATATCAAACATCATGGCTCCCATATGACAACCGCCCTGACGGGCGGTTGGTTATTCTTCAGTTTCTTCTGCTTGCGCGTCTTCCTCACGCGTTGCTCGCTTCCCGGCGTAGAAGCGGGAGAAAAACAGTCCCACTTCAAACAGACAGTACATCGGGATGGCCAGCAACGTTTGCGAGAACACATCCGGTGGCGTCAGCAGCATGCCAACCACGAATGCGCCGACCAGCACGTACGGACGCTTCTTGCGCAGGTCGTCTGGCGTGGTGACACCAACCCAACACAACAAGACAATCGCCACAGGCACTTCAAACGATACGCCAAACGCAATAAATAGCGACATGACGAAGTCGAGGTAGCTCTTAATATCGGTTGAGACCAGCACCCCAACCGGCGCAGTGTGCGTCAGGAAGCCGAAGGCCAGTGGGAACACCACGAAATAGGCGAACGCCATACCGGTATAAAACAGCAAAGTACTGGAGACCAGCAGCGGTACCACCAGACGACGCTCATGCTTGTACAGCGCAGGCGCAACAAACGCCCATACCTGGTACAGGATGACCGGCGCCGAGAGGATAAGCGAGACCATAAAAGTCAGCTTGATTGGCGTGAAAAACGGTGACGCCACATCGGTTGCGATCATCGTCGCACCCTGCGGCATCTGTTTAATCAGCGGTGCCGACACCAGTTGATAGATATCATTGGCGAAGTAAACCAACGCCAGAAAAATGACAATGACCGCAATAATGCAATTGAGCAGGCGCTTACGCAGCTCAATCAGATGAGCGATCAACGGTTGAGTATCTTCTACGCTCATGTCTACGGTTTATCACTCGATGCGGGGGATGAATCAGGAACGGCGGCGGTAGAGACTTTCTCTTTCTCTACCGGTTTGACCACGATAGTCTCAGGCTCTGAGGCTTCAACGTGCTGCGAAACCGGCTCCTCAGACGGTGCCACCTGCGGCTCAGCCGTAACCGGCTGTGCGGCGTCCTTATCCTTCACCACAGGGTTATGGATAGTATTGGCCTCGTCACTCGCCTTTTCAGGATCGTGCGCTGAGTAAGAACGCTTCATAGACTCTGCCGCTTCACGCAGTTCGTCCATAGAAGCCTTCAGCTCAGGCGTCAGACTATCCAGACTCGCTTTCTCCACTTTCTTCAGGCTGTCCTGAAACTCCTGGAGTTTAAGCTCCTGCGTCAGCTCATTTTGTACGGTTGCCGCCAGCGAGCGCAGTGCTCTGATCCAGCCAACAACCGTCTTCACTGCTACCGGTAGTCGTTTTGGCCCCAACACCACAAGGCCAACAATAAACACCAGCAACAGTTCACTGAAACCAATATCAAACACGAATTACACCTGCTCGTTGTCGTGGCGTTTCGCTTCGTCTTTCTTCGCACTTTCCTGCTTATCAGTAATTGATTGCGCAGTGAAGTCTGCATCCTGGCTCGGTTTGTCTTTCTTGTCGTCTTCATCACCCATGGCTTTTTTGAAGCCTTTGATAGACGCGCCTAAATCCGACCCAAGTGAGCTCAGCTTTTTAGTCCCAAAAAGCAGAACCACGATAACGACGATAATCAGCAACTGCCAAATACTAATACCACCCATACAAGTTCCTCTGATAGATGATGAAATAATCAGCGTGCATTATACGTTATGCAACGCCCTGTTAGCGACGCAAAAATCAGCGCGTCTTCCGCCAGCCTGCAAGCCATACCACCAGACCTCCGGCCATAAGCCATGCGGGTGTTAGCCCCCATTCCGGACGGTAAACCAGTAACACTGTACCGCTCAGGAGTAAAACCGCACCTATACCAAAGAGATAACGCGATTGCCCCTGCCGGATATGATGCGTTGCCATGTCTTGTGAAATCTTCGCCAGGCTAGCTTGCATCTGTTTACTCTGACGCAGGCTGTCGTACACCAACTCAGGGATTTCCGGCATTTTTTCGATCCAGAACGGTGCTTTGTCTTTCAACGCCCGGAACAATGCAGGAATCCCCACCTGATCCTTAATCCATGACTCAAGGAAAGGTTTCGCCGTCTTCCATAAATCTAACTGAGGATAGAGCTGACGTCCTACCCCTTCTACGTAAAGTAATGTCTTTTGCAGTAACACCAGTTGTGGTTGCACTTCCATATTGAAGCGGCGAGCGGTGTTAAACAGGTTTAACAACACGTGACCGAAGGAAATTTCTGCCAGCGGTTTTTCAAAGATGGGTTCGCACACGGTACGGATAGCAAACTCAAACTCTTCAACGCTGGTGTCCGCCGGTACCCAGCCAGAATCCACATGTAGCTCTGCCACCTTGCGGTAGTCGCGGTTGAAGAAGGCGATAAAGTTTTCCGCTAGATAGCGCTTATCGTCTTTATTTAACGAGCCGACAATACCGCAGTCGATACCGATGTACTGCGGATCTTCCGGGTGTTCGTAGCTGACGAAAATATTCCCCGGGTGCATGTCGGCATGAAAGAAGCTATCGCGGAATACCTGAGTGAAGAACACCTGCACACCACGTTCAGCCAGCAGTTGCATGTTGGTATTTTGCTTTTCCAGCGTCTCGATATCAGACACCGGGATGCCGTAAATACGCTCCATCACCAGCATATCAACGCGGCAGTAGTCGGAGTAAATCTCCGGCACATAGAGCATCGGGCTATTTTCAAAATTACGACGCAGCTGAATAGCGTTAGCGGCTTCACGCAGCAGGTTTAATTCATCAAGCAACGTTTTTTCATAGTCACGGACGACTTCCAGCGGGCGCAGTCGACGACCATCTGGCAGCAGGCGTGGAACCCAGCGAGCCAGCCGGTAGATAAGTTTCATATCCGCTTTGATGACCGGCAAAATGTCCGGACGGATAACCTTAATCACCACTTCCCGACCATTCTCTTTCAAGCGTGCCGTATGCACCTGAGCAATCGAAGCGGAAGCCAGCGGTTCAATATCAAAATCATCGAACCAGCTTTCGACGGGAATATCCCCCATCGATTTTTCAATTTGCTGTTTTGCCAGCTTGCCATCAAACGGTGCCACGCGATCTTGTAGCATCACCAGTTGGTCGGCAATTTGCGGCGGGAAAAGGTCGCGGCGGGTAGAGAGCATCTGGCCGAACTTGATCCACACCGGGCCAAGTTCCTGGAGCGCTAACCGCAGGCGGTCACCCAACGGTTTATCCTTGTGGCGATTCGGCATCCAGAACAACAACCGACGTCCAATACGCAGCGGCAGCGTGATTCGCATTTTGGGAATCAGCTCATCTAGCCCGTAGCTCAAGAAGGTGCGGATGATAAAATACAGGCGCCGTAATTCTCCTGGCGTCATTTCTCCTCCAGTTTTTCCAGCCGTTTGGTCAGGGCAGCAAGCTCTCGCTCCACGGCCATCGCTTCTTCAGCAAACCAGGCCACTTCTAATGCTCCCGGAGCAAGACGCCACTCTTCTGTGAGCGCTTCAGCAACATACTGCTGCTGGCGCGCCAGGCCATGCTGCAAAAATTTCATACCGCCACGCAGGGCTTTGCTGACGCCTTCGGCCGCAATATCTCCGGTATATGGCGCTAAAAGCTCAGCCGGGTCAAATTCGGCAAGATCAGCCAGCGACACCAGATTCTGCACCACCTGAAGATCGCCCTGTACTTCGAGGTCATTATTACGAATAAGCGCAGTCAGTTGCTGGCGGTTACGCAACTGCGGCAGCACGCTAGCGCGGGTCATCACGGTACAGTCAGCATCGCCTTCCCATGCGCCCAGTACGTCAACCTGACGCTCGCTGAAAACTAACACTAGCGGTGAGGTGAACTCTTTAAGTTCAATGCGCAGTACTTTACCAATAAGACGCTGACGAGCAGGTTTTAACGCCTTCTCACGCCACAGCAGCGCGTTGATGGCGGTCTCAATGCTGCCGGTTACTAAAGGTTTCAACGGCATAGCAGCCTCTCAATCAGAATTTATAGCCACGGTGCAGCGCGACGATCCCAGCCGTCAGGTTGTAGTAATCTACGTTTTCCAGACCCGCATTTTGCATCATCTCTTTCAGGGTATCCTGATTCGGATGCATACGGATGGATTCAGCCAGATAGCGGTAGCTGTCTGCATCGTTCGCGACCATTTCGCCAATGCGCGGCAGAATATGGAACGAGTAAGCATCGTAAGCTTTGCTCAGGGGGTCAATAACCGGCTTGGAGAACTCCAGCACTAACAGGCGGCCACCTGGCTTCAGTACGCGATACATGGAGCGCAGCGCTTTGTCTTTATCAGTGACGTTACGCAGGCCAAAAGAAATGGTGATGCAGTCAAAGGTGTTATCCGGGAATGGCAGCGCTTCTGCGTTCGCCTGAACGTATTCTACGTTACCCACTACGCCAATATTACGCAGCTTTTCACGACCCATTTTCAACATCGAGTCGTTAATATCAGCCAGCACGACGCGCCCGGTTTCGCCCACCATACGCGAGAATTTCGCCGTCAGGTCACCGGTACCGCCCGCCAGATCGAGAACTGTCTGTCCACGGCGCACGCCGCTGCAATCAATGGTAAAACGCTTCCAGAGACGATGAATACCGAATGACATCAGGTCATTCATAACATCGTATTTTGCGGCGACAGAATGGAATACATGCGCCACCATGTCTACCTTCTGATCTTTGGCAATTGTTTGAAAGCCAAAGTGCGTCGTTTCTTGTGAATCCTCAACCATCTCTATGCCTGCTTATCAAGAAAATGTTCATGGAGTGTAACAGATTGGGCACGATTGCCCTACGATTCCACCCCGTTACGAAATCGCCGGTAGCGCTGAATTAGCGGTGTTCTGCCGCTAACGGATTGTCATCATTCAACTCTTCATCATCACGCAGTCGGAACTCATCATCCTGCGAGGTCGCTTGCTCGACGAGATCGGGGTTGATCTCGCGCTTCACCTCGACGCCAAGATGACGGAACGCCTCCGCCTGAGACAACACGTTACCCCGCCCCGAGGTGAGTTTTTTCATCGCCTGACGGTAGTTATCCTGCGCTTTTTCGAGACTCTGGCCGATCGACGACATATCATCAACGAAGAGGCGCATTTTGTCATATAAGCGGCTGGCGCGTTCAGCAATATGTTGCGCATTACGGCTTTGATGCTCATAGCGCCACAGATTAGCAATAGTACGCAACGCCACCAGCAGCGTAGTGGGACTGACCAGCATAATGTTATTTTTTAACGCTTCGCTGATCAATTCTGGCT